>JBIKVM010000220.1:0-4870 GCA_044356825.1 Limisphaerales bacterium
GCCGCCCCGGGGCGCCCGAGGGGGGACTGCAGTTGGGGGCGGTATTCCGCGCTTGCCTATGCTCTGCTCGCGACAGGCGCACTCGCGGTTGCGGCGCCCTGGTCTGAACTGGCGCTCTGGCTCTTGCCACTGGCTGCGGCGCTCTCGCTGATCGCGGTGCACGACTATCGGCAGCGAAAGCGCGGCGTGCTCGGAAATTATCCGCTGATCGGCCGCTTCCGCTTCATCCTCGAATCGATCCGGCCCGAACTGCGCCAGTATTTCTGGGAGGCCGACTCGGACGAGCTGCCCTATTCGCGCAACCAGCGCTCTATGGTCTATCAGCGATCCAAGAGCCTTGCTGCCGTGCGCCCCTTCGGCTCCGACCGGGATATGTACGACGAGACGCACAGCTGGCTCAATCATTCGATCACGCCCTCGCATATCGCGGACGGCGATTTCCGCGTCACGGTCGGCAAGGGACCGCGCGCCTATCGGATGTCGCTGCTCAACATCTCGGGGACGAGTTTCGGATCCCTCTCGCCAACCGCGATCGAGGCGCTCTCGCGCGGGGCCAGGATCGGCGGCTTTGCCCACAACACCGGCGAGGGTGCGTTTTCCGCCTATCATGCGGCGGGCGGCGGCGACACGGTCTGGCAGGTCTCGACGGGGTATTTCGGCTGCCGCACCCCCGAGGGGCGTTTTGACCCCGATGCCTTCGCGGCGGTGGCGGCGCGCGACCAGATCAAGATGATCGAGATCAAGCTGAGCCAGGGCGCCAAGCCCGGCCATGGCGGGATGCTGATGGCGCCCAAGGTCACCCCCGAGATCGCCCGCACGCGCGGGGTCGAGCCGTTCCGGGATGTCATCTCGCCCTCGAGCCATTCGGAGTTCTCCACCCCCGACGGCCTGCTCGATTTCGCCGATCGGCTGCGGCGTCTGTCGGGCGGCAAGCCCGTCGGGATCAAGCTCTGCATCGGCCATCCGTGGGAATTCGTCGCGATCGTGAAGGCGATGGCCACCTCGGGCAAGGTGGTCGACTTCGTCACGGTCGATGGCGCCGAGGGCGGCACGGGCGCCGCGCCCGCCGAGTTCACCGACCACATCGGATCACCCCTGCGCGACGCGGTCGTCTTCGTCGACAATGCCCTGATCGGCGCAGGCCTGCGCGGACGGGTCAAGGTCGCGGCCTCGGGCAAGATCGTGAGCGGCTTTGACGTGGTGCGGACCTGCGCGCTCGGGGCCGACTGGTGCAACATGGCCCGCCCCTTCATGTTCACGCTGGGCTGCATCCAGGCGCGCGATTGCGCCTCGGGGCGCTGCCCGACGGGCGTTGCGACCATGGATGCCCGCCGCTATCGGGTGATCGATATCGAGGACCGTGCGCAGAGGGTCGCGAACTTTCACCGCAACACCATGTTCGCGGTAAAGGAACTGCTCGAGGCAGCAGGGCTCGAGCACCCATCGGGACTGACACGCCGCCACATCGTGCGCAGGGTTTCGGCAAGCGAGATCAAACTGGCCGATCAGATCTATCCCAAGGTCGAGCCGAACGCGCTGCTCGAGGGGCGCGATGTGCCCGACCCGAGACTGCGGTCGTATTGGCACCGCGTGAGCGGTGGCAGTTTCGCCCCGCACGCAACCTGATCCCGCCTCGACCTCCACCGTCCTTCCCGGGCTGGAACGGGGCAGTGCGTGTGTGTGCGATCGCGATGCGATGGAAGGAGTCCGATACGGCAGGAAGCATAACACGGTTACAGCGGTGCTCTGGGCACTCAGATCAGCAATTCAGCATCAGGCGATCAAGCCCTAGCTCTGCCGAGGGGCGCTCGAGGGGGCGCGGTGGAGCATACGCCCTTGCATACGTATGACTGGCCGCATATTCTGGCTTCTCCGCTCCAGGAGACGCCGATGCGCACGAAGATCACCCTCTCTGTCGACCCGAGCATAGTCGCGGAGGCGAAGGCCTTGGGCATGAACCTCTCAAGCGTCGCAGAGGGTGCGCTCTTCGCTGCAATCCGGGAACACAGGAACCGGCAGTGGCAGGAGGTACACGGCGCAGCGCTTGCGGCCTATGCACGTGAAATCGAACGCGACGGTTTGCCGCTCGACCCCTACCGCCTCTTCTGATCATGGCTCAGCACGACATCTACGCGCTGCCGGGCGGGCTGCTGGTTGTCGATCTTCAGACCGATCTCATCGGCCTCAGCACGACACGGGTGGTGGCACCCCTCGTGCGGCACGATCCTGCGACCGAGCTCGGCAAGCTCAACCCGATCATCGCGGTGGGCGAGGAGGTCTACATGGTGCGCGTGCAGGCGCTCGCTGCCGTCTCGCAGGGGCAGTTGCGCAAGCGGGTCGGGTCAGCAGCCGAGATCGCGGACGATCTGCTGCGCGCCGTCGACATCCTCATGCGCGGGTTCTGAGGGAGAAAGATGCTGAATGTGGATCCATACCAGGGGGAATGTACGCTCCTAGCAGTGCACGGGTGTTTGACGGGGGGTGGGGGGCGGTGGCCCCGAAAACGGCGGCCTGCGCCCCTTAGAATCCGTTAACCCGCATTATGTTACTTTCGCCCTCAATGATTTCAATGGCTTACTAGGATTGCGGATAACGCATGGCTCGAAAGGTAGCAGGATACCGCTGACGCGCATCGAGCCATGCGCCGACGGCATGCCGACCGACGCCACCTCGCGCGGGAGCAGGTCGACGCAGTGTGATTGGTATACACATTCTCCCGCCCTCTCAGCGCCCCGCTGACGGCCATCTTGCGTGCCCGCCACCTCGAGGCCCGCCGCATCGACATGCCCGTCTACCGGCCCTCTCATCGCGTCTGAGACCCGAACACCGCGTCGAGATCGTCATCGACATGTTCGCCCTCGATCTTCCTCACGCCGACGATCTCTGCCCCGGCCCACAGATCTTTGACGCTGTCCACGACGGCCGTCTGCATTTGCCTCAGTGCGACGGCCACCTCGCGGGTTGTGTAGATCCGTCGGCCTGGTCTGAGCTTGCTGGCCTGCTGGTGCCTGCTGCCGTCGCGGATGATGCAGAAGCTGCCCTCGTCATCGTGGCAGTCCCAGATGTCGGGCGGCATGATGTTGGTCGGATCGACCGCCGCCTCGGCGTCCATCGCGGCCAACCCGCGCAGGCATACGATCACCCAGGCTTTGACCTTGTCGGCATCCTGCGCGCCGACGGCATCGTGCAGGCCGGCGCATGCTTTGCCCCATCTGGCCGCCGTCTCGACCGAGATCAATTTCGGCAAGCGATCGTATCCATATTTGCCATCGAGCCTTTCCAATTCCTTTTGCAGCGGTGCCAATATCAAATCGCATTCTATTTCTTTCGCCGTCGCCGCCCTGTGCAGGATGCGATCGTGCTTGCGGCTGTACTCGGGCGGCCTGCGTGATCCTGTCTTCGCCATCGTCCTCGCTCCTCATCCTCAGTCGGCCTCTTCCTGAGTGAGGACCGCCGTAGGCAACTTCCTCCTCAACCTCCTCAGTTATACCCCCTAAAGGGGGTAACTACTGAGGAGGAAGAGTGAGGCGGGTCAAGGTGCCGGGGCCATCCTCAGTCATCCTCAGTCATCCTCAGTCGTGCAACGCTGACTGAGGATGCCCTGGTCGGCGGCCTGTTCACAGGTCATGCAGGCTGATGCGCTCGCCGACGGTCACGATGCTGACCTCGCGCCCTTGCCTTGCATCGTGTATTATTTCTGACGCCAGCACGCCGGTCCTTTTCCATTCGCGGTAAATGGTGGCTATCTTTCCTTTTACCGCCTTTTCATTCATGTCCCAATCAAGCAATTCCGCCATTTTGATTCCGATATATTCTTTGGATCTCGGGTTATCTCTGAACGGCTTGCCTGCCGCGATGGCCGCGTCGACCGCATCCTGGACGGCCCGTGCATCTTTGGCCGACACGCCGTCGAAGGCGTTTGGCATCTCGTACGGGACGCAGACGCCGATCCACTCGCCGTTGTCGATCTCGACGGGGATCATGCGGCGGTAGACGGCGGCGTGTGCGGGCGGTGCCAGATTGGCCTTGCCGTCGTCGACGCGGAAGATCGAGCGCGCGTCGGCCTCGTCGACGCCGAGCTTGATGGCGTCGTCTTCGGCTACACGGTTTACGACGCGGGCGGCGCGGGCGGCACCGATGAGTGCGCCTGCCCCTCGTATGCTGTCGACGGATGCGTCGTCTCCGTTGCCCTTGCGCACATGGTGCACGAGCATGACGGAGGCGGCGGTCTCGCGGGCCAGTCTCCGCAGCATGGCGACGACGGCCTGGATGCTGCCGTTGGAGTTCTCGTTGACGAGGTGTGTGCTGACGAAGGGATCGAAGATGACGACGCCGATCGACAGGCGCTTGATGCGTTCGATCATGGCGTCGAGCATGGCCTCGTTCTTGATGAGGCCGTCGCGGGTTTCGGCGGCGAGCGTGAGTTCGAAGGTGTCTTCGCCGTCGACGAAGAGTCGGCCGCGCACGTCGGCGGGCTTGATGCCGTAGTGCTTCATGGCGGCGAGCGTGCGCATGTGCATTTCGCTGACGGGATCTTCGAGGTTGATGATCCAGACGTTGGCCTGCTCTTTAACCTTGGTGTTCAGGAGATCGCGGCCTGTGGCGATGGCGAGGGCTTCGACGGTAATCAGGCTGGTCTTTCCGATGCCGCCGGCGGAGGCGAGCACGCTGACGTATTGTCGGATGTAGTCGAAACCGTAGATCCACTGCCGGCGTGGGATCTGGCTGGCGTCGAAGGTGTCGAGGGGCGTCGGCCATTCCTTCGGCTCGGACGGCGGGTCGGCGGCGGGGATGTCTTCGGGTGCGGCCTGGTCGGCCTCGTCGCCACCACGTCGACCGGGCCTCAGCGGCTCTGGAACCGCCGGAGCAC
>JBIKVM010000221.1:0-4849 GCA_044356825.1 Limisphaerales bacterium
CGGGCGTCTGGGTGCTGAGCTCAGTGGGCGTCGATGCGGTGCGGCTGTTCCTGTCGGTCTTCATCCTCGTGATGTGCGCGCTGCTGCTCGCGGGGCTGGCGCTGCCGCGCCCGGCGGGGGCGGCGGCGCATGGCGGGGTGGGCGTCGTCTCGGGGCTTGCGAATGCGGCCGCCGTGGGGGGGCTGCCGGTCGCGGTGTTCTTCGCGGCCCAGCCGATCGCGCCGGCGGTCTTTCGCGCGACGCTGATCGCCTATTTCACCTTTCTCGATTTCCTGACCGTTCCCGCCCTCTGGGCGGCAGGCTTCGTGACGGCCGAGACGATCACCGCCGCGATCCTCGCCGCGCCCTTCCTCGCGGCCGGGATCTGGGCCGGGGGGCGGGCCTTCCGGCGCGGCAACCCGCAGGGCTTCCGCCGCTTCGCGATTCTGGTGCTCGCGGCACTTGCCCTTCTGGGCCTCTGGCGCAGCGTGGCGTAGGATGCGGATCCTTGTCATCAACGCTGGGTCGAGTTCGATCAAGTTCGCCGTCTATGATTCTGAAGGCGCAGAGCTTTGCGCCGGACGGGTCACGGAGGTCGGGGGCGATGCGCGCATCGAGCGCGCCGGCCGCAGCGCGCCGTGCGAGGCACCCGATCATGCGGGCGCGATGCGCGCGGTCCTTGCCGCCCTCGCCGCGGCGGGGCTCGGCCCCGAGACGCTCGATGCCGCCGCGCATCGCGTCGTGCATGGGGGCGCGCGCCTGATCGCGGCCCGGCGGGTCGATGCCGCGACGCTGGCCGAGATCGAGTCCTGCGTGCCGCTCGCGCCGCTGCACAACCCCGCGAACCTGACCGCGATCCGCGCCGTCCAGGCCCTCGCGCCCGACCTGCCGCAATTCGCAAGCTTCGATACCGCCTTCCACGCCACGAACCCCGAGGTCGCCACCCGCTACGCCATCCCCGATGCCGAGGCCGCGCGGGGCATCCGCCGCTATGGCTTTCACGGCATCTCCTACGCCGCGCTGGTCGGGCGGTTGCCCGCGATCTCGGGCGGGCCGCTGCCGCGGCGGTTGCTTGCGCTGCATCTGGGCAACGGCGCCTCGATCTGCGCGATCGAGGGGGGGCGGTCGGTCGCGACCACGATGGGATACTCGCCCCTCGACGGGCTGACGATGGGCACGCGCTCGGGCGCCATCGACCCGGCGGCGGTGCTGAAGCTGGCCGAGCTACACGGCATCGAGGGGGCGGGGCGCATCCTCAACCGCGCAAGCGGCCTGCTCGCGCTCGGCGGCGCGAGCGACATGCGCGCGCTGCACGCGGCCGGCACGCCGCGCGCGCGCTTCGCCATCGCGCATTTCGCCTATTGGGCCGTCCGCCACGCGGGCAGCATGATCGCCGCCATGGGCGGGCTCGACGCCATCGCCTTCACCGGCGGGATCGGCGAGAACGACGCCGACCTGCGCGCCCGAATCGTGGCGGGGCTCTCCTTTGCGGGGGAGGTGCCGGTGTGGGTCGTGCCCGCCGCCGAAGAGGCGCAGATCGCCGCCGAGGCGCGCGCCCTCATCGCCGCGGGGGGCTGATCACGCCTCTTCGGCCGCGCGCGCGGCATCGATCTCGGCGGCCTTGGCCTCGACCAGCTCGACGATGTGGTCGATCATGCGGGCGTTGTCCATCTTGTGGCTCTGCCGCCCCGCCAGATAGACCATCCCCGACCCCGCCCCCCCGCCGGTAAAGCCCACATCGGTCATCAGCGCCTCTCCGGGGCCGTTCACCACGCAGCCGATGATCGAGAGGCTCATGGGCGTCGTGACATGGGCGAGCCGCTCCTCGAGGATCGAGACGGTGCGGATCACGTCGAACCCCTGCCGCGCGCAGGAGGGGCAGGAGATGATCGTCACCCCCCGGTGGCGCAGCCCAAGCGACTTGAGGATCTCGAACCCGACCTTGACCTCCTCGACCGGATCGGCCGAGAGCGAGACGCGGATCGTGTCGCCGATCCCCATCCAGAGCAGGTTGCCAAGCCCGATCGCCGATTTGACGGTGCCCGACACCATCCCGCCCGCCTCGGTGATGCCGAGGTGGATGGGCGCGTCGGTGGCCTCGGCAAGCTTCTGATAGGCCGCCGCCGCAAGGAACACGTCGGAGGCCTTGCACGAGATCTTGAACTCGTGAAAGTCGTTGTCCTGCAGGAGCTTGATGTGGTCGAGGGCGGAATCGACCATCGCATCCGGGCAGGGCTCGCCGTATTTCTCGAGCAGGTGCTTCTCGAGGCTGCCGGCGTTGACGCCGATCCGGATCGAACAGCCGTGGTCGCGCGCCGCGCGCACCACCTCGCGCACGCGCTCGGCACTGCCGATGTTGCCGGGGTTGATGCGCAGGCAGGCAGCACCCGCCTCGGCCGCCTCGATCGCGCGGCGATAGTGGAAATGGATGTCGGCCACGATCGGCACCGGGCTTTCGCGCACGATCTCGGCCAGCGCGCGCGTGCTCGCCTCGTCGGGCGTCGAGACGCGCACGATATCGGCACCCGCGATCGCCGCCGCCTGCACCTGCGCGATGGTGGCGGCGACATCGGTCGTGGGCGTGTTCGTCATCGTCTGCACCGAGATCGGCGCATCCCCCCCGACGGCCACCTTGCCCACCATGATCTTGCGCGAGGCGCGCCGATAGATGTTGCGCCATGGCCTGATGTGATTGACGCTCATCGCCTCTCCCCGTCACCGATCGCGCGATCCTAGCCGCATGCCCCGCGCGCCGCAATCTGGACGCTCGCGCCCCGAAGCGCTAGAGAGGCCGCATGAAACCGCCCCGCCCGCCCCAGCCCGCCGAGGACCGCGGCGCGCGCCTCAAGGCCGCGCTCAAGGCCAATCTCGCCCGCCGCAAGGCGCAGGCGCGTGCGCGCGGCGAAACGGTCGCAGTGGCAGGCCAGGCCGAGGCGGCGGGCAGGGGCGAAGGGAAGGGCTGAGATGGACGCGATCCTCGTGCGGGGCGGAACCGAACTGAACGGCACGATCCCGATCGCGGGCGCCAAGAACGCCTGCCTCACGCTCATGCCCGCGACGCTCCTGACCGACGAGCCGCTCACGCTCACCAACGCACCGCGCCTGTCGGACATCCGCACCATGACGCAGCTCCTCCAGTCGCTCGGCGCCGAGGTGCAGTCGCTCCAGGGCGGGCAGGTGCTGGCGCTCTCGTCCCACGATGTCACGAGCCAGCGGGCCGATTACGACATCGTGCGCAAGATGCGCGCCTCGGTCCTCGTGCTGGGCCCGCTGCTCGCGCGCTTCGGCCGGGCCGAGGTGTCGCTGCCCGGCGGCTGCGCCATCGGCGCCCGCCCGGTCGATCTCCACCTCAGGGCGCTCGAGGCCATGGGCGCCGAGATGGACCTGCGCGAGGGCTACATCCACGCCCGCGCCCCCGCGGGCGGGCTACGCGGCGCGGTCGTCGCGTTTCCCTTCGTCTCGGTCGGCGCGACCGAGAACGCGCTCATGGCCGCCACCCTCGCCCGCGGCACCACCGTCCTGCGCAACGCCGCCCGCGAACCCGAGATCGTCGACCTCGCGCAGTGCCTGCGCCGGATGGGGGCAAGGATTTCGGGCGAGGGCAGCGACACGATCGAGATCGAGGGCGTGGCGGCCCTTGGCGGCGCGACCCACCGCGTCGTGCTCGACCGGATCGAACTCGGCACCTACATGCTCGCCCCCGCCATCGCCGGCGGCAGCGTCGAACTCGCGGGCGGCCGGATCGACCTCGTCGCGGCCTTCGCCGAGAAACTCGCCGCCACCGGGGTCGAGATCGCCGAGACCGCGACGGGCCTGCGCGTCAGCCGGGGCCCTGCGCGCATCCGCCCCGTCGATGTCGCGACCGCCCCCTTCCCGGGCTTCCCGACCGACCTGCAGGCCCAGATGATGGCCCATCTCGCGACCGCGTCGGGCGTGTCGGTCCTCGAGGAACGCATCTTCGAGAACCGCTTCATGCACGCCCCCGAGCTTGCCCGCATGGGCGCCCGCATCGAGGTCCAGGGCGGCACCGCCCGCGTGCACGGGGTCGAACGGCTGCGCGGCGCGCCGGTCATGGCCACCGACCTGCGCGCCTCGGTCTCGCTCATCCTCGCGGGGCTCGCAGCCGAGGGCGAGACGCTCGTCAAGCGCGTCTACCACCTCGACCGCGGCTACGAGCGCCTCGAGGCCAAGCTCGGCGCCGTCGGCGCCCGAATCGAACGGGTCAGCGAATGAGGGGGAGATGACCGGTGACGCCCGCTTCGAGGACGGCGCCCCGTCCGCTCCCCCGGGCGCACTCACGCTCCTTGCCACCGATGCCGAGGACCTCGCCGTCATCTCGGCCCTCGTGCAGGATGCCCTCCTCTCGCCCGACCAGATCCGGTACGACCGCCGCCGCCGGCGCCTGGCACTCCTCCTCAACCGTTTCTGCTGGGAACCCCGGCCCGACGCGCCCGCGACCGTGCCCGCCCGCGTGCGCAGCCTTCTCGTCTTCGGCGATGTGCGCGTGGTCCGCGCGCAGGGCATCCGTCAGCACGACCCCGATGCCATCCTCTCGCTCCTTGCCATCGAGCACGCCCCCGGGGCGGACGCCGCGGCGACGCTGACGATCCGCGTCGCTGGCGATGGCGCGCTCCGCCTCGAGGTCGAATGCATAGATGTCGTGCTGCGCGACCTCTCCCTCTCCTGGCCCGCCGCCTCCGGCCGCGCGCCCGCGCATGGGGCCGAAGTCCCCGGCACCTGAAGGCCGAGGGGCGCTGCCCCCCGCGCCGCGCCGCGCGCGGCTACCCCCCGGGGTATTTCTACCAAGCTGAGACAGGTAGCACCCCTCATCATCTTGGCCCAAATACCCCGGGGGGGCCGGGGGGCAGCG
>JBIKVM010000003.1:0-46705 GCA_044356825.1 Limisphaerales bacterium
CGAGCTTCGACGATCTCGGGCGGGGCGAAGAGGAAGGCAAGCGCAACGTCGCCCCCGTCACGGACGACGCCGCGAGCCGCGGCCTCGAGGTGCTGCGCCAGATCAGCTCGACGGGCTATCTGCGCAAGCGCGTGCCGCAGGAACTGGTGGTGCTGAGGGGCGGGATGGCGACGGCCTCGGCGCTCGCACTCGATACGGGCGCGGTCGCGACGATGGCGGCGGTGCAGGTCTCGGCCGCGATCGAGCCCGCGATCGACGCCCGGGCGCGCGCGCGGATGCAGGGCTACGAGGGCGACAGCTGCGGCGAGTGCGGCAACTTCACGCTGGTGCGCAACGGCACCTGCATGAAGTGCAACACCTGCGGCGCCACCAGCGGGTGCAGTTGATCACGTTGCCCCGGCGCACCACGGGTGCGCCGGGGCGAGCCTGAAGGGGCCTTCAGCCCCACTGGACGGAAGCCGCGGCACTTTCAGCGAGCAGCGCCGCACTTACCGGAACAAGGCTGATCTTTACAGTCCCGCGCAGCATGCCGCCGCGTTGATGGCGTCAGGGCACCCCGCAGGTGCCCTGACTTGGTTGTCGATCAGCGGATGATCCTGACACCTGCGAGGGCGTCCTCCGGCAGGCCGACAAGGATAAGGCCGAGAAGCGCGGCAAGCAGAAGATAACGCGCCATGGAAACCTCCGGGTTGCTCATTGGAAATCAGCGCCAGCGAAGCCCGGCGAGGGCATCCTCCGGCAGGCCGACAAGAATGAGGCCGACAAGTGTGGCAAGCAGAAGATAACGCGTCATGGAAACCTCCGGGTTGAAATCTACCCGGATTAGTCATCTTTTGCGGGAATTTGTCAAGGCCCGTGGCAGCGCGCCACCTCAGCCCTCGGCGATCCCGGTCAGGCGGCAGACCATCTGCTTGGTATAGAGCGAGACCGCCAGAACCTCATAGCCCAGCCCCTCGCGGGCGCAGAACTCTTCGAGCGCGCGGTATTCGTCCTTTTCCCAGTCGCTGTTGACGATGAATTCGTCGAAGACGAGCAGCGTACGCCCGTCGATGACGGGGCGGGCGTTGCTCAGCGCGCAGAGGGTAGAGGCATAGAGGTCGGCGTCGAAGTTGATGAGCGCAGCCTTGGCGCGTGGGCGCGCGAAGAACTGCGGAAGGGTGTGGGCAAACTCGCCGGCCACGAACTGGGCGCCACGGATCTGCGGAATGCGGCCAAAGCTCGAATAGCTCCCCTTGGGCACGGTGCGCCAGTCCTCGGGAAGCCCCTCGAAGGTGTCGAAACCAAAGCCCTTGCGATAGCTCTGCATGAGGTAGCGGAAGCTGTCGCCCATCCAGACGCCGAATTCGTAGAAGGGACGCGAGCGGTCCGACCAGCCGACCGCGCGATCGAACACCGACCAGCGGTTGAAGTGCAACTCGGGCCGATTGGGCAGCGACAGGATCCAGCCGACGGACCGCAGGACAGGATCGTGCCCGAAGCCTGCGGCCATCAGACGCTCATAATGGCTGGGATCGCCCGCCAGCGCGCGCATCCCGGCAAGCGTCACTACCCCGGTCTGGAACGCCGGCGCCTGTTCGAGGCAGAGTTCCAGGATCGCCTGCGCCTGTTCGGGGTCGTTCACGGTCGAATGCAGGTTCCAATAAGGGACGTGATCGCGGTGGTCGATCTCGATTGCGCGCAGGAAGTGGTTCTGCGCGCCCTTGATGTCCGCCCGCTCATTGAGGAGCGTGCCGTAGGTATTGTGCGCGACCGCAAAGCCGGGCCGCAGCGCGATCGCTTCGGCGACATGGTGCTCGGCCTCATCGAGAAATCCGAGTTCCTTCAGCGCGATCGAGAGGTTGTTGTGGACGTTGGGCAGATAGGCCGCCTTGCGCTCCGACTCGGTCGGGTGGGGGTCGATCTCGAGCAGGCGGACGTAATGGATCACCGCCTCTTCGTTTTCCTTCAGGATCGCGTGCGTCTCGCCAAGGATGTTGCGCAGGAATATCGACTCGGGCGCCTCATCAAGTAGGTGGCGCGCCATCTCCACGACAAGCCGATGCTGGCCCTTGTGATAGAGGCTGCTCAGCACCTCGATGGTCGAGTCGGGCAGAGGCCCCGCACCTTGTTCAGTGACGCGGGCAACGGCCGGCGCGGGCGCAAGTGCCAGCGCGACAGAGGATGCCGTCATCGTCGCCGAAAGGTCCGAGGTCTGGATATGGCGATAGTGTGTCATGCTGATCTCCCGTTGGATGGGGAAACGGCGCATGGCGGAAAATGTTAGGAGATCAGGGCCGATCGCCGTCGCGTGGTGCCGCCGCACGCGACAGCCGGTCGTTGACGGCCCGGCCGAGGCCCATATCGGGCACCGGCGCGAAGCCGATCAGCCCCCCCGGCCCGGCCAGCGCATCGGCCTCGTGCAGCACGTCATAAAGCCGCGCCGCCGCCTCGGCCATGTCGCCCGAGGGCGAGAGGTTCAGCGCCGCGCCCACGCACCCCGGCCCGAAGCCGATCCAGACCATGCCGGGCCCCGGCACCCTGACGCCAAGCCGGACCGCCGCCCGCGGCGCGTAGTGCGAGGCAAGCTGCCCCGGCGCCTCGGGTCGCGCCTCGGCGCGGTCGGGAGCGGGGCGGCGGAGCGGCTGACCGATCAGCGCCTCGATCGCGTCCGCCGTCACCCCCCCCTCGCGCAACAGCGTGAAGCCATCCGGCCCGCAGCCGAGGATCGTCGATTCGACCCCGACCGCGCAGGGGCCCGCGTCGATCACCGCCGCGATCCGCCCGCCGAGGCCCGCGAGCACATGCGCCGCCCGCGTCGGGCTGATCCGGCCCGAGGGGTTGGCCGAGGGCGCGGCGATGGGCCGGCCGAGCGCGCGGCAGAGCGCCTGCGCCACCGGATGCGCCGGTACCCGCAGCGCGACGCGCGCAAGCCCCGCCGTCACCGCGGCCGCAATGCCGGCATCGGGGCGCAGATCGACGACAAGCGTCAGCGGCCCGGGCCAGAACCGCGCGACAAGGGGCGCGGCCTCGGCGGGGATCGCGCCGATCCGCCCGGCCGCCGCCGCATCGGCCGCATGCACGATCAGCGGGTTGCGCGAGGGGCGCCCCTTGGCGGCATAGAGCGCGGCAATCGCGGCCGGGTTCGTCGCGTCGGCGGCGAGGCCATAGACCGTCTCGGTCGGCATCGCGACCAGCGCGCCCGCGCGCAAGAGGGCCGCCGCGGCGGCGATCCCCTCGGGATCGGGGCGCAGGATCGTCGTCGCTGTCATCGCGGCCCCTCGGCGCTTCAATCAGCCCCGCCCTTGGGCTATGAGCGTGCCCAAAGCAAGCCCCCGGAGGCGACATGCCCTATCGCGCACCGATATCCGAACTGCGATTCGTGCTGCGCCATGTGGTGGGGTTCGACGCGGTCGCGGCCACCGGCGCCTTCGCCCCGTGCGGCCCCGAGACGACCGACGCGATCCTGACCGAGGCGGGCAGGCTCTGCGCCGAGGTTCTGGCGCCGCTCCGGCGCGCAGGCGACGAACACCCCGCCCGGCTCGAGAACGGCGCGGTGCGCACCCCGCCCGGCTTCGCGCGCGGCTATCGCGCCATCGCCGAGGGAGGCTGGATCGGCATCGCCGCCGATCCCGCCCATGGCGGCATGGGCCTGCCGCAGACGCTGGCCACGGCCGTGAACGAGATGATGGCCTCGGCCTGCCTTGCGCTGCACACCAACCCGCTGATGACGCAGGGGCAGATCGAGGCGCTCGAGCATCATGCGGATGCGGCGCTGAAGGCCGTCTATCTGCCGCGTCTGATCTCGGGCGAATGGTGCGCGACCATGAACCTGACCGAACCGCAGGCGGGGTCCGACGTCGGCGCGCTGCGCTGCCGGGCGGAGCCGCTGGGCGATGGCAGCTTCGCGATCAGCGGGCAGAAGATCTACATCACCTGGGCCGACAACGACTTTACCGCGAATGTCTGCCACCTCGTGCTGGCGCGGCTGCCGGACGGCGGGCCGGGGACCAGGGGCATCAGCCTCTTCATGGTGCCGAAGATCATCCCCGACGCCGAGGGGCGGCTGGGCGCGCCGAACGCGCTGCGCGTCCTCTCGCTCGAAGGCAAGACGGGCCTGCACGGCAGCCCGACGGCGGTGATGGCCTATGAGGGCGCGCGCGGCTGGCTGGTCGGAGAGCCGCATCGCGGCATGGCGGCGATGTTCACGATGATGAACAACGCGCGCCTCGGCGTGGGCGTGCAGGGCGTGGGCGCGGCCGAGGCGGCGCTGCAACTGGCGCTCGGGCACGCGCGCACGCGCCGGCAGGGCACGACACCCGTGGGCGACGGGTCGGGCCCGATCGCCGATCATGCCGACGTGCGCCGGATGCTCGGGCTGATGGCGGCCGAGACGGCGGCGGCGCGGGCGGTCGCGCTCGGCTGCGCGGTCGCCATCGACATGGCGCGCGCGACGGGCGATGCGGGCTGGCAGGCGCGGGCGGCGTTCCTGACCCCGATCGCCAAGGTCTGCGGCACCGAGGCCGGCATCGCGGTGGCCGATCTCGGGATTCAGATCCACGGCGGCATGGGCTATGTCGAGCAGACGGGCGCGGCCCAACTCTGGCGCGACATCCGCGTCAGCGCGATCTATGAGGGGACGAACGGCATTCAGGCGATGGACCTCGTGGGGCGCAAGCTGGCCGACGGGGGCGCCGCCGCGCGCGCCCTCATCGCCGAGATCGCAGGGGCGGCCGAGGCGGCGCGCCAGACCCTGCCCGGCATGGCCCCTGCGCTGGCCGAGGCGGCCGGGGCGCAGGCGCGCGCGACGCGGGCGATGCTCGACCTCGGCCCGACCGACCGGGCGGCGGGGGCGCTGGCCTATCTGCGCGGCTTCGCGCGGCTGCTCGGGGCGCACTACCTCTTGCGCGCGGCGCTGGCCGAAGGCGCGCCGGGGCCGCGCCACGCCCTCGCGGCCTTCCATGTCGCGCGCCTCCTGCCGCAGCAGGGGCCGCATCTGGCCGAGGCGACGCTCGGCGCCGCGGGGGTCTATGCGCTCGCGCCCGAGGCGCTCGACCCGTGACGGCACGATGATGGACACCTCCGCCGCCGAGATCCGCCACCCCTTCGCGACCCCGCCCGCCCCCGGCGCGGCGACCGAGGTCGCGCCCGGTATCCTGTGGCTGCGCCTGCCGATGCCGATGGCGCTCGATCATGTGAACGTCTACGCGCTCGATGACGGCGACAGCTGGACGATCGTCGATACCGGCCTCGACACCCCTGACACCCGCGCCGCATGGCAAGCCGTCCTGACCGGCCCGCTGGCCGGCCGCCCCGTCCGCCGCGTCCTCGTCACCCACCACCATGTCGATCACGTCGGGCTCGCGGGCTGGTTCGTGGCGCGGGGCGCCGAACTCCTCATGCCGCGGACGGGCTGGCTCATGGCGCGGATGCTCGCGCTCGACCTGCAGGAGAGGCCGACGCCCGAGGCCCTCGCGCTGTGGCGCGAGGCCGGGATGGACGCCGAAACCTTCGCCCGCCGCGCCGCCGCGAGGCCCTGGAACGCCGCCGACACCACCCACGCGCTGCCGCCGGGCTTCACCCGCCTGCAGGACGGCGCGCGGATCGTGCTGGGCGGGCGGGGCTGGCGGGTGCGGATGGGCGACGGACATGCCCCCGAACACGCGACCCTCTGGTCCGAGGATGGCGCGCTCGTCCTCGCGGGGGATCAGGTCCTGCCCGGGATCACGCCCCATATCGGGGTCTATCCCAACGAACCCGCCGCCGATCCGCTCGGCGAGTGGCTGGCAAGCTGCGCGCGCCTTGCGGCCCACGCCCGGCCCGACCACCTCGTGCTGCCCGGCCACAAGCTGCCCTTCACCGGGCTTGCGCTCCGGCTCGGCCAGATGGGGCAGAGCCACGCGGCCGCCCTTCGCCGCCTGCGCGCCCATCTGCGCGAGCCCCGCGTCGCGGTCGCGTGCTTCGCGCCCCTCTTCCGCCGGCCGATCGATGATGCGCTCATGGGCCTCGCGCTGCCCGAGACGCTCGCCCATCTCAACCACCTGCTCGCGCTCGGGGCCGTCGCGCGGACACGCCGCGCCGACGGCGCCTGGATGTGGCACGATGTCCCCGAGGTGAAGATCGCGGATGACATGGGGCACCCGATCGGCTAACCCATGTTGCACAGAACCGCGAGACACCTCATGGCCCAGCATTCCCACGATCACCACCACGACCACAAACCTGGCAGCATGGACATCCGCGCGCAGGAGCGCACGTTCAACGGGTTCATCACCTTCACCATCCGCTCGGTGATCGTGATCATCGCGACGCTGGTCTTCCTCGCCCTCGTCAACGCCTGATCGCGCGCGGGTCAGACCCGGGCGTAGACATCCTCGAAACGCACGATGTCGTCCTCGCCCAGATAGGCGCCTGTCTGCACCTCGATCAGTTCAAGGTCGAGTTTGCCGGGATTTTCCAGCCTGTGGCGTGTCCCGAGGGGGATATAGACCGATTCGTTCTCGGTCAGCAGCCGCACGGCGTCCCCGTTCGTCACACGGGCTGTTCCGGCCACGACAATCCAGTGTTCGGACCGGTGGTGGTGCGCCTGCAGGCTGAGTGCGGCACCCGGCCGCACGAGGATGCGCTTCACCTGATAGCGGTGCCCGATCGAGAGTCGCTCGAACCAACCCCATGGCCTGTGATCGCGCGGAAAGGCGGTTGCCTGCGGCGCGCCGCGCGCGGCAAGGACCGCGACCGCCTCGCGCACCTGCCCCCCGGCATCGCGCCGCGCCACCAGAACCGCGTCGGGCATCGCGACTGCCACGATGTCGCGCAGCCCGATCCCCACCAGTTCGACACCTTCGGCCTCCGAGCGCAGCAGCGTTCCCTCGCAGTCGATGGCGGTTGCGTGGCCTGATCGCACATTGCCCGCCGCGTCGGCGTCGCCCGCCTTCCAGACTGCTTCCCACCCTCCGAGGTCCGACCACGCGCCATCAAAGGGCATGACCATCAGGCCCGCGACCCGCTCCATGATCGCATAGTCGATCGAGATATCCTCGACCTTGGCCCACGCGGCGGGATCAAGCCGGAAAAAGTCGAGATCGGACCGCGCCGCCGCATGCGCGGCCCGCACACCCGAAAGGATCTCGGGCGCATGGGCCTGAAAGGCCGCAATCAGCGTGTCTGCGCGGAGCAGGAAGATGCCCGCATTCCACAGATGCAGGCCGTCGGCAGCCATCCGTTCGGCATCCTTTGGCCCCGGCTTCTCGACGAAGCGGCGCAGGGGCCGGATTCCGCCCGGCCCCTCGGGCGCTGCGGTTTCGGGTTCGAGGTGACCATAGCCCGGTTCGGGTCGGTCGGGCCGGATGCCGAAGGTGACGACCGCGCCGGCGCGGGCGGCGGGCGCTGCGGTCCGCAGCGCAGCGCGGAACCCCTCTGCGTCCGGGATCGCATGATCCGCCGGCGCCGCGACGATCAGCGCAGCGGGATCGTGCGCCGCGACCGTCAGCGCCGCGGCGAGGATCGCGGGGGCAGTGTTGCGCGGCTGCGGCTCGATCAACAGCTCCGGCGCGGCAACGCCCGCCTCGCGCAACTGCTCGGCCGCGATGAAGCGGAAGGCCTCGCCCGTCACGATGATGGGGCGCGCGAATCCGTGGCCGGACAGGCGGCGCGCACAGGCCTGAAACAGCGTCTCCTCGCCCAGAAGCTTCGAGAACTGCTTGGGATAGCTCTTGCGCGACAGGGGCCAAAGCCGGGTGCCCGAGCCGCCGCAGAGGATGACGGGGTGGATGTCGGAATGGGACAACGGAGGATCCAGTCTTGGTGAAATGCCTTGGGTTCAAAAGGGTCTATGCGCCCGAATGAGCGGGCGCTCGCAGAACTATGCGATCGGCCTGCGGTCGTGTCAACGCACCCCGGCCGGCTGCCAGATCCCGAAACGGTCACGCAGGTGAAGGGCGCAGGCGCGGTTGGCCTCGAACCGCCCCATGCCCTCGATCTCGGCGCCGTGCAACGGATCGGTGCCGTCATGGGCGCGGGTGAAGCGCAACCGCGCCGCATCGCGCACAGCGATGATGCCGACGCCACGCCGCGCGAGATGGCCAGAAATCCAGACATCGTCGACCGACCACAACGCGGGCGGAATGTCGCGAAAGCCCGCGTCGAAGAAGGAGGGCCGCACCACGACGCCGCCATACCCCTCGGCGATGTCGACAAACCCTGTCCGTGCGATCATCCGCCGGATCGCCTTGCGCTCGGGCGGCACGCGCGAGGCACCGCCGTGGCGCAGGATCTGGACGGCACGCGCGATCAGATAGCTCCAGTCTCGGCCGCGCCGCTGCAAGATCGCGCGCGGGCCCGCCACCACCGGGAGCGCGAGGCCCAGCGCATCGAGATTGAGGCCTGCGGCAGCAGCAGCATGGGCCGGATTGGTGGCCTGCGCGGCCAGAAGACCGCGCGCCCAGCCCGGGGCATAGAGGATGTCATCGTCGCAATAGAGGATCTGCGGATCGCGCGCACGGTGGCGTTCGACGGCATGCAAGATCTTGGTGGCAGGGCCAAAATCCTCCTCGACACGGATGATCTCAACCCCCGGCGGAACCTCGGGCAGCGTGCCGTCGTAGGCGGCGAAGCGGCGATATCGGCGGGGCAGATAGAGCTCGACGGCGAGGTCAGGAACGTCTTGCGCCCGCAACGCGCGCAGCACCGCGCCGAGCTGCGCAAACCGGCTCGGGATGCTCGAAAGCGCGATGACGGGCATGAAATGAACCCTTCGGACGAAAATATGCCCCTGCCCAGAATCGCAGCGGGATGCACAAAAGTCGAGGGGCCCCTTCCGGGGCCCCTGCGGGAAGTTCAATCGGCGGTCGGGATCACATCATCCCGTCCATGCCGCCCATGCCGCCGCCCATGGCGGGACCCTTGTCCTCTTTCGGACGGTCGGCGATCATCGCCTCGGTCGTGATGAGGAGCGAGGCAACCGACGCGGCATCCTCGAGCGCGGTGCGCACGACCTTGGCCGGGTCGATCACGCCGAACTTGAACATGTCGCCGTACTGCTCGGTCTGGGCGTTGAAGCCGAAGGTCGGATCGTTCGATTCGCGCACCTTGCCGGCAACGACGGCGCCATCGACGCCCGCGTTGGTCGCGATCTGGCGCAGCGGTGCCTCGAGCGCGCGGCGGACGATGGCGACACCGGCATCCTGGTCGGAGTTGACGCCCGTCAGGCCCGCGAGCGTCTTCGAGGCCTGGATGAGGGCGACGCCCCCGCCGACGACGATGCCTTCCTGGACGGCGGCGCGGGTCGCGTTCAGCGCGTCATCGACGCGGTCCTTGCGCTCCTTCACCTCGACCTCGGTCATGCCGCCGACGCGGATCACCGCGACGCCGCCCGCGAGCTTCGCCACACGCTCCTGCAGCTTCTCGCGGTCGTAGTCCGAGGTCGTCTCCTCGATCTGGGCGCGGATCTGCGCGACGCGGGCCTGAATCTCGGCCTTGTCGCCGTAGCCGTCGACGATCGTGGTGTTGTCCTTGTTGATCGAGATCTTCTTGGCGCGGCCCAGCATGTCGAGCCCGACGTTCTCGAGCTTCATGCCGAGATCGTCCGAGATGACCTGCCCGCCGGTCAGGATCGCGATGTCCTGGAGCATCGCCTTGCGACGATCACCGAAGCCCGGCGCCTTGACAGCCGAGATTTTGAGGCCGCCGCGCAGCTTGTTGACGACGAGCGTGGCGAGCGCCTCGCCCTCGACATCCTCGGCCACGATCACGAGCGGACGCTGCGACTGGATGACGGCCTCGAGCAGCGGCACCATCGGCTGGAGCGACGAGAGCTTCTTCTCGTGCAGCAGGATGTAGGCGTCCTCGAGCTCCGCGATCATCTTGTCGGCGTTGGTGACGAAATAGGGCGAGAGATAGCCGCGGTCGAACTGCATCCCCTCGACGACTTCGACCTCGGTCTCCATCCCCTTGTTCTCTTCGACGGTGATGACACCCTCGTTGCCGACCTTCTGCATCGCATCGGCGATCTGGCGGCCGATCGAGGCTTCGCCGTTGGCCGAGATGGTGCCAACCTGCGCAACCTCGTCGCTGTCCTTGACGGGGCGCGAGGCGGCCTTGATCGCCTCGACGACCTTGTGGGTCGCAAGGTCGATGCCGCGCTTGAGGTCCATCGGGTTCATGCCGGCGGCAACCGCCTTCATGCCCTCGCGCACGATCGCCTGGGCGAGAACGGTCGCGGTGGTGGTGCCGTCGCCGGCCTCGTCGTTGGTGCGCGAGGCGACTTCCTTCACCATCTGCGCGCCCATGTTCTCGAACTTGTCGGCCAGTTCGATTTCCTTGGCGACGGTCACGCCGTCCTTGGTGATGCGGGGCGCACCGAACGACTTCTCGATGACGACGTTGCGGCCCTTGGGCCCGAGGGTGACCTTCACCGCATCGGCGAGGATGTTGACGCCGCGCAGCATGCGGTCGCGGGCATCGGTATCAAAACGGACGTCCTTGGCAGCCATTGTGCTGTCTCCTGACTATGGGTTTTCGGAAGGGAAAGGCGTCGCTCAGGAAATGATCCCGAGGATGTCGCTTTCCTTCATGATGATGAGTTCTTCGCCGTTCAGCGTCACTTCGGTGCCCGACCACTTGCCGAACAGCACCCGGTCGCCGGCCTTCACGGACATCGCGATCAGCTCGCCCGAATCCTTGCGCGCGCCTTCGCCGGCGGCGACGATCTCGCCCTCGGCGGGCTTTTCCTTGGCGGTGTCGGGGATGATCAGACCGCCCTTGGTCTTTTCGTCGCTCTGGACGCGGCGGACCAGCACGCGGTCATGCAGCGGTTTGAATGCCATCTGAAAGGTCTCCCTTGAGGTTCAGGTCTATTGGCACTCATGATCCCCGAGTGCCAACGGGCGGGATGTATGCACCCCCCTGTCCCGAGTCAAGATCCCTCGGCGTTCCGCTTCGGCATCAGTTCCTGCACGATCCCGGCAAGACAGAGATAGGCCGAGGCCGCCACCAGGCCGAGATCGGCGAGCGGGCTTGGCGCGAAGTCGATCCAGGCTGTCCAGCCGGCGCAGAGCGTCCAGATCAGGGCCACGGGCAGCGTCACGACCCGCCAGCGCTTGGTCCGCACCGGGTGGATGAACTTCAACCGCATGAACATCGCCGCCGCCAGCGCCACCACGACCGCAAGGGTCGTCCAGAACGTGGGTTCAAGCGCGAAGATCACGATCGCAACCATGTTCCAGCAGGCTGGAAAACCCGAAAACGACTTGTCCTCGGTCTTCATCCGCCGGTCTGCGAAATAGAGCGCCGAGGTGAAGGTGATCACGATGATCGCCACCCACCCCGTCCAGCCTGGCAGCAGACCCGAGGCAAAGAGCGCGTAGGCGGGGATGAACACATAGGTCAGGTAGTCGACGATGAGGTCGAGCAGCACGCCGTCGATCTGCGGCGCGTTGCGCGACACATCGAAGCGCCGCGCGAGCGGCCCGTCGAGCCCGTCGACGGCAAACGCCACGACCAGCCACAGGAACATGAGGCTCCAGGCCCCCTCGACCGCCGCGAGCAGCGCAAGCATCGCAAATACCGCTCCGGACGCGGTCAGAAGATGGACGGCATAGGCGTGGCGCATTCCGGTCATGAGGTTCAATCGCGCGTTTCCGCGGCGGGCGCAATGCACCGCTCAGCGGTTCATCGCGCGGCTGAGGAGGATGACGGGCAGAATGCCCACCGCGACAATCGCCAGCGCCGCCGTCGAGGCCTGTTCGAGCCGCCCGTCGCTTGCGAGCCGAAAGACCCGAACGGCAAGCGTCTCGAAGTCGAACGGGCGCAGGATGAGGGTCGCGGGCAGCTCCTTCATCACATCGGCGAAGACGAAGATCGCGGCCGACAACAGCCCGCCGCGTACCACGGGCAGGTGAATGCGCCAGAGCACCTCGGCGCGCGTGGCCCCGAGGGCGCGCGCGGCTTCCTCGTAGCTCGGGGGAACGCGGGCAAAAGCGGCCTCGACACTCTGGAGCGCGCCGGCCAGAAAACGCACGGCGTAGGCCAGAAACAGCGCAGCAACGCTGCCAGTCAGCAACAGGCCGGTCGAAACCCCGAACGCCCCCCGCATCAGCGCATCAAGGCCGCGGTCGAAAGCCGCAAGCGGCAACAGCACCCCGAGCGCGATCACGGCCCCTGGCAGCGCATAGCCAAGGCCTGCAAGCGCGATGGCGGCCGTTGCCAGCCGCCCGGGCCGGATGCGCCGGGCAAAGACGATCAGCACCGCGACGACGACCAGCAGGGCCGCGGTCGCCGCCGCCATTCCGAGGCTGTTGAGGGCAAAGCCCGCGAAGCGCACACCAAAGAGCGGATCCCCCGCAACCACCGCCAGCCGCAGAAGTTCGGCCGCCGGCAGAACGAAGCCAAGCAGGACCGGCACGGCGCACAGCACAGCCGCCGCAAGCCCGCGAGAGGCCGACAGCGGCACCCGCCGGACCTCGGGTGCGCGCCCCGATGGATCCGCGGCAAAGCGCCGGCGCCCGCGCAGCCTGCGCTCGGCCAGATAGGCAAGCACCGCGATCCCCAACAGCAGCGCCGCAAGCTGCGCAGCCCCGACGGGCGAGCCGCGCGCGAACCAGGTGCGGAAAATCCCCGTCGAGAGGGTCTGCACACCCAAGTGCAGAACCGTGCCATAATCGGCGATCGTCTCCATCACCACCAGCGCACCGCCACCCGCCACCGCAGGCCAGGCGATGGGCAGGGCCACCCGTCGAAAGGCCTCGAAGGGGCCGGCCCCGAGGGCGCGGGCCGCCTCGATCAGGCGCGCGGACTGGCGCAGGAAGGCAACCCGGCTCAGCAGGTAGACATAAGGATAGAGGACGAGCGCAAGCAGGACCGCCGCACCCGGAAGCGAGGCGATCTCGGGAAACCAGTAATCATCGCGGCCCCAGCTGAAAACGGTCCGCAGCCCCGATTGCACGGGGCCCCAATAGCTCAGCCGGTCGAAGGCGACATAGGCGATGACATATCCAGGCATCGCCATCGGCAGCATCAGCGCCCATTCGAAGACACGCCGCCCCGGAAAGTCGCAGGTCGCGACCAGCCAGCCCGTCGCGACCCCGATCACGATCGCACCAGCCGCGACTAGGGCGGCAAGCAAGAGCGTGTTGCGCAGATAGAGCGGCAGCACCGTGTCGATCAGTTGCGGCCAGATGCCGCCCGAGGGCACGAAGAGGTGCCCCACCACAGCGACGATCGGAAGCGAGATGAGCGCAACGACTGCGCCGGCCAGCACAAGCCATGGCGTCGCAGACCCATCGCCGCCCCGCGGGCCGCGCGCGGACCGTCCTGCATCCTGCGCCATCATGCACCCCCCGAGGGCAACCTTAGCGCCAGTCTGCGGGCGGCGCAAGTATTCCGACAATTATTGTCAACTTTAATGGAGCGGAGTATGGCTTGGGTATCGGGGGGCGAATCATCTTCGGGTCGCGCCTTGGGAAGTCAGCGCGCACGCAGCACAGGAGACACCGCATGCGATCCACACTGACAGCCATCGGGCTCTGCCTCGCCGCCGCGCTTCCCGCTGCGGCTGCCGAGGTGAATGTCTATTCGGCCCGCCACTATGATGCCGACCTCACGCTGCATGAGGCCTTCACGCGCGAGACGGGGATCGCTGTCAACCTTATCGAGGGATCGGGCGAAGAGCTGCTGGAGCGGGTCCGGGCGGAGGGTGCGAGCAGCCCGGCCGATGTCTTCATCACCGTCGACGGCGGGCGGTTGCACCAGCTGGTCGAGGCCGACCTCCTCTCTCCGGTCGAGAGCGCGACGCTGACCGAACGGGTGCCCGCCGCCTATCGGCACCCCGAGGGGCTCTGGTTCGGCCTGACCACCCGGGCGCGGGTGATCTTCTATGACAAGACGCGCGGTGCGCCCGAATGGCTCGACGATTACGAGGATCTCGCCGATCCGCGGCTCGGGGGCGAGGTGTGCATCCGAACCTCATCGAACATCTACAACGTCTCGCTCATGGCCGAGCTGGTCGATGCGCTGGGCGAGGAATCGGCAACCGAATGGGCAAAGGGCCTTGCCGCGAACCTCGCGCGCCCACCGCAGGGGGGCGACCGCGACCAGATCCGCGCCGTCGCCGCCGGGGAATGCCTCGTCGGGGTGGCGAACACTTATTACTGGGGTGCCCTCAAGGCCTCCGAGAATCCCGAGGACCGCGCGGCGGCCGATGCGGTCGGGATCATCTTTCCCAATCAGGGCAACCGCGGCACCCATGTGAACCTGTCGGGGGCGGGGGTGCTGAAGACCGCGCCCAACCCCGAGAACGCGATCCGCTTCATCGAGTTCCTGACAAGCGACGCGGCACAGGTCGTGCTGGCCGACAGCAACAACGAATACCCCGTCGTCGCGACGGTGACGCCCACGGGCCCGATCGCGGCCCACGCCGACTTCCGGCCGAGCGGGGTCAATGCCGAACTGTTCGGCACCAACGCCGCGAAGGCGACGGAAATCTACGATCGGGCCGGGATGCCGTGATGGTCAGCCCCGGCCGACGCGCGCCGCGCGCACGCGATCGAGGATGTGCCGCGCCGTCATGAGGTCGAGATGCGCGCCGCCGCCGTTCTTGGCGATGGTGATCTCCTCGGTCGAGCGGCGGCGAAAGAGCCCCGCCGCGATGTCGTGGAAATCGGCGAGGATGTCGGATTCCGAGATCACGCCGCGCGCGATCGGGTCCTTGAGCTCGCCGATATGCGCCAGCGTCGTCGCACGCGAATCGACGAAGATGCGGGCCCGCCGCAGCGCCTCGTCATCGACCTCGCGCATGTCGGGACGATAGGCGCCGATCAGGTCGAGATGCGTGCCGGGCCGCAGCCATTCGCCCCGGATCAGCGGTTCGGAGGCCATCGTGGTGGTCGCGATGACATCGGCGCGCGCGACCGCCTCGGCGAGATCCTCGGCGACATGGACCCCCTCGTGCAGCGCGGCAAGCGCATGTGCCGCGCGGGTCGTGCGGTTCCACAGCGTGATGCGCGCCGCCGGCAAGAGCGCGCGATAGGCCGCGATCATCGAGGCCGCGACCTTGCCCGCGCCCACGATCAGGACCGCCCGCGCATCGGGCCGCGCGAGGTGACGCGCGGCAAGGAAACTGTCGCCGGCGGTCTTCCAGCGGGTCACGAGGTGAAAGTCGATCAGCGCCTCGGGCACCCCGGCGGTATCGGAATACAGCATGACACCGCCGTTGATCGCGGGCTGGCCCCGTGCCGGATTGCCCGGAAAGATCGTCGCGGACTTGACCGCGATCCCCATCCCGTCGATCCAGGCCGAGCGCGTCAGCAGCGTGTCGGCGCCGCGATAGAGAAAGGTGTCGCCGATGCCCGCGACCGGCAGAAGATGCCCGGCCTCGAGCGCGTCGGCGAGGCCGTGCCAGTCGAGGAGCGCCTCGGCCTCAGATCCGATGAACTCGAAATTCATGCCCGCCTCCGTGCGCGGTCGATCTGCAATTCCCGCCACGCCATGTACAGCCCCGAGCCGAGGATCAAGGCCATGCCGGCCCAGCCGAAGCCGTCGGGCCGCTCATCGAAGATGAACGCCCCCCACAGCACGGCAAGCGGCAGTGCCGCATATTCGAAGGGGGCCGCGAGCGCGGCATCGCACAGCCTGTAGGCCTGCGACATGAGGAAGGCACCCGTTGCACTTGCGAGCCCGCTCGCAAGCAGGATGGCGGCGTCGTCCAGATCGGGCCAGATCCATGGGCGCAGAAGGAAGGCAAGAACCCCCTCACCCTGCGCAAGCGCGCCGTCGCCAAAGGCCAGCCCCATCATCGCGCCGACAGCAACGAAGGTCAGTTGCACCGACACGGTCATGGCGAGCGCGCTCTCGGTTCCGCCGAGGCGGCGCACGAGGATCTGCCCGCCGGCATAGGCCAGCGCCGAGCCGAGCACGAGCAGGGCGGCAGGCTGCATCGCCTCGGTCCCCGGCCGCATCACGATGACGACGCCCGCAAGCCCCGCGACCACCGCGAACCACCGCCGCGGCCCGACCTTTTCGGCCAGGAACACGACCGACAGCACTGTGATGATGAGGGGGGCGACAAAGAAGATCGCCACCCCCTCGCCCAGCGGCATGACAGCGATGGCAAGGAAGAAGCCGGTGTTGGTCAGCACGACCAGAACCGCCCGCGCCAGATGCAGGTGGAGCCGGCGCATCCGCAGCGCCGCAAGGCCGCCCACGAGGGGCATGAACACACCGACCAGAAAGGCCAGCCCGATCAGCGAGCGGATCAATACGATCTGGTGGAGCGCGTAACCACCCGAGAGGAACTTGACCGCGACGTCGTTGACCGAAAAAGCCGTCACCGCCCCGAGCACGCAGACGATGCCGGCGATGGTCGCGCGCGGGTCCGTGGTCATCATGGATGGCTTATCCCCGAACCGGTGATCTGTGCGATGATCCAAGTGACGGTCAGGATGCTCGCGGCCGTCGAGATGAGGATGGCCGACGAAACCCGCTTGGGCGCAATGCCGTAATGGGCGGCAAGGATGTAGACGTTCCCCGCGACCGGCAGCGCCGAGGCCGCGATCATCACACCCGCCGCGAAGGGGTCGACATCGAAGACCCAGAGTGCCGCGATCGCGACCGCGATCGGGTGCAGCACGATCTTGGCGAAGGCGAGCCAGGACGCCACCGCCAGCCGCTCGGCCGAGCGCCCCGCGAGCGAGGCGCCGATCGCAAAGAGCGCCCCGGGCGTCGCGGCCGCGCCGAGCATCGTGAGGAAATCCGCCGCCGGCGCCGGCATCGTCCAGCCCGTCGCCCCGAAGCCGAGCCCGAGCGCCATCGAGACGATCATCGGATTGCCGACCAGGCCCGAGAGCACCCCCCCGGGCCGCACCCGCCCTTCACGCAGCGCGGTGACAAGCAGCGTGAAAAGGCTCGAGAACACGATGAGGTCGAGCGCGAGCACGAGCAGGATCGGCCCCGCCGCCGCAGGCCCGAGCAGCGCGACGAGCATCGGCACCCCCAGAAACCCCGTGTTGCCGATGACGGCGCATTGCGCCTCGATCGCGGCCTCGGCCGGCCCCGTCCGCCGCAGGAGCGCGACCGCGAAGGCCAGCGCATAGACGACACCGCAGGCCGAGAGATAGGCCAGCACGAAGGGCAGATCGAAGATCTCGCCGACCGAGAGACTCGCTGCGAAGCGAAAGAGCATGGCCGAGAGCGCGAAATAGAAGACGAAGCGCGTCAGGCCCGCCGTCGCCTCGGCCGAGATGAACCGCGCCCGCGCCGCGAGGTAGCCGACCCCCACGACGGCGAAGAATGGCAGGGTGCGGAAAAAGATCTCGTCCATCTCGCCCTTCGCGCCGGCGTCAGCCGCCGCCTATCAGCACCCCGGCCGCGAGCACAAGGGCGCCGCCGAGCACGACCTGAAGCGTCGCGCGGAAAAAGGGCGTTTCCATGAAGCGGTTCTGGATCCAGACGATGGCCCAGAGTTCGACGAAGACGACCGCGATCGCGATTGCCGTCGCGGTGGTGAAATCGGGAATGAGGTAGGGCAGCGCGTGGCCGAGTCCGCCGAGCGTCGTCATCACCCCGGCCGAGAAGCCGCGCTTGACCGGGCTGCCCCGCCCCGAGAGCGTGCCGTCATCCGAGGCCGCCTCGGTGAAGCCCATCGAGATGCCCGCGCCCACCGAGGCCGCGAGGCCCACGAGGAAGGTCGTCCAGGGATCCTGCGTCGCGAAGGCCGTGGCAAAGATCGGGGCAAGCGTCGAGACGGAGCCATCCATCAGCCCCGCGAGCCCCGGCTGCACCCATGTCAGCACGAACTGGCGCCGCGCGCTGCGGTCCTCGGCGCTGCGGGTGTCCTCGCCCAGATGCTCGGCACCGAACGTCTCGGCCTTGCGCCCGTGCCCGGCCTCGGCCGCCGCGAGATCGCCAAGCAGAAGCCGCGTCGCGGCGTCCGTCGTGCGCGCGGCCGCGCGTTCATAGAAGGCCTGCGCCTGACGCTCCATCCCCTCGGCCTCGGCGCGGATGGTGGCAAGCGGCAGGTTCTCGACCAGCCACACCGGCCGGCGGGCATAGAACCCCGCCACATGCTCGCGCCGGATGAGCGGGATCGGCCCGCCGAAGCGCGCGTCGTGCAGCTCGATCAGGCGCCGGCGGTGATCGTCTTCCTCGGCCGCCATCGCATCGAAGATGGCCGCCGTGGCGGGATAATCCTTGCGCAGCCGCTCGCCATAGCTGCGATAGATGCGCGCATCGTCCTCCTCGGCCGAGATCGCGAGCGCGAGCACCTCGCGCTCCGAGAGGTCGGCGAAACGGCGGCGGCTGGAAATCCCTGGAATCATGGCAAGGCCCCCTCGGGCAATGATACGCAGTTTCTCCCTTTCGGGCGCGCTCCGCAACCCGCCCCGGTCAGACGAACTGCTCCGAGATCAGCCGCTCCTCGAGGCCATGGCCCGGATCGAAGAGGATGCGGTGGCGGATCCCGGGTTCGGAGCGGACCTCGACCGCCACCACCTCGCGCACGGACCGGCCGTCGGCGTCGGCCATCACGGGCCGCTTCACCGGGTCGATGACATCGAAGCGCACCCGCGCCGTCTTGCGCAGCAGCGCGCCGCGCCAGCGCCGCGGGCGAAAGGCCGCCACCGCCGTCAGCGCCAGCACATCCGAACCCACGGGCAGGATCGGGCCGTGCGCCGAATAGTTGTAGGCGGTCGACCCCGCCGGGGTGCAAAGGAGCGCGCCGTCGCAGACAAGCTCTTCCATCCGCACCTTGCCGTCCACGCTGATGCGCAGCCGCGCCGCCTGCGGCCCCGCCCGCAAGAGCGAGACCTCGTTGATGGCAAGCGCCTCGGCCCGCGTGCCGTCGGGGCGGATCGCCGTCATGGCAAGGGGGTTGATGACCGTCTCCTCGGCGGCCGCGACGCGCTCGGGCAGGCGCTCGGCGTCATAGGCGTTCATCAGAAAGCCGATCGTGCCGCAATTCATGCCATAGACCGGCAGGTCCAGCGCCTGCGTGGCGTGCAGGGTCTCGAGCATGAAGCCATCGCCCCCGAGCGCCACGATCGCGCGCGCCCCCTCGGGCGGGCACTGGCCGTAGCGGGCGACGAGGTCCGCGAGTGCCGCCTGCGCCTGATCGGTCCGGGCGGCGCGAAAGGCCAGGGTCTTGTGTTCGGCCATCTGCGCACCCGCCGGATTGAATCCGCGGTATCTTGTGCGCTGTGTCCAGCCGCCGCAAGACCATCCGGGGGGACCGCGTCGCAAAAAGGCGCTCAAATCGTGCGCGATGTCGCATCCGGCCTTTCCGAGGCGCCCGCGACGGTTTATTTCGCGCCCGAGTTCCGCACCTCCGCACCCCCGCACCCCGAAGGGAGCCCGCCCATGAACGCCCCGCAGAACGCCGCGCACCGCGATGCCGGTTTCTTCACCGAGTCCCTCGCCAGCCGCGACCCCGCGCTCGCCGCCGCCAACACCGCCGAACTCAGCCGCCAGCGCAACGAGATCGAGCTGATCGCCTCCGAGAACATCGTCAGCCGCGCCGTGATGGAGGCCCAAGGCGGGGTGATGACGAACAAGTATGCCGAGGGCTATCCCGGCAAGCGCTACTACGGCGGCTGCCAGCACGTCGATGTGGCCGAGACGCTCGCGATCGAGCGCGCCTGCGCCCTCTTCGACTGCGGCTTTGCCAATGTGCAGCCCAATTCGGGCAGCCAGGCCAACCAGGCGGTGTTCCTCGCACTCCTGAAGCCGGGCGACACCTTCCTCGCGATGGATCTTTCGGCCGGCGGCCACCTGACGCACGGCGCCAAGCCCAACGTCTCGGGCAAGTGGTTCAACCCGGTCCACTACGGCGTGCGCGCGCAGGACCAGCTGCTTGACTACGACGCGATGGAGGCGCTCGCGCGCGAGCATCGCCCGAAGCTCATCATCGCGGGCGGCTCGGCCATTCCGCGCATCATTGACTTCGCCCGCTTCCGCGCCGTGGCGGATGAGATCGGGGCCTATTTCATGGTCGACATGGCCCATTTCGCGGGCCTTATCGCGGCGGGGCTCTATCCCAACCCGCTCGAATACGCCCATGTCGCGACGACGACGACCCACAAGACGCTGCGCGGCCCGCGCGGCGGCATGATCCTGACGCGGGACGAGGCGCTGGCCAAGAAGTTCAACGCGGCCGTCTTTCCGGGCATGCAGGGCGGGCCGCTCATGCATGTCATCGCGGCCAAGGCCGTGGCCTTCGGCGAGGCGCTGCGCCCCGAGTTCAAGACCTATCAGGCGCAGGTCATCCGCAACGCGCAGGCGCTCGCGGACCAGCTGATGAAGGGCGGGCTCGACATCGTGACGGGCGGGACCGACACGCATGTCATGCTCGTCGATCTGCGGCCCAAGGAGGTGAAGGGCAACGCGACCGAAAAGGCGCTCGGCCGCGCGCACATCACCTGCAACAAGAACGGCATCCCCTTCGACCCGGAATCGCCCACCGTCACCTCGGGCGTCCGGCTCGGCACGCCCGCGGGCACGACGCGCGGCTTCGCCGAGGCCGAGTTCCGCCAGATCGCGGACTGGATCGTGCGCGTGGTCGATGGCCTTGCCGCCAACGGCGAGGATGGCAACGGCGAGGTCGAGGCCGCCGTGCGCGCCGAGGTGCAGGCGATCTGCGACCGCTTCCCGATCTATCCGGGGCTCTGAGCGGGTGCTGGCCGCGACGGTCCACGGGCAGGACGGGGGGCGGAGGCCCCTCGTCATCGCCCATGGGCTGCACGGCATGGGGCGCAACTGGGGCGCGATCGCCAAGCGGCTGGCGCAGGACGGGCGGCGCGTCATCTGCCCCGACATGCGCAACCATGGCGCCTCGCCCTGGTCGGATGCGCACGGCTACCCCGAGATGGCGGCCGATCTGGCAGAGTTGATCGCGGCCGAGGCGGGCGGGGTGGCCGATGTGCTCGGCCACTCGATGGGCGGCAAGGCGGCGATGGCGCTGGCGCTCCTGCATCCCGGGTCCGTCGCGCGGCTGATCGTCGCCGACATCGCGCCCGTCGCCTATGGCCATGCGGCGGCGCAGCGGGCGATCATCGCCGCGCTGCGGGCGCTCGATCTGGCGGGCGTGACCAGCCGGGCCGAGGCCGACCGCCGTCTTCAGCCCGCCATCCCCGACGCAGCCCTGCGGGCGTTCCTCCTCATGTCGCTCGAGATCGGCGCCGAGGGGCCGCGCTGGCGGATGAACCTGCGGGTTCTGGACGCCGAGATGGACCGGATCATCGGCTGGCCCGACCTGCCGGGGCGGTTCGAGAGGCCGGTCCTGTTCCTCTCGGGCGCGCAGTCGGCCTATGTGCGGCCCGAGCACCACGGCGCGATCCGGGCGCAATTCCCGGCGGCAACGTTCGCGACGCTCGAGGGTGCAGGCCACTGGCTGCACGCCGATCGCCCGGCCGAGTTCATCGCGGCGGTCTCAGCCTGGCTCGACCGGCCCGAGGATCACGAGGCATCCTCCCACCGCCCCGCGATGGCCTGATCGGCGGTGCGCATGAGCCGCGCCCATGTCGCGGCAAGCGCCGTCGCGTTGCCCGCATCGAGGCAGGCCGCCACATCGTCGGCCACGCGCGCGATCACCGGCAGGCCCAGATGCTCGCCGATCCGGCGCAACCGGCGCAGATTGCGCGAGAACCCGTGCAGATCGCCGCTTGCATATTGCGCCGACAATTCGCCCCGAACCACGCAAAGCTCGTTCATGGCGCGCTCGACCAGCGCCTGCACTTCCTCGCCACCAAGTTGCGCATAGAGAACCTCGATGCGCGAGGAATCGAGCAAGACCCGCTCATGCGGCATGAGCCGCAGCACATCGGCTGGCATGACTATCCCCAGACACCTCTTCACCCACGCTCGACTTTGGCCGGCCGGGGTGAAGAAATGGTTGTGGGCCGCATTGAAGCGCGCCGGAAATTCGGTCAAATGCGAGATGCCGCGCGCTGACGCGGAGGAGGCCCAGCATGATCTCTGGTGTCCGACCCCTGCCGGGGTTTCTTATCCAGCGTTTTCACGGCTGGCGCGCAACCACATGGCACGAGAACAAGGCCTGGTATCGCCGCCTCGCGCAGGGCGGGCAGCATCCGCGCACGATGGTGATCTCGTGCTGCGACAGCCGGGTGCATGTGACCTCGATCTTTGGCGCCGATGAGGGCGAATTCTTCATCCACCGCAACATCGCCAACCTCGTACCCCCCTACAATCCTGACGGCGAGTACCACGGCACCTCGGCCGCGGTCGAATATGCGGTCACGACGCTGCAGGTGGCGCATCTTGTTGTGCTCGGCCACGCCAACTGCGGCGGGGTTCGCGGCTGCCACGACATGTGCAAGGGGCATGCGCCGGAACTCGAGGCCGATACGAGTTTCGTCGGCCGCTGGATGGAGATGCTGCGGCCATCCTTCCTCGATGTCGCCGAAATCGCCGACGACGAGGAGCGGGTGCGCGCCCTCGAAAAGGCGGCCGTGGTGATGTCGCTGCGCAACCTCCTGACCTTTCCGTTCGTGGCGGCGGCGGTCGAGGCCGAGGAGATGACGCTGCACGGCCTCTGGACCTCGATGGGCGAAGGGAGCCTCGAGGCCTATGACCCCGCCACGGGCGGCTTTGCAGCGCTCTGAGCGGGCGGGAAGCGCGCGGCGAGGTCGGCGGCCAGCGCGCGATCCGTTGCATCCTCGGGTCCGCGGGCCCAGGGACGGAAGCGTGCGCGAAAGGCCGCGAGCAGAGCGGGCATGGGTGCCGCGGGATATCCGAAGCGCGCGAGGCTCTCGGCCAGCGGCGGCCCGTCCGCCGCGGCGGGGTCGGGCCAGACCGCGTGGCCCGCGCGCGCAAGCCCCCGCCAGTCGAACCGCGGCCCCGGATCGGCCTTGCGCGTGGGCGCGAGGTCGGCGTGGCCGATCACGCCCTGCGGCGGAATGGCGTGGCGTGCGCGGATCGCGTCGAGCAGTGCGCAGAGCGCACCCATCTGCAGCTGCGGATAGGGATGATCGCCCCGGTTCTGCAACTCGATCCCGACCGAGGCCGAATTGACATCCGCGTACCCCCCCCACGCCCCCGCCCCCGCGTGCCAGGCGCGCGCCTCTTCGGGCACGAGCGACCAGAGCGTGCCGTCAAGATCGATGAGGTAATGCGCCGAGACCTCGGCCACGGGGTCGCACAGACGCTCCAGCGCCTCGGCCGCGCTCGCCATCGCGGTGAAGTGGAGCACGATCAGATGCGGCGCCCCGCCCCCCCGCCGCGGGCCGAAATTGGGCGAGGGGCAGGCCCGCATCGGGCGGGCGTCAGCGCAGCGCGAGGCGGAAGGGGCGCGGATCCCAGCCACAGGCGAAGCCATCGCCGTCGGGGTCGATGCCCCACACGTCACGCTCGGGGCCGCCGGATTTGAGGAACGCCTCCTGCGCGAGATCGGCAGCCGCATAGCGCCCGCAGGCGCGGGCATAGCTTTGCAGGCGCAGATCACCGCGCTCCCACAGGCGCTGGCCGGGCTGGTGACTCGTCTGCAGCGCGAAGTCGATCACGATCGGCCGGTCGACACCGGTTGAATCGGGCAGGGCAGTCGGTGGGATGAAGACGTATTGCTCGCGCTGTGCCGCCAGACGTTCGCGGTCGCTCTCGATCGTCTCGCGCGCGGCGACGGCGTCGAAATCCTGCTCGTCCGAGATGCCGCCCTTGCCGGCCTCGGCGGCGGCGAGGGCCTCGTCGGCGGGCGGCTCGGCGCAGGCCGCGAGGGCGAGCGCGAGGGCAAGCGAGGCGAGGGGGCGCATCATGCTGTCAAAGCTCCGATTCGGCATCGCCCTACCACCATCTTGCGGGTTTCGCCACGAAACCGGCCGCCTTTTCCAGCACATGCGCGTGAGCGAGCAGCCCCGCCTCATCCCAGGGCCGGCCGATCAGCTGGAGCCCGAGCGGCAGACCCTGCGCGTCGAGCCCGACGGGCACCGCGATGCCGGGCAGACCAGCGAGGTTCACCGTCACGGTGAAGACATCGTTGAGATACATCGCCACCGGGTCGGCCGAGGCCTGCGCGCCCAGCTCGAAGGCGGCCGAGGGGGTCGCGGGCGTCAGGATCGCGTCGATCCCGTCGGCAAAAACCGTCTCGAAGTCGCGCTTGATCAGCGCGCGCACCTTGCGGGCGCGGTTGTAGTAGGCATCGTAGAACCCGGCCGAGAGGACATAGGTCCCGATCATGATGCGCCGGCGCACCTCGGGGCCGAAGCCCTCGGCGCGGGTGCGCTCATAGAGGTCGACGATCCCCTCGCCGGGCCCGAGCGTCGCGCGGTGGCCGAAGCGCACGCCATCATAGCGCGCAAGGTTCGATGACGCCTCGGCGGGCGCGATGACGTAATAGGTGGGCAGGGCGTATTTCGTGTGCGGCAGCGAGATGTCGACGATCTCGGCGCCCGCGTCGCGCAGCATCGCCGCGCCCTCGGACCAGAGCCGCTCGATCTCGGCGGGCATGCCGTCCATGCGGTATTCGCGCGGGATGCCGATGCGCCGTCCGCGGATGTCGCCGGTCAGCGCAGCCTCGAAATCGGGCACCGGGAGCGCGGCCGAGGTCGCGTCCTTGGCATCCTCGCCGGCGATGGCCTGCAGGAAGATCGCGGCGTCGCGCACCGTCTTGGTCATCGGCCCGGCCTGATCGAGCGAGGAGGCGAAGGCCACGATCCCCCAGCGCGAGACGCGCCCGTAGGTGGGCTTGAGGCCCACGATCCCGGTAAAGGCCGCGGGCTGGCGGATCGAGCCGCCGGTGTCGGTGCCTGTCGCGGCAAGGCAGAGGTCGGCCGCCACCGCCGCCGCCGACCCGCCCGAGGAGCCGCCGGGCGTCAGCCGCCGCCCGTCCACCTTCCACGGATTGACGGCCGGGCCATAGCACGACGTCTCGTTCGACGAACCCATCGCGAATTCGTCCATGTTGAGCTTGCCGAGCATCACCGCGCCGGCCTCGGTGAGGCGCGCGGTGACGGTCGATTCGTATTCGGGGCGGAAGCCGCACAGGATGTTCGATGCCGCCTGCGCGGGCACGCCGCGGGTGCAGAAGAGATCCTTGATCCCGAGCGGGATGCCGCAGAGGTCGGGCGCCCCCCCGGCCGCGAGCCGCGCATCGGCCGCGCGCGCCTGTTCGAGCGCGAGATCGGGCGTGCGATGGACAAAGGCGCCCAGTTCGTCAGAGGAATCGATCGCGGTCAGGCACGACATCGTCAGATCGACCGCGCTGATCTCGCGCTTGCGCAAAAGATCCCGCGCCGCCGCGATCGACAGGGTGTTGAGCGTCATTCGACCACCTTCGGCACCGCGAAGAAGCCCTCGCGCTGGTCGGGGGCGTTGGCGAGGATGCGGGCTGCCATCTCGCCCTCGGTCACGCGATCCTCGCGCAGCCTCAGGCGCATGGGCGTGACCGATGTCATTGGCTCCACGCCTGCGACATCGACCTCGTTCAACTGCTCCATGAAGTTCAGGATGCCCGACAGCTCGCGGGCAAGGGCCGGCAGGTCCGCGTCCTCGACCCGGATGCGGGCGAGGCGGGCGACCTTGCGGGCGGTCTCGGGCGTGATCGACATGGCGGCTCCGGGCGTCAGGCCGGGGCGGTTTACCCCCCCGGCCCGCGCGCTGCAAGCGCCGAGGCTGGTCAGCTGCGCCGCGCGACCGTCGGCATGAGGCCCTGCGTGATGAGCGCGCCGCCCGCGATGGCCGATGTCGCGCGCCGGCCGCGCGTCAGCAGCGGGAAGGGCAGGAACTTCGTCGACATGAAGCCGCCGCCCCGCATGGCCGAGTCGCGCTTCTTGCGCGACAGCAGCGGAATGCCGAAGGCGTTCGAGATCGGGCCGCGCACCAGATCCGACCCCGGAATGATGTCCATGCTGAAAAACCGCGGATGGTCGGTCAGCACGCTCAGGGTGTAATCGGTGCGGATCTCCTCGGTGACATAGACGTCTTCATCCGCAACGCCCGAGCGCAGCGGGTCGTGCCGGTCGGCGATCTGCATCGCGAGGCGCGCGGCGCCGATCGGGTTGAAGGGCGCTCGGCAGACAAGAAGGGCCTTGCCGCCGGCCGACATCTGCGCGGCATAGGTCGCGGCCGAGGCGGCCGGCACGCGGGCGGCGCGGATCGCGGCCGCGGTGTCGCCGTCGCCCGCCTCGATCACGTCGACGATCGAAGCCGGGAAGCCCTCGGCATGGAGCGCGTCGGCGACGGCCTGCGCCTTGGCCTTGCTCGCATAGAGCCGTGAGACGATGGTGGTCATGCTTTCCTCCGGTTCTCGGGCCCTTTGGCGGGCCGCTTGGGTCTTCGGGCGCGCGCTTGCACCCGTCTGATAGCGATTTAGCCTTGGGCGGCGCGACGTCGAGTCGCCTCTCGCATGAGGGGGACGGCCGCCATGAGCGCCGCCGAAAGAAGGATGAGCTCTATGGCAAAGACGGCGACATAGGGCGCCTCGGCCGTGCCGTCGGGCAAGAAGCGGACGGCATCGCGTACGAGGCCCGCCGCCGCAACGGCAATTCCCGCCGCGGTTGCCTGCACCGCGCCCCAGGCGCCAAGCGCGAGACCGATCCGGGCGCGTGGCGCGGCCCTCATCGTGGCCGTCAGTGTCGCGTGCCCGAAGATGCCCGCGCCGATCCCGACACCGAGGGTCGCGAGCATGAAGAGGGCCGCAGCCCCACCGTAGGCCGACAGGATGATGGCGCCAAACCCCGCAAGTCCTGCGAGCACCCCGACTGCGGCAAGGCGCAGCGGCGCACCGCCGCCGCCCAGCACACGGGCCGCAAGGGCGATGCCGATCAGCCCGCCAACCGCCATGATCGCGGTCAGTCGGGTCGTCTGCGCCACCGACATCCCCAAGACCTCGCCGCCGTAGGGCTCAAGCAGCACATCCGCCATACCATAGCCCGCCGTGCCGAGGCCAACGAGCACCAGAAGCCGCAGCGCCCCCGGAACCTGAACGAAGCCCGCCCAGGCCTCGGCGAACTCGGGCGTGGGCGAGGTATCGGCGGCGCGGCGCCTGTCGCGCGCCTCCTGCTTCCAGATGGCAAGAAGGTTCAGCACGATCGTCGCAACCGCCGCGCCCTGCACGACTCGGATCAATTGGCCTGGGGTGTAGTCCTCAAGCAGGGCACCGAAGATCAGCGCGCTGCCGATCATACCCATCAGGAGCGTGACATACATCAGCCCGACGACACGCGGTTGGTCGTCCTCGGGCACAAGGTCGGTCGCCAGCGCAAGCCCCACGGTCTGCACCATGTGAACCCCGGCGCCGACCAGAAGGAACGCGATCGCCGCCGCGGCTGGTCCGAGCCAGACCGGGGCATGGGCGGCCTCGCCATAGCCCGACAGCACCAGAAGCGCGAAGGGCATCACCGCAAAGCCGCCGAATTGCAGCATCGTGCCCTTCCAGATGTAGGGCACGCGCCGCCAGCCGAGTGCGGAGCGGTGGGTGTCGGATTTGTGGCCGATGAGGGCGCGGAAAGGCGCAAAGACGAGCGGCAGCGCGAGCATGAGGCCGACGACGGCCGCAGGAACCTGCAACTCGACGATCATGACCCGGTTCAGCGTGCCGACGAGCAGCACGAGCGCCATGCCGACGCTGATCTGGAAGAGCGACAGCCGGAGCAGGCGCGCGAGCGGCAGATCGGGCGTCGCGACATCGGCGAAGGGCAGATAGCGGGGCGCCATACGCACCAGGCTGCCGATCACATGGGCGCGGAAGTCAGCCATCGGCCCCGTCCTTGGGCCCGGATCCCGGGCGGGTTCCGGGGGCGGCAGGTGAATCCGGGCGGCCGGCCAGTCGAGGGCAGGCCGCCCGATGAAGCATCAGTTCAGGCTCGCCGAGCCCGCAAGCCCGTCGATGATCGCATAGGCGGTTGATCCATCGGGCAGGATGACGAGGATCTTCTGGCCCGTCTGCGCCGCACCATCCGGCACATAGGCGACCTTGGCCGTGCCATCGGGCAGGAGCGGCAGGGCGGCGGTCGCACCGGCGCCGAGCGGCTGGCCCGAGAGGAAGTCGGCAACCCAGGTCGTGTTGCTCAGCACCGCGACATGCACGGCGAACGATCCCACGGCCACCGCCGACAGGAACAGGGGAATGCCGACCGTCGGCTTGACGACCAGCCACATCTTGGCGTTGTTCATCTGGGGTTCCTCCTTCAGCCGAGCCAGGGCGTCGTCGCGGCGACGAGGATGTGCGCGAGAAGGGCAATCGCCCCGAAGACGCGCGTTCCGTCGATGAGGTAGCTGTGCACCTCTTCGGCTTCCTTGAGCGTCAGGCCGGTTGGCCAGACCTTGTCGTGGTCGTTTGCGGACATGCTTTCCTCCGTCCTTGGCAGTTACCTGCGTTATCCGACCCGTCGCCATCCGAACTGCGGTGCGGGCCTCGTTGTGATCCTTGCCGGGGCCTCTGGCGCAGGGCAGGATGACAAGTGGACATATTGTCACAGGTATTGGACAGTGGCAAGTGTAAATCCAGCCTGACTGTCAAGAGATCAGCTTGTAGGGATTCCTGCAAGGACTTCCTGCACAAGCGCCTCGATCTCGGTCCGCGCGGCGGCGTCGGACCACTCCGCGACACCCTTGCCCGCACCCATCGCCGCAGCGAAGGCGACTCGGTCGGCCAGCCGCGCGCGCGCCGGCCCTGCATCGAACCCTGCGACTGCAGCGACCGCCTCGGTCGCAAGACGGCTGCCCGGCTTGACGCGGTTCATGACGATGAGCGCGCGCCGCCCCTCGCGCGCGGACAAGTCGAGCACCCCGCGCGTCGCCCAGAGATCAAGAGGCGAGGCCGCGACCGGCACGAGCACGAGATCCGCCGCGCGCAGCGCCGGGCGCAGGTCGGCATCGATCCGGGGCGGCGTGTCAATCACGATCAGGTCGGCTGCGCGCCCGAGCGACCCGACCTCGGTCGCGACACCCCAGGCAGTCGTTCGAAGGCAACGCATCGCGCCGCCGAGCCCCCCACCCTCGCGGAGCGCGAACCACTGGCCGAGACTGCCTTGCGGATCACTGTCGATCAGCGCAACCGACATCCCGCGGGCAGCGCAGGCAACCGCGAGGTTCGCGGCAAGCGTCGTCTTGCCCGAGCCGCCCTTCTGCTGAGCGATGGTGAGGATGCGCGCGGCCATGCTGCGGCGCAGCGTAACAGGGCCACGGGCGAAAGCCCAGCCCCGACCTAGGGCCGGCGCAGGAAATCCACGAGCGCCGCGGTGGACGGATCGCCCGCCGGCGCCGCATCCGCGCGCCCCTCGACCAGCGGCAAGAGCGCGACCGCCCGCTCCTTGCCAAGCTCCACCCCCCACTGGTCGAAGGAGTTGATGCCGAGGCAGACGCCCTCGACGAATACGCGATGCTCATAAAGCGCGACGATCTGCCCGAGCACGAAGGGCGTGAGGCGCGGATAGGCCAGCGTGACCGAGGGGCGGTTGCCCGGAAAGGCGCGGTGCGGCGCAAGCCGGCGCGCCTCGGCCGCCGGGAGGCCCGCGCGCAGCATGATCGCCTCGGCCTCGGCCGCCGACCGGCCGCGCATCAGCGCCTCGGACTGCGCGAGGCAATTCGCGACCAGGATGCGGTGATGATGGGCAAGGTCGGCCTCGTGCCCCTCGGCCGCGATCAGGAACTCGGCCGGCACGACCTGCGTGCCCTGATGCAGAAGCTGGTGAAAGGCGTGCTGCCCGTTCGTGCCGGGCGCGCCCCAGACGACCGGCCCCGACGGCACCGCGAGGGCAGCGCCCGCCATCGTCACGCCCTTGCCGTTCGATTCCATCTCGAGCTGCTGGAGATAGGCGGGCAGCAGGTGCAGCCGCTGCTCATAGGGCAGGACGGCGCGGGTGGCGCAGCCCGCGACCTGCGCGTGCCAGATGCCGCTCAGCGCCAGCATCACGGGCATGTTCCGCCCGAGGGGGGCATCCCTGAAATGGGCGTCCATCGCCGCGCCGCCGGCCAGCATCTCGTCAAACCGGGCGGGCCCGATCCCGAGCATGAGCGCGAGCCCCACGGGCCCCCACATCGAATAGCGCCCGCCGACCCAGTCGGCAAAGCCGAAGACATGCGCGGGGTCGATTCCAAAGCGCGCGGTGCGGTCGGTCGCGGTCGAGACCGCCGCCACCTGCCGCCCGACATCGCCCCCCCCGCGCAAGAGCCAGTCGCGCACCGTCTCGGCGTTGGTCATCGTCTCGATGGTGGTGAAGGTCTTCGAGGCGACGATGACGAGGGTGCGGGCCGGATCGAGGCCGCGCAGGATGTCGGCCGCATGCGCCCCGTCGATGTTCGACAGGAAATGGAGCCGCGGCCCGTCGGCATAGGGCGCAAGCGCCGCCGCCGCCATCGCGGGGCCGAGGTCCGACCCCCCGATCCCGATGTTGACGACATCGGTGATGGTGCCGCCTGCCGCACGGTGGGTGCCGTCGCGCACCGCCGAGGCAAAGGCCTGCATGCGCGCGTGCGTCGCGGCGATCGCCGGCCGCACATCCTCGCCCCCGACCCGCAGCGGCGCGCCGCGGGGGTCGCGCAGCGCGGTATGAAGGACGGCGCGCCGCTCGGTTCCGTTGATCGGATCGCCCCGGAACATCGCATCGCGCGCAGGTCCGACCCCCGCCCCCTCCGCGAGTGCCACGAGCGCGGCGAGGGCCGCATCGTCGATCCCGGTCTTCGAGGCATCGAGGCGCATCCCGTCGGCCGCGACCGAAAAGCGCGCGACCCGCCCGGGATCCTGCATCAGGGTCAGGATCGGCCGGTCGCGGGTTTGGGCGTGAAGGGCCTTCAGCGTGTTCCAGTCGGACATCTCAGGGGCTCCAGTGGACGGTCGCGCGCGGCAGGATGGCGGCGACCGGGGCAAGCGTCGGCGGCAGGCCGGCGGCGCGGTCGAGCGCCGCGCGCTTCTCCGCGCCGGTGATCGCCAGATGGATCGCCCCCGACGCCGCGAGGATCCGCGCGCTGAGGGTCAGCCGCCGCTCCGGCTGGCCCGCCGGCGCCACCAGCATGAGCGGCGGCGCATCGGGGGCAAGCGCCGCCGCGAGTTCCGGCGCATCCGGAAAGAGCGAGGCCGTGTGCATGTCCGCCCCCATCCCCGCGAGCAGCACCGAAGGCGGCAGATGCGGCGCGAGCGCGGCGCCGAGGCGGGCGACATCCTCGGCCGTGGGAGCGGCGAGCGCGAGCGGGATCAGCCGCGCCGCCGCCACCGGGCCGCGCATGAGATGCGCCCGCAAGAGCCCCGTGTTCGACCGCGCATCCCCCTCGGGCACGCAGCGTTCGTCGGCCGCGAATACCGTGACCCCCGCCCAGTCGAGCGGGATCTGCGCCAGCCGTTCGAGTATCGGGGCGGGCGTCGTGCCGCCGGGCAGCGCGAGGCTCGCGCGGCCATCGCGCGCGAGTGCGGCAGCGAGATCGGCCGCGATCGCCCGCGCGGCTGCTTCGGCCCAGGCGTCGCGGTCGGGGTGGCTGCGAACCCTCATGGCGCGATGGCGCGCCAGCGCCGCCCGTCGCGGTGCAGGAGCGCCAGCGCCTCGTCCGGGCCCGCGCTGCCCTGATCGTAGGGGGCGGGGGCATCGGTCGCGGCAGCGAGGATCGGGTCGATCCAGGCCCAGGCGGCCTCGACCTCATCCCCGCGCATGAAGAGGGTCTGGTTGCCCCGGATGACGTCCATGATCAGCCGCTCATAGGCATCGGGCATGTCGGTGCCCTCGGCCCCGAGCGCCTCGGCAAACGACATGTCGAGCGGCACCTGCACGAGGCGCATCCCCCCCGGCCCCGGCTCCTTGATCATGACCGAGAGGTTCATCCCCTCGTTCGGCTGCAACCGGATCGAGAGGACGTTGCCCTTCCAGCCCGGCGCGTCGTCGAAGATCAGATGCGGCGGGTCGCGAAAGGTGATCGCGATTTCGGAGGCCCGCGCGCGCAGCCGCTTGCCCGTGCGCAGATAGAAGGGCGTGCCCTTCCACCGCCAGTTCGAGATCCCGCAGCGCAGCGCGACGAAGCTTTCGGTCACGCTCTGGCGGTTGCCGGCGTCGGTGCGGTAATCGGGCCCCTCGGGGCCCGCCCGATACTGGCCGCGCACGACATCGGCCGGACGCACCGGATCGAGCGCGCGGATCACCTTGAGCTTCTCGTCGCGCACGGCGTCGGGGTCGAAGTGATAGGGCGGCTCCATCGCGATCAGGCACAGAAGCTGCATCATGTGGTTCTGCACCATGTCGCGCAGCGCGCCCGAGCCGTCGTAATAGGCCCCCCGCCCGCCGACGCCGACCGTCTCGGCGACCGTGATCTGGACATGGTCGACATAGCGCGCGTTCCAGAGCGGCTCGAACAGGATGTTGGCAAAGCGCACCGCCATCAGGTTCTGCACCGTCTCCTTGCCGAGGTAATGGTCGATCCGGTAGATCTGCCCTTCCTCGAAATGCCGCGCGAGGGTCGCGTTCAGCGCGCGCGCGGTCTGGAGGTCGTGGCCGAAGGGCTTCTCGACCACGATGCGCGCGGTCGGGCCGGCGATGGCATGGGCGTGCAGCCGCTCGGCCAGATCGCCGAAGAGGTCGGGCGCGACCGAGAAATAGAACGCCTGCACGACATCGGGCCGCACCAGCGACGCCAGCGCCGCCCATCCGGCCGTGCCGCGGGCATCGAGGGCGACATAGTCGATCCGCTGCAGGAACTCGGCCGTGCCCTCGGCGGCGGCGGGCAGCGCGGCGCGGACCCAGTCGCGAAAGGCATCCGCGCCCTGTTCGGCGCGCGCGGCGCCGATGATGCGGCTCTCGGGCGGGATCTGGCCCGACTGCCAGCGCTGCCAGAGCGCCGGCCAGATCTTGCGCCGCGCCAGATCGCCCGTGGCGCCGAAGATGACGAGGTCGAAGCACTCGACCGGAATGACGCGCGAGACCATCCGAACCGCCCTGCGGCGCGCGGCCCCGGCCGGCGCTCGGCGCGTTTCTAGCCGCGCCGCGGCGGCTTGTCCACGCGCACGGGCGCGCCCGCGATCTCGGCCACGATGGCGCGCGCCGCCGCGGCCGGGTCGGCCGCCTGCCAGACGGGGCGCCCCACCACGATATGGTCGGCGCCCGCGCCGATCGCCTCGGCGGGCGTCATGACGCGCTTCTGGTCGCCGGCCGCACTGCCCGCCGGCCGCACCCCCGGCGTCACGATCAGCCGGCCCGCGGCGCCGGGCAGGGCGCGGATCGCCGCGATCTCGTGCGGGCTTGCGATGACGCCATCCGCGCCGGCGGCGAAGGCACGCGCCGCGCGCTCGCGCGCGATCTCGGCCACCGTCCCCTCGCGGATGAGGTTGGCGTCGAGATCCCCCCGGTCGAGCGAGGTCAGCACCGTGACCGCAAGGATCCGCAACTCGCTCGCCCCCCGCCCCTCGGCGGCGGCGGCGACGACCTGAGGATCGCCGTGCACCGTCAGGAAATCGAGGCCGAGCCCCGCGATGCCGCGCACCGCCGCCTCGATGGTGGCGCCGATGTCGAAAAGCTTGAGGTCGAGAAAGATGCGCTTGCCGTGATCGTCCTTGAGTTCGCGCGCGAGCGCGAGCCCCCCGCCCGTCAGCATCCCGAGGCCAATCTTGTAGAACGAGACCGCATCGCCGAGTTTCCGCGCCAGGTCGAGACCCGCCAGCACATTGCCCACATCGAGCGCCACGATCAGCCGGTCGTCCGCCATGACCCGTACCCCCCCGTACCCCCGTCGCACGCCCGGCCCCTAGCACGCGGGCGGTACTTGCGCAAAGCCCGCTCAGAGGTCGAGCGCGACGCCCCTGCGGCGTGCGCTCTCGACCACGGCCTCGCGCAGGGTGGCGTGGCGGGCAAGCAGGCGGCGGAACGTCCCCTCGTCGAGGGTGAGCAGGGTGGAATGGGTGATGGCCGTCACCTGCGGGCGGATGCGCCCCTTCGTCAGCATCGCGATCTGGCCAAACATCTCGCCCCGACCGAGGCGCGTCTTGTGCCCCGCGACCTCGACCTCGACCGCGCCCGAGGCGATGAAATGCACCCGACGCATCGTGTCGCCGCGCCGCTGCACGATGGTCCCGGGATCAACATGGCGGGTCTTGAGGGCACGCTCAAGCCGGCGGAGCTGTGCTGCGTCCATGTCGGCAAAGAGCGGGAACTGCCGCACGAGTTCAGCCTTCTGCACCGCGAGGTCGAGCGCGATCCGCTCCTCGAGGCGCGCGCGCTCGGCCCCGATCCGCGCCTTGAGTCGCGCGTGCAGTTCCGGCCCGATCAGCCCGTCTTCGCGCAGGGCGTCGTATTCGCTGTCCTCATAACGCAGGGCCGCACGTCGGATATACCGCCGCTCGAGCTCCTCGGCATAGCCCGGAAACTGGAGCCTGAGGCCCTGAAGGGCGCTGTCCACCTCTTCCTCGCGCCGGCTGAGCAACTCGTGCAGCAGTTCCGCCACGCGGCGGCCGTGGATGCGCAGGATGCGCCCGTCGATGAAGTCGTGCAGGGCATGCAGGATCATGCGCTGGTCGATCAACGTCTCAAATCGGTCGGCCGTCAACCGCCCGAGCGGGCCCGAAATCCCGAGCCGGTTGTGCAGCACGACCGCAAGACGCGCGCGCCGGCCGGTGCCGAGGCTGCGCCGGCCCGCCTGCCGATAAGCGTTGCGTCCCCCTGCCCGCGTCGCCTCGATGAGTCGGTCGGCATCCGAGAGCATGACATCGACAACCCGGGTCGAGATCACCTGCTCGCGGAACTTCTCGAGGATCATCTCGCGCTCGCGCCCCGCGAGCGCCACGAGGCCGAGCGTGATGCGGTCGCGATCCGAAATCCCCTCGCCCCGGTCCGCATCCTCGACCGCGCGGTCGAGCCGTTCGGCAAAGCGCTTGGCCTCGGCGCGCACGAGATCCTTGCCAAGGGCCTGCTCCTGCGCCGTGGTCGCGACCTGCTCACGCACCGATTGCAGCGCCACCGCGATGACCTGATTGGCAAGCGCGGTATCGAGCGGGGCAAGCCGGTCGAGGCCGAGCGCCCGGATCACGAGGCGCAGCGTCGTGCCCTGAACGAAGAGCGTGAAGAGCGTGAACCCCGTGGCGAGGATGCCCACGAGGCGCTTGACCTCGGGCGCGACCTGCGGGTTCTCGGTGACCGCGAGCGCGAGCACGAGCGTGACGGCCCCGCGCAGCCCGCCCCACAGGATCGCGAGACGATAGGGCCGCTCGACCCGCGGCGAGAGGCGCAGCCACGCCAGCACCGGCAGCATCCCCGACAGCACGAGCACCCGCGCCGCCGTCGCCGCCAGCACCACGACAAGCACGAGGCCGATGTCGGCAAGCCGCGCCTCGGCCATCAGCCGCGGGATGATGAGGGCCGCGAGCAAGAAGATGAGCGCGCCCGCCCAATGCGCGAGCATGTCCCACACGCCGCGCAGATAGGTCCAGACGGCCGGCGATAGCCGCCCGGGCCCCGTGAGGTTGAGCGTGAGCCCCGCGACCACGACGGCGATGACGCCCGATACGCCAACACCCCGCTCGGCCATCAGATAGGCGACGTAGGGCAGCGCCACGCTGAGCGAGACCTGTGCCGCAGGAAAGCGTCCGAGCAGGCCGATGACACCGACCCAGGCCCGCGCCAGCGCCCAGCCCGCCACCGCGCCGCCGATCAGCAGCCAGGGAAAGCCCACGAGGATGTCGCGCGGCGTCGGATCGGGTACGCCCGACATCACGAAGGTCAGGAAGAAGCCGAAGAGCGCGATGGCGGCGGCATCGTTCAGGAGGCTTTCGCCCTCGACGATCCGCGCGAGCCGCTGCGGCGCCCCGATCGAGCGGAAGATCGTGACCACCGCCGATGGATCGGTCGTCGAGACGATCGCACCGATGAGCAGGCAGGCAACCGGCGCGATCCCCGTCACGGGCACGAGCGCAAGGCCAACTGCCAGCGTCGCGACGATGACGGCCACGACCGCCAGCACAAGGATCGGCACCCAGTCATCGAGCATCCGCCGCAGGTTCAGGCCGAGCGCCACCTGAAAGAGCAGGGTCGGCAGGAAGACGAACAGGAGCAGGTCCGACCGGACCGGCGCGGCCAGAAGCCCGAGCGCCTCGGACGCCGCCGGATCGGCAAGCGTCTCGCCGGCCAGAACGGCGGCGATGCCGATGAGCGCCCCGATGACGGCAAGCACGACCGTGAAGGGCAACCGCAGCCGATCAGCGACCGGCTCTGCCAGCCCGATGATGAGGAAAAGGCCGGCAACGGCTGCAACGATCGAAACGGGTTCCATGACCTGAAGATAGTCCCGAACCGCCGCGCTGCACAGGGTAGGGGGTGCGCGATCTCAGCGCTTCGCGGCAAATTTCCCGCGCAGCGCAGCGGCGACCGCGGGTGTAACGAACTTGCCCACATCGCCACCGAGCCGCCCGATTTCCTTGACGAGTTTCGAGGCAATCGCCTGGCGCTGCGCGTCGGCCATGAGGAAGACGGTTTCGATCCGCGCATCGAGGGCGCGGTTCATGCCGACCATCTGGAACTCGTATTCGAAATCCGCCACGGCCCGCAGCCCCCTGATGATGACACCCGCGCCGACATCGCGCGCGCAATCGACGAGCAGGTTTTCGAACGGGTGGGCGACGATCTCGACCCCCTCGGCCTTGGCGATCGGGCGGCATTCGGCCTCGACCATCGCCACGCGTTCCTCGAGCGAGAAGAGCGGGCCCTTGTCGCGGTTGATCGCGACCCCGATCACCAGCCGATCCACGAGCCGTGCCGCGCGCCCGATGATGTCGATGTGCCCGAGTGTCACCGGGTCGAAGGTGCCCGGGTAAAGTCCGATCCGCATGTCAGCCCCTCTGCGGCGCGTTCCACCGCGCGCCTTGTCTTGCCTTCCGATGCCCACAGGCGTCAGAAGCCCCTGATCATCCCCTCGAGCGCGTCCTTCTCGGCCGCGAGTTCGTCAAGTCGTGCCTTGACGACATCGCCGATCGAGATGAGCCCGACCATCCTGTCCGCCTCGACCACCGGCATGTGGCGAAACCGCCCCTCTGTCATCCGCTCGAGCACGCTCTGGGCGGTGTCGGCAGCCGTGCAGGTCACGATCGTGCGCGTCATGATCTCATCTACCTTCCGGCCAAGGCAGGCCGGCCCCTGCGCGGCCAGTTCGCGCACGATGTCGCGCTCCGACACGATCCCCTCGACATCCGTGCCCGTCCGGCTGACGACAAGGGCGCCGATGCGTCGCTCGGCCATCATCGCGACTGCCTCCCCCAGCCCGGCCCGCGGGCCGATCGTCGCGACCCCACCCGTCGGCTTCGACTTCATGATCTGCTGCACGATCATCGCGCACCTCCGTTGCCAGTGTCCCTGTCGTCGTCTCTCCGTCACTTCGGTCATTCAGGCGCAGCGTTCTTCCGCGGATCGCTTCTGTCAAGAAGCCATGACGTAAATCCTGCGGGTTTCGCCCTTTGGTCTTTCGCAGGCCACGCCGCAAAGCTATTGTGCGACCGATCTGCAGATGGAGTCCCCGATGAAGGAACTTTCCCACTGGCTGAACGGCGCCCCCGTCGCGGGCACCTCCGGCCGCTTCGCCGATGTCTTCAACCCCGCCACCGGCGAGGTGCAGGCGCGCGTGCCGCTCGCCTCGAAATCCGAACTCGACGTGGCGGTGGCAGCGGCGGCGGCGGCGCAGCCCAAATGGGGCGCGACCAACCCGCAGCGGCGCGCGCGCGTGATGATGGAATTCGTCCGCCTCGTGAACCGCGACATGGACAAGCTCGCCGAGGTGCTGAGCAGCGAGCACGGCAAGACCTTCGCGGATTCCAAGGGCGACATCCAGCGCGGGGTCGAGGTGGTCGAGTTCTGCATCGGCGCGCCGCATCTGCTCAAGGGCGAGTTCACCGACAGCGCGGGACCGGGGATCGACCTCTATTCGCTGCGCCAGCCGCTCGGGGTGGTGGCCGGCATCACACCCTTCAACTTCCCCGCCATGATCCCGATGTGGAAGCTCGCCCCCGCCATCGTCTGCGGCAACGCGATGATCCTCAAACCCTCCGAGCGCGACCCCTCGGTGCCCATGATGCTGGCCGCGCTGATGAAGGAGGCGGGGCTGCCCGACGGGATCCTGCAGGTCATCAACGGCGACAAGGAAGCGGTGGACGCGATCCTCGACAACCCGGTGATCCAGGCCGTGGGCTTCGTGGGTTCAACCCCGATCGCGCAATACATCTATGCGCGCGGCTGCGCGGCGGGCAAGCGCGTGCAGTGCTTCGGCGGCGCCAAGAACCACATGATCATCATGCCCGACGCCGACCTCGACCAGGCGGCGGATGCGTTGGTGGGCGCGGGCTACGGCGCGGCCGGCGAGCGGTGCATGGCGATCTCGGTCGCGGTGCCCGTGGGCGACAAGACGGCCGACGCGCTGATGGAGCGCCTCGTGCCCAAGGTCGAGAAGCTGCGCGTCGGCCCGTGGACGGCCGGCGCCGACATCGACTATGGCCCCGTCGTGACGGCAGCCGCCAAGGCCAACATCCTGCGGCTGGTGGAAACGGGCGTGGCGCAGGGCGCCAAGCTGCGCGTCGATGGCCGCAACTTCAACCTGCAGGGCTACGAGAAGGGCTTCTTCGTCGGCCCGCATCTTTTTGACCACGTCACGCCCGAGATGGACATCTACCGCACCGAGATCTTCGGGCCGGTCCTCTCGACCGTGCGGGCGCAGAGCTACGAAGAGGCGCTGAAGCTCGCGATGGACCACGAATACGGCAACGGCATCGCGATCTTCACCCGCGACGGCGACACGGCGCGCGATTTCGTGAACCGGGTGAACGTGGGGATGGTCGGGGTGAACTTCCCCATTCCGGTGCCGCTCGCCTATCACACCTTCGGCGGCTGGAAGAAATCCTCCTTCGGCGATCTCAACCAGCACGGGCCGGACGCGTTCCGCTTCTACACCCGCACCAAGACGGTGACGGCGCGCTGGCCTTCGGGCATCAAGGAAGGTGCGGCCTTCAACTTCAAGCAGATGGACTGAGGCCGGCCGGGGGGCAGGATGGATTTCGCGCCGACCGAGGAGCAACAGGCGATCCTCGCGCTCGCGCGCGAGGTCGGCGCGGAACAGATCGCGCCCCACGCCCGCCGGTGGGAGGGCGAGGGGACGATCCCCCGCGATCTCTGGCCCAAGCTTGCCGCGCTGGGCTTCGGGGGGCTCTGCGTCTCCGCTGCGGCCGGGGGCGCGGGGCTGGGCCGGCTCGAGGCGGCGCTCGTGTTCGAGGGGCTGGCGATGGCCTGCCCCTCGGTCGCGGCCTTCCTGTCGATCCACAACATGTGCGCGACCATGATCGACCGCCACGGCACGGCGGCGCAAAAGGCGCGCCTGCTCGGCCCCGCGGTCGGGATGGAAACGATCCTCTCCTATTGCCTCACCGAACCCGGCAGCGGGTCGGATGCGGCGGCGCTGCGCACCCGGGCCGAGCGCACGAACGAGGGATGGAGCCTGACCGGCACCAAGGCCTTCATCTCGGGCGGGGGCTATTCGGATGCCTATATCGTCATGGCGCGCTCGGGCGGCGAGGGGCCGGGCGGCATCTCGGCCCTGATCGTCGAGGCGGGCGCACCGGGGCTGTCGTTCGGGGCGCTCGAGGACAAGATGGGCTGGCGCAGCCAGCCGACGCGGCAGGTGCAGCTTGACGGCTGCGCGGTCGGCGCCGAGGCGCTGCTCGGGCCCGAGGGGGCGGGATTTCGCCTCGCGATGGAGGGGCTCGACGGCGGGCGCCTCAACATCGCGGCGTGCTCGCTCGGGGGCGCGCAGGCCGCGCTCGATCGCACGCGCGCCTACATGGCCGAGCGGATGGCGTTCGGCCGCACGCTCGACCAGTTCCAGGCGCTCCAGTTCCGCCTGGCCGAGATGGAGATCGAGATCGAGGCCGCGCGCCTCTTTTTGCGCCAGGCGGCGTGGAAGCTCGACCGTGGCGCGCCCGATGCGACCAAGGCCTGCGCGATGGCCAAGGCCTTCGTGACCGAGGCCTGCAGCCGCATCGCCGATCAGTGCCTGCAACTGCACGGCGGCTATGGCTATCTGGCCGATTATGGAATCGAGAAGATCGTGCGCGACCTGCGCGTGCACCGCATCCTCGAGGGCACGAACGAGATCATGCGCCTCATCGTCGCGCGCAGCCTGATCGGGGGGCGCGGATGAGCGATCTGGCCGTGCGGATCGAGGGGGTGGCGGGGCGCATCACCTTTGCCCGGCCGCAGGCGCTCAATGCGCTCACGCATGCGATGTCGCGCGCGATCGAGGCCGCTCTCGATGCCTGGCGCGACGATCCGGCCGTCAGGGTCGTGCTGATCGACGCCGAGGGGCCGCGAGCCTTCTGCGCGGGCGGCGACATCGCGGCGATGTATCATGCCGGGCGGGCGGGCGATTTCGACGCCGCGCGCCGCTTCTGGCGCGACGAATACCGCATGAACGCCAAGATCGCGGCCTGGCCCAAGCCCATCGTCGCGCTGATGCAGGGGTTCGTGATGGGCGGCGGCGTCGGCGTGGGCGGGCATGCGCACCATCGCATCGTGGGCGAGACCGCGCAGGTCGCGATGCCCGAATGCGGCATCGGCCTCGTGCCCGATGTCGGCGGATCGTGGCTCCTGGCGCGTGCGCCGGGGCGGGCGGGGGAATACCTCGGCCTGACAGGGGCGCGGATGGGGCCGGGCGATGCGATCTGGGCGGGCTTTGCCGACCGCTTCGTGCCCGAGGCCGACTGGCCCGCGCTGACGCGCGCGCTGGTGGCGACGGGCGATCTGGCGGCCATTCCCGACCACCCCGCGCCGGCCTCTCGCCTTGCCGCGGCGATGGCGGCGCTGGACGGGGCCTTCGCCGCCCCGACGGTCGGCGACATCGCGGCCGCACTCGGCGCCATCGACACGCCCGAGGCGGCGGCGGCGCGCGCGGCGATCGCGCGCAACGCCCCCCTCTCGATGGCCGCGACGCTTGCGATCGTGCGCGCCGCGCGCGAGGACCGCGACCTGCGCGCCGCCATCGCGCGCGAGTTCCGCTTTACCGCCCGCGCCCTTCAGGCGGGGGATTTCCTCGAGGGCGTGCGCGCGCAGGTGATCGACAAGGACCGCACCCCGCGCTGGCGGCACGCCGGGCCCGGGGCGGTCGATCCGGCCGAGGTGGCGGCGATGCTCGCCCCGCTCGGCCCCGAGTGGCGGATATGGGAGGACATCGCATGAAGATCGGGTTCGTCGGGCTGGGCAACATGGGCGCGCCGATGGCCGCGAACCTCGCGCGCGCGGGCCATGCGGTGGCGGGCTTCGATCTGCGCGCGCCGCTGCCCGAGGGGGTCGCGGGTGCCGCGTCGGCCGCCGAGGCCGCGCGGGGCGCCGAGGTCGTCATCACCATGCTGCCCGACGGCGCGATCCTGCGCCGGGTCGCGGCCGAGGTCATCCCCGCCATGGCGCCGGGCGCGGTGCTCTGCGATTGCTCGACCGTCGATGTCGAGAGCGCGCGCTGGCTGCACGAGGCCGCGGCGGCGGCGGGGCTGGGGTCGCTCGACGCGCCGGTGTCGGGCGGGGTGGGCGGGGCGGCGGCGGGAACGCTGACCTTCATGGCCGGCGGGTCCGATGCGGCGTTTGCGGCCGTCCTGCCGCTCTTCGAGGTGATGGGCCGCAAGGCCGTGCATTGCGGCGGGGCAGGCGCCGGCCAGGCCGCCAAGATCTGCAACAACATGATCCTGGGCGTGACCATGATCGCGACCTGCGAGGCCTTCGCGCTGGCCGATCGGCTGGGGCTGGCGCGGCAGAAGATGTTCGATGTCGTCTCGACCTCATCGGGCCAGTCCTGGACCATGACGGCCTATTGCCCCGCCCCGGGCGTCGGTCCGCAGAGCCCCGCCGACAACGGCTATCGCCCCGGCTTCGCGGCGGACCTCATGCTCAAGGATCTGCGGCTGTCGCAGCAGGCGGCCGCCTCGGCCGATGCCGACACGCCGATGGGCGCGCTCGCGGCCGAGCTTTATCGCCGCTTCGTCGAGGACGAGGACGGCGCGGGGCGCGACTTTTCGGCCATGCTGCCGCGGTTCGAGGGGCGCGGCCGCGGCTGACCCTCAGCGCAGCGTCGCCACCAGACGCGCGAGCATCGCCTCGCAGGCGGCGAACTGGCTTTCCTCCAGCCATTCGTCGGCGCGGTGGGCCTCGGCCATCGACCCCGGGCCGCAAACCAGCGCGGGCCAGCCGAGGGCCGCGAAAAAACCCGCCTCGGTGCCGTAATCGACGCGCGTGACGCGCGTGCCGGCGGGCAGAACCGCCCGGAGCACAGAGACGGCCTCGGCATCGGGGGGCGTCTCGAGGCCCGGATAGCGGGCGCGCTCGCTCAGGCTGATGGCGGCCGCGGGATGGCGCGCCGCGGCCACGATGGCCGCCGCGCCGGCCCGGATCTCCGACAGGATCGCGTCGGGATCCTCGGCGGCGGTGTGGCGGATCTCGAACCCGATCTCGCACCGCTCGGGCACGATGTTGAGGGCGGCGCCCCCCGCCATGGTGCCCGCATGCACCGTGGCATGCGGCACCTCGTAGCCCGGCACGCGCGCCCCCCCTTGGGCGATGCGGGCCTGCACCGCGCGCAAGAGGCCGAGGAAATCGGCCCCGAGGTGCAGCGCGTTCATGTGCAGCGGCGCGCGCGCGGAATGGCCCGCCTCGCCCGTGCAGACGGCATCGAGCGCGATCTTGCCCTTGTGGCCGGTCACGATCCGCATCGAGGTCGGCTCACCCACCAGCACGAGGGCGGGGGCGGGGAGAAGCGACGCGAGGCGGGGCGCCATCTCGGCGATGCCGCGACAGCCGATCTCCTCGTCATAAGACAGAACGAGCGTCAGCGGCCGCGCGAGCAGCCCCTGCCCCGCCGCGCGCGCGGCACCGAGGGCGGCATCGAGGGCGGCGGCCAGAAACCCCTTCATGTCCGCCGTGCCGCGGCCGAAAAGCCGCCCGCCCTCGGCGTGGAGCGTGAAGGGATCGCGCGACCACGCCTGCCCCGCCACCGGCACGACATCCATATGCGCCGAGAGGACGACGCCGCCCGCCACCGCCGGGCCGATCCGGGCGACGAGGCCCATGCGCGCGCCATCCGCGCGGGGCAGGCGCACGACCTCGGCCCCGGCGTCGGCCAGAAGGTCCGCGATCCAGTCCGCGATGGCGTGGTTGGGCGTCCCCGCGAGCGAGGGGAAGGCGACGAGGCGGCCGAGGATCTCGCGGCTCGCGGGCATGTCAGGGCGTGATCGGATCATGCGGGGCGAGCGCCGCGATCTCGCGCCGGAACGACAGCGCCTCGCCCCGGTCGGGGGCGTCGAGCGCCTCGGCATAGCGCCGGCCGGCATAGGTCGCCCAGGCGATGGGGCCGGGTGCCGCGGCATCGCCCACAAGTTCGACCGACCGGATCCCCGCCCCGCGCCAGTCGGCGGCCGACAGCGCGTGCCAGAGCGCATCATCGGGCGTGCGCGCCCCCACGAGCACCACCGCATCGGCCGCGATCGCGCGCCGCGCGCCCGTCCAGACGCAGCCGATCTCGACCGCGTCCGGCCCGATCGCCTCGGGCGCGGCCGAGAGGTGCAGCGCCACCCCCGCCGCCATCAGCCGCCGCTGGATCGCCCCCTGTTCGAGGGTGTTGAGCGTCCATTCCGCGACCCGCGCCGCGGGCGTCACGAAGGCAACCTCGCACCCGCGGGCAAGGAGCAGCTCGGCCAGCACCGAGCCCATGTAGAAATGATCGTCATCATAGAGCACGACCCGCCCGGCCATGGGCCCGCCGCCCGCCATCAGGTCGTCGGGGGTGAAGACCGGCATCGCCCCATCGGTCGGGATCGGCCACAGGTGGTGGCGCGCCACCGCGTCGCGCCGCCAGTGCGCGCCGGTCGCGATGCAGACATGCTCGGCCCCCGCGCCGAGGATGTCCTCGACCCCGAGGCGGCTCGCGCGATAGACCTCGACGTTGGCCATGGGCGCGATCCGACCCGCGCGATAGTCCGCGACCCGCCCCCAGGCCGCAAGGCCCGGCAGCCGGCGTTCGCGCGCGACGCGGCCGCCCAGTTCCTCGCCCGCCTCGGCCAGGATGACGCGATAGCCCCGCATCCCCAGCACATGCGCGGCCTCGAGCCCCGCGGGCCCCGCGCCCACCACCAGCACCTGCCCCGACGGGCCCTTGGGGCGCATCCGCTCGGGGTGCCAGCCCTTGCGCCACTCTTCCATGAAGGCGGTGTTCTGGGTGCAGCGGCTCAGGCCCTGGGTCATGTCGCCCGAGACGCAGATGTTGCAGCCGATGCACTCGCGGATCTCGTCGAAGCGGCCCTCGGCGATCTTGGCGGGCAGGAAGGGGTCCGCGATCGAGGGCCGCGCCGCCCCGATGAAGTCGAGCACCCCCGAGCGCACCTGGCGCACCATCTCGTCGGCGCTGGTGAAGCGGCCGACGCCCACGACGGGGCGGGGTGTCAGCGCGCGGATGCCGCGCACCAGATCCTCCTGCGACCCCTCGGGGCCGAAACGCGAGGTGGTCGAGCACGCCTCCCAGCTGCCTTGCGCGAGGTCCCAGGCATCGGGCAGTTCGGGGTTGAGGGCGATGAACTCGCGCAGCTCGGCGTTGGAAAATCCGCCCTCGCCCTCTTCGTGCAGCGACATCCGCAGCGTCAGCGCGACCTCGCCCCGGGTCGCCTCGCGGATGTCGTCGACGACCTCGCGCACGAAGCGGGCGCGGTTCTGAAGGCTGCCGCCGTAATGGTCGGCGCGCCGGTTGGTGCGCCGGCTCAGGAAATGCTGGAGGATGCCGAAGCCGTGCGCGCCATAGAGGCAGATGACATCGAAACCCGCCGTCTGCGCCCGCCGGGCCGCCGCCACGAACCAGCGCCGGAGCGCCGCGATATCGGCCAGATCCATCGTCCGGGCGTGGACCGGATCGGGGGTGAAGGTCAGGATCGGCCCGCCCGTGACCGCGAGCGGCACCTCGCGCGTATAGGCGTTCGGCCCGTTGATGCCCGGATAGGCAAGCTGGATGCCGGCCAGCGCGCCGTGCGATTTCATCGCCTCGGCCATGCGGGCAAGGGCGGGGATGTCGCGATCGTCCCACAGCCGCTGCTCGATGTAGGGCGTGATCTCGGAGGTGGGGTGGATCTCGGCCTGCTCGGTGAAGATGACGCCCCAGCCGCCCTCGGCCTTGGTGCGGCGCATCTCGACGACGGCCGAGGGGTCGCGATAGCCCCCGCCGTTGCAGTGCGGCACCTGATAGAAGCGGTTCTTGGCGATCTTGGGCCCGATCCGCACGGGTTCGAACAGCACGGCATAGCGGCCGGTCGCGTCATCCTTGGGCATCGGGCATCCTTGCGTCGCGATAGTCCTCCAGCTGCGTCTGGATCAGGGCCGGATCGGGCGCGCGCCCCGCATCGGCCAGGATCAGCGCCGCCCCCGGCCCCGCCATCGCCAGCACCTCGCCATCGGGCGCGGCGATGAGCGAGCCGCCGCAATAGGTCAGATCCCCCTCGGCGCCGCAGTAGTTCGCATAGACGATCGTCATGCGGTGGTTGATCGCATGGGTCGGCACGACGCTGCGCCCGACATGCAGATAGGGCATCATGTTCGCCGTCGGCACGATGAGGAGCGTGACGCCCGCCTGCGCCAGCCGCCGCAGATGGGGCGCGAATTCGACATCGTAGCAGATCAGCAGCGCCGCCCGCACCCCGCCCAGATCGAAGATCGCGTAGTCCTCGCCGGGGGTATAGAGCGCGCGCTCGCGCGCGCCATAGAGCTGGATCTTGCGGTAATGGCCGATCTCGGCGCCGGTGGCGTCGAAGGCCACGGCCGAATTGAAGACGCGCGCGCCGTCGCGCTCGGCATAGCCCACCGCCAGCCCGCAGCCCGCCGCGCGCGCCATCTGCGCAAGGCGCCGGTGCCACGCGCCGCCGCGCGGCTGGGCGGCGGTCGCGATGTCGGGGCGGTTGTAGCCGGGCAGGAAGGCCTCGGGCGCGACGACCATCGCGGCCCCCCCCGCCGCCGCGGCAGACAGCGCGCGGTCGAGATCGGCAAACGCCGCGCCCTCGTCGCCCGCGGGCGACGGTCCCTGCCAGATCGCGATCCGCATCCCATCCTCCATGGCCGAGCGGGCGGGGCGATGCCCCGCCCGCCGCCGTCGCGTCACTTCTTCAGGTTCGTCCAGATCGCGTCGTAGAGCTGCTGGGTCTCGGCATCGCAGACCGCGATGAAGCTGCCCGCCGGCGCGTCGGCGGGCGGGTTGTTCTCGGGGCTCGTGCGGATCGCCTCGTCGAGGAAGGGCTCGACCCCGGTCACGCCGGCCGTATAGGCGGCATAGTTCGTGACCGCCGCGGCATTCTCGGGATCAAGCAGGAAGTTCATGAACTTGATCGCGTTCTCGCGGTTCGGCGCGTCCTTGAGCAGCACGACGTTGTCCATCCAGACGACGAAGCCTTCCTTCGGATAGGCGTATTCGACATTCGCCCCTTCCGCGCGCGCCTTGGCCGAGAAGCCGTTGTAGATCATCCCCGCCGCGGCATCGCCCGACACCAGCACGTCCTTGGCGGTGTCCGAGCCGAAGGACGCCCAGTGCGTCTTGGCCTGAAGGAGCATGTCGTTCAGCGCCTTGAGCTGATCGCGGTCCTGCGTGCACTGCGGGATGCCGAGATAGATCGAGCCGAGCGCGAGCACCTCGCCCTGGCTGTCGAGGACGTTGATCTTGCCCGACAGCTCCGCCGGCGGATCGAAGATGATCGAGAGCGACCCGATATCGCCCTGATAGACATCGCGGTTGACCGAGAACGAGGTCGAGCCCCACTGGTAGGGGATCGAGGACTTGCGGCCCG
>JBIKVM010000050.1:0-16488 GCA_044356825.1 Limisphaerales bacterium
CGGCGCGATGGCCGAGGCGGGCCTTGTCATCGCCCCCGAGGGCGGCGGCGCGCCCTATGACCGCTTTCGTGGCCGCGTGATCTTTCCGATCCGCGACGCGCGCGGCCGCTGCATCGGGCTCGGCGGTCGCGCGATGGATCCGGGCGCGCCAGCCAAATACCTCAACAGCCCCGAGACGCCCCTCTTCGACAAGGGACGCAGCCTCTACAACATCGGGCCGGCGCGCACGGCCGCCGGCAAGGGCGCGCAGCTTGTCGTGGCCGAAGGCTACATGGATGTCATTGCCCTCTCCGAGGCGGGCTTCGGCGCGACCGTCGCCCCCCTCGGCACCGCGGTGACCGAAGATCAGCTCCGCCTCATGTGGCAGGTCCACCCCGAGCCGGTGATCGCGCTCGACGGCGATGCGGCGGGCATCCGGGCGGCGTTGCGTCTGGTCGATCTGGCCTTGCCCTTGCTCGAGTCCGGCTTCGGTCTCCGCTTTGCGCTCATCCCCGGCGGAATGGACCCCGATGATCTGATCCGCTCGGGCGGGCGGGCCGCGATGCAGCAAGTTCTTGACGCGGCACGGCCCATGATCGCGCTGATCTGGCAGCGCGAGACCGAAGGCCGCAGCTTCGACAGCCCGGAACGCCGTGCCACCCTCGACAAGCGGTTGCGCCAGATCCTGGCCGAGGTGCGCGACCCCATGCTACGCAGCCACTACGAGGCCGAAGTGCGCCGGCTTCGAGCGACGCTCTACGCGGCTCTGCCGGGGCCGGTGCGGCCTTGGCGCGGGCCGGGGCGGGGGCCGACCATGCGGGCTGGCGGCGAACGCGCGCGCGCGGGGCGCGGTTTTGCGATGCAGCCCGATGCGGCGCTGCCCCTGCCCGCAACGCGCGCCTCGGCCCTTGCGGCGCCGGGTGCCGAGAGCGCGACCGACGGCATGCGGATTGCCGTCGTCCTGGCGACGCTGGCCCTCCACCCCGGCCTCATCGGGGCGTTCCTCGGCGCCATCGAGACGCTCGACATCCCACTCGGCGATCACGCGCGCCTGCGAGATGCGCTGCTCGACTGGAGGGGCGAGGCCCAGATCCTAGATCCCGAGGCCGCTTGCCGCGCCTATGGGCTCGAGGCCGGTGCGGTGCTGCGCGCCATCCTCGGATCGGCCCACGCGCGAATCACCCCCGCCCTGCGCCAACCGGGTGATTCGGAGCGAGCGCGCATGTGCGTTGCCGAAGACCTCGCCCGGCTGGCCGCCAGACGCAGCGCCGAAATCGAGATCGCAGAGGCGATGGCCGATGTGCTGCACGAGGCGGGTGAGGGCCTGACATGGCGGATCACGCGCGCGGCAGCCGCGCTCCGGCAGGCCGAAAGGCCCGATCCGGCCGATACGGGCGATCTTGGCGAGGACCGCGAGGCCCTTTCGGCCGGTCTCCAGCGCCTGATCGACACAGAGGTGTGGAAACGTCGCGGGCGCTGAGGCTTCACCTTCCCGCGATTCGCGCTATGGAGTCGGATAGCGCGCGTGCGATTCGCTCAACCGAGGGTTCGGAATGGCCACCAAGGACGTAGATGACGTGACCGCGACCGAGTCCGAGGCCGACGTCGGCCTCGACCTCAGCCAGGCGGCGATCAAGAAGATGATCGCCGATGCCAAGGAACGGGGCTACATCACCTATGATCAGCTGAACGCCGCACTGCCGCCCGATCAGGCGTCTTCGGAGCAGATCGAGGACGTGATGTCGATGCTCTCGGAAATGGGCATCAACATCATCGAGGAGGAAGAAGCCGAGGATTCCGAGGCCGCACCCGACCTGCCCGAGGTCTCGACCTCGCGCGAGGTGGTGGTGGCCGGGACCACCTCCGAAGCGCTCGACCGGACCGATGATCCGGTGCGGATGTACCTGCGCGAGATGGGGTCGGTCGAACTCCTCTCGCGCGAGGGCGAGATCGCGATCGCCAAGCGCATCGAGGCTGGCCGCAACACCATGATCGCGGGCCTGTGCGAAAGTCCGCTGACTTTCAGGGCCATCACGGTCTGGCGCGAGGAACTGCTCAACGAAGGCGTGCTCCTGCGCGAGATCATCGATCTCGAGGCGACCTTCGGCCGCTCGCTCGACGGCGACGGCGAGGAGGGGATCGAAGGCCCGGACCTCGAGGGGATCGACGTGCCGACGGGCGGCGCGGCGCGCACTTCGGGCGAACCCGAATACGACGCCGACGGCAACCCGATCCTGCGCAGCGATGACGAGGACGACGAGGACGACGGCTCCAACATGTCGATCGCGGCGATGGAGGCGGCGCTGCGCCCCAAGGCGCTCGAGACGCTCGAACACATCGCGGAGTGCTACACCGTCCTGTCGGCTCTCCAGGAACGCCGGATGAAGGCGACGCTCTCCGAAGGCGGGCCGCTCTCGGCTGATGACGAGGCCGTCTATCAGAAGGTCCGCGGCGAGATCGTCACCCTCGTGAACGAACTCCACCTCAACAACAACCGCATCGAGACGCTGATCGACCAGCTTTACGGCATCAACCGCAAGATCATGACGATCAGCTCGGCCATGGTGAAACTTGCCGATCAAGCCCGCATCAACCGGCGCGAATTCATCGATGCCTATCAGGGCCATGAGCTCGATCCCGCCTGGCTTGACCGGATGGCCGGCAAGCCCGGCCGTGGGTGGCAGGCGCTCATCGACAAGAGCCGCGACCGCATCGAGGAACTCCGCTCGGAGATGGCCTATGTCGGGCAGATGATCGGCGTCGACATCGGCGAGTTCCGCCGGATCGTGAACCAGGTCCAGAAGGGCGAGAAGGAAGCCCGTCAGGCCAAGAAGGAGATGGTCGAGGCGAACCTGCGCCTCGTGATCTCGATCGCCAAGAAATACACCAACCGCGGGCTGCAGTTCCTCGACCTGATCCAGGAGGGCAACATCGGCCTCATGAAGGCGGTCGACAAGTTCGAGTATCGCCGCGGCTACAAGTTCTCGACCTATGCGACCTGGTGGATCCGCCAGGCGATCACCCGCTCGATCGCGGACCAGGCGCGCACGATCCGCATTCCGGTGCACATGATTGAGACGATCAACAAGCTCGTGCGCACGGGCCGGCAGATGCTTCACGAGATCGGGCGCGAACCCACGCCCGAGGAGCTGGCCGAAAAGCTGCAGATGCCGCTCGAGAAGGTCCGCAAGGTGATGAAGATCGCCAAGGAGCCGATCAGCCTCGAAACGCCGATCGGCGACGAGGAGGACAGCCAGCTTGGCGATTTCATCGAGGACAAGAACGCGATCCTGCCGCTCGAAAGCGCGATCCAGGAAAACCTCAAGGAAACGACGACGCGCGTTCTGGCGTCGCTCACCGCCCGCGAGGAACGGGTCCTCAGGATGCGCTTCGGCATCGGCATGAACACCGACCACACGCTCGAGGAAGTCGGCCAGCAGTTCAGCGTCACGCGCGAGCGCATCCGCCAGATCGAGGCGAAGGCCCTGCGCAAGCTCAAGCACCCGAGCCGGTCGCGCAAGCTGCGCAGCTTCCTCGATCAGTGACGCCGGACCAGACAGATCAAATCTGGGGGGCCGAAGCCCCCCAGCCCGATGTCAGTTCCGCGCCTTGTCGACCATCCGGCCCTTGGTGATCCACGGCATCATAGCGCGCAGCTTGGCGCCGACTTCCTCGATCTGGTGGGCGTCGTTGTTGCGCCGGATCGCCTTGAAGCTCGGCTGGCCCACGGCGCATTCCTGCATCCAGTCGCGCACGAAGCGGCCCTGCTGGATGTCCTCGAGCACCGCCTTCATGCGCGCCTTGGTCTCGGCATAGGGCAGGATGCGCGGGCCCGAGACGTATTCGCCATATTCGGCCGTGTTCGAGATCGAGTAGTTCATGTTGGCGATGCCGCCCTCATAGATGAGGTCGACGATCAGCTTCACCTCGTGGAGGCACTCGAAATAGGCCATCTCGGGGGCATAGCCCGCCTCGACCAGCGTCTCGAAGCCCATGCGGATCAGTTCCACGAGGCCGCCGCAGAGCACCGCCTGCTCGCCGAAGAGGTCGGTTTCGCACTCTTCCTTGAAGTCGGTCTCGATGATGCCCGACCGCCCGCCGCCGATGGCCGAGCAGTAGGAGAGCCCGATCTCGAGCGCGCGGCCCGAGGCGTCGTTGTGCACCGCCACGAGGCAGGGCACGCCGCCGCCCTTGAGGTATTCGCCGCGCACCGTGTGGCCGGGGCCCTTGGGCGCCATCATGATGACATCGACGCCCTTTTTCGGCTCGATCAGGCCGAAGTGGATGTTGAGGCCGTGGGCAAAGGCGATCGCGGCGCCCTCGCGCAGGTTGTCGTGGATGTGCTTGCGATAGGTGTCGGCCTGAAGCTCGTCGGGCATGGTGAACATGATGAGGTCGCACCACGCCGCCGCCGCCGCGATGTCCATGACCTTGAGGCCCTCGGCCTCGGCCTTCTTCGCGCTGGGCGAGCCGGGGCGGAGCGCCACGACGATGTTGCGCGCCCCCGAATCGCGCAGGTTCAGCGCATGGGCGTGCCCCTGGCTGCCATAGCCGAGGATCGCCACCTTCTTGTCCTTGATCAGATTGATGTCGCAATCGCGGTCGTAGTAGACGCGCATGGTTCTTCTCCTTGCAGTCATGCGGCCCCGAACATAGGCAAGCACAGGCAAGATCGGGCGCAATGTTTGACATTTCGCGGCATTTCGTGAAACGGTCATGCGCGGATCGGCTCCAAACCGGAACATTCATGCAGATCGACGACACCGACCGGCGGATCCTGCGCCACCACCTCGCCGATCCCGAGATGGCGGGGGCGGAGCTTGCGCGGCGGGCGGGCGTCACCGCCGCCACCGCCTGGCGGCGGATCGAGCGGATGCGCGCGGCCGGCATCCTCGGCCCCGTCCGCGCCGTGATCGACTGGCGCGCGCTCGGCTGGGAGGTCGAGGTCTCCTTGCGCTTCACCCTCGACAAGACCCATCCGCGCGCCTTCGACGATTTCATCGCCGCCGCCCGCGAGGTGCCCGAGGTGACCTCGATCGAGACCTTCCTCGGCCGGGTCGATGTGCGCCTCACGGTGATTGCGCGCGACATGGCCCATTACGCGCAGGTCTATCGCGACCGCATCCTGCGGCTGCCGCACATCGCCGACACCGAGGCGCTGATGCTCGTCGCCACCATCCGCGACGAAGGCGCGTTGCCGCTGTGATCGAGATCGACGCGACCGACCGCGCCATCCTGCGCGCCATGGCCGAGGATGCGGGGCAGGGGGCGGGCGCGATCGGGCGGGCGCTCGGCCTGTCGCAACCGGCCGCCTGGCGGCGGATCCGCAGGCTCGAGGAGGCGGGCGTCATCGCCGGGCGCCGGGTCGTCGCCGACCGCGCGGCGCTGGGCTTCGGCGTCACCGTCTTTCTGGGCGTCAAGCTCGCGACCAAGGGGCGGCCGAGCCTCGAGGATTTCGAGCGCGCGGCGCAGGCCATCCCCGAGGTGCAGGTCGTGCAGCACGTCCTCGGCCTGTTCGACTACCGTCTGCGGGTCGTGGCCCGCGACATCGCGGATTTCGAGCGCATCCTGCGCCGGCGCATCATGACGCTGCCGGGGGTGGGGCAGGTCGAGGCCAACGTGCTGCTGAGCGAGGAGGCCCGTCCGGGCCCCCTCGGGTTTGGTTGACGGCGCTCAGGCCGCGGCGCGGCCCGCGAGGACGCGCGCCATCGTCTCGCCCATGGCCGAGGGCGTGGGCGAGATGGTGATGCCCGCGGCCGAGAGGATCTCGACCTTTTCCTGCGCGCTTTCGCCGAAGGCCGAGATGATCGCGCCCGCATGCCCCATCTTGCGCCCCTTGGGGGCCGAGAGGCCGGCGATATAGGCCACGACCGGCTTTTTCATCTTCGTGCGGACGTATTCGGCCGCCTCGGCCTCCTGCGGACCGCCGATCTCGCCGATCATCATCACCGCGTCGGTGCCCGGATCAGCCTCGAACAGCTCGAGGATGTCGCGGAAGGACGAGCCGTTGATCGGATCGCCCCCGATCCCGACCGAGGTGGAGACGCCGATGCCGAGATCGTTCATCTGGCTTGCGGCCTCATAGCCGAGCGTGCCCGAGCGGCCGACGATGCCGATGCGGCCGGGCTTGTAGATGTGGGGCGGCATGATGCCCATGAACGACTTGCCCGGCGAGATGACGCCCGCGCAGTTCGGCCCGATCAGCCGCATCTTGCGTTCGGCCGGATAGCGCTTGAGGAAGCGCTTGACGCGCATCATGTCCTGCGCGGGGATCCCGTCAGTGACGCAGACGGCGGTGCGGATGCCCGCGTCCGCGGCCTCCATGATCGCGTCGGCGGCGAAGGGCGGGGGCACGAAGACAAGGCTCGCCTCGGCGCCCGTGGCCTCGACGGCCTCGCGCACGGTGTTGAAGAGCGGCCGGTCGAGCAGCGTCTCGCCGCCCTTGCCGGGCGTCACCCCGCCCACGACGCGGGTGCCGTGACGGATCATGTCGGCGGCATGGAACTGGCCGATCCGGCCCGACATGCCCTGCACGATGATGGGGGTCGTCTCGTCGATGAGGATGGTCATGGCGGTTCCCTTTCAGGCGGCGATGCGGTTGCGTGCCTCGACCGCCTTGGCGGCGGCATCGGCCAGCGTGTCGGCAGAGATGAGCGGCAGGCCCGAGGTGTCGACGATGCGCCGGCCTTCCTCGACGTTGGTGCCTGCCAGACGGACGACGACGGGCAGCGTCAGGCCCAGTTCGCGATAGGCCTTGACGACCCCCTCGGCGACCCAGTCGCAGCGGTTGATGCCCGCGAAGATGTTGACGAGGACGACCAGCACGTTGCGGTCGGCCAGAACCGTGCGGAAGGCGCGCACGACGCGCTCGGGGCTCGCGCCCCCGCCGATGTCGAGGAAGTTCGCCGGCTCTCCACCCGCGAGCTTGATCATGTCCATCGACGCCATGGCGAGGCCCGCGCCGTTGATGATGCAGCCGATGTCGCCATCGAGCCCGACATAGGACAGGCCGTGGTCGCCCGCCGCACTCTCGCGCGGGTCCTCCTGGCTGCGGTCGCGCAACTCGGCGATCTCGGGCCGGCGGAACAGCGCGTTGGTGTCGAAGCTCATCTTGGCGTCGAGCGCCACGAGGTCGCCCTTGCCGGTGATGACGAGGGGGTTGATCTCGACCATCGTCGCGTCGAGGTCGCGATAGGCGCGGTAGCAGGCCCGCAGGATCGTGACCATCTGTGCGATCTGCCCGCCCCTGAGGCCGAGCGCGAACGCAAGCTCGCGCGCCTGATACTCCGCAAGGCCCACCGCGGGGTCGACGACCATGCGCCGCAGGCTCGCGGGGTCGCTGACGGCAAGATCCTCGATCTCCATCCCGCCATGCGCCGAGGCGACGATCATGATGCGCTCGGATTTGCGGTCGAGCACGAAGCCGAGATAGAGTTCCTGCGCGATGTCGGAGGCACTCTCGACCCAGATGCGATAGACGCCCTTGCCGTTCGCATCGGTCTGCTTGGTCACGAGCTGGCGGCCGAAGAGGGTTGCGGCGAAGTCGCGCACGTCCTCCTCGGTCCGGCAGAACTTCACCCCGCCGGCGGCACCCCGCCCGCCCGAATGGATCTGCGCCTTGACGACCCAGCCCGATCCGCCGAGTTCGCGGGCGCGATAGCCCGCCTGCTCGGGGCTGTAGGCGAGCCCCCCGCGCGGCACCGGCACGCCGAAGCGCGAGAGGATTTCCTTGGCCTGATATTCGTGGATGTCCATGATCTGCTCCTGCGCTGCGCGTTCAGTGGCTGCGGGCGGCGATGGCGTCGGCGAGGACAAGGACGTTGCGCGCCATCTTCTCGGAGGCCGCATCGATCATCTTGCCGTCGAGGGCGGCGGCGCCGCGCCCCTCGGCCTCGGCCTTGCGCAATTCCTCGATGATGCGGCGGGCGCGCGTCACTTCGGCTTCGGGCGGGCTGAAGACCTCGTTCGCGAGCGCGACCTGCGAGGGGTGGATGGCCCATTTGCCTTCGCAGCCAAGCGCGGCCGCGCGGCGGGCGCCGTCCTTGTAGCCCTCGGGGTCCGAGAAGTCGCCGAAGGGGCCGTCGATCGCGCGCAGGCCATAGGCGCGGCACGCCACCACCATGCGCGAGATCGCCGCGTGCCACTGATCGCCCGGATAGTTGGGGTTGAGGCCGCCGATGTTGACCGTGCGCGCCCGCATCGAGGCAGCGTAATCCGCGACCCCGAAATGCAGCGCCTCGAGCCGTCCGCCGAAGCGGGCGATGTCCTCGACATTGGCCATGCCGAGCGCGGTCTCGATCAGCGCCTCGAGGCCGACGCGCGTCGTCAGGCCCTTGCCCTGCTCGATCTGGTTGACCATCGCCTCGACCATGTAGAGGTCGGCCGGCACGCCCACCTTGGGCACGAGGAGCGTATGCACGCGCGAACCCGCCTGCTCCATCACGTCTACGACGTCGCGATACATGTAATGCGTGTCGAGCCCGTTGATCCGCACCGAGACGGTCTTGCCCTTCGCCGCCCAGTCGATGTCGTTGAGCGCCTGGATCGCGTTCTTGCGCGCCTGCTCCTTTTCGGGGGGCGCGACCGCGTCCTCGAGGTCGAGAAAGACGTAATCGGCGGGGCCGGTCGCGGCCTTGTCGATCATGGTCGGGTTCGAGGCGGGGACGGCGAGTTCCGAGCGCTGCAGGCGCTGGCGGCGGAGCGGGTGGAGGGTGTGGCTCATGGCAAAATTCCTGTGGGGCGTGTAGGTGCGACATGACACCGCAGCACCAAAAGGAAAACTGAAACTGCGTTCTGCTGTGAATGCACGGATTTACATTTACGTAAAATTGTAATATTGTAATTTTGACAAGAGGGCGACAGCGTGCGCAAGACGTTCATCGGTCCGCAGTTGCGGCGCCTTCGGCTCGAACGGTCCGAGACGCAAGGCCAGATGGCGCGCGCACTCGGGATCAGTGCGTCCTATGTCAACCTTCTCGAGAATAACGAGCGTTCGGTCTCGGTTCCCGTCATGCTGCGCCTCTTCGAGGTCTATGGCGTGGATTGGCGCGACATCGCCGAAGAGGATTCGACCCGCCAGCTTTCGGACCTGCGTGCCATCATGCACGATCCGCTTCTTGCCGATGTCCGGGTCGACCTGGCGCAATTGCGTGCGGCCGTGGTTCATGCCCCGGGGGTCGCGGATGCCCTGATCCGGATGCACAGGGCGCATCAGGCACAATCCGACCAGCTTTTGGCCCTGAGCGAGACGGTTCGCCCCGAAAGCCTCGTGCCATCGCCCGAGGCAGCGGTTCACGATGTCTTTCGCCGCAATCGTAACCACTTCCGCGATCTCGAGGACGCAGCCGAGGGGTTCTGGACCGATGAAGGCCGCCCCGATCCCGACGAAACCTATGGTGCTCTGAAGCGCAGGCTGCTGGCCCATCAGGGCGTGCGGGTCCGCCTGATGCGCGTCGATGAGATGCCGGGCACACTGCGCCGTTACGAGGAGTTGCGCCGCGAGATCCAGCTCTCCGAAGCGCTCGACCACTCCAACCGCATTTTTCAGCTTGCCCACATGGCTGGGCTGCTCGAACGACGCCAGCTTCTGGACGCGATCGTGGCGCGCTCGGGTGTCAGCGATGCGCACGGCACCTCGCGGCTTCGGGTCGAACTCGCGAATTATTTCGCAGCCGCGCTCCTCATGCCCTATGGCGCGTTCCTGGCCGAGGCACAGGCGTCGGAATACGACTTCGACCACCTCGCGACACGTTTCGGCGTCAGCTTCGAACAGGCCTGCCACCGCGCCACGACGCTGCAGCGCGAAGGGGCGCAGGGCGTCCCGTTCTTCTTCCTGCGCATCGACAAGGGTGGTAACGTCACCAAACGCTTCAATGCCACGGGCTTTCATCTGGCGGAATACGGGGGGGCGTGCCCGCGGCTCCACATCCACCTCGCATTCCGCACGCCGGGACGGATCGTGCCGCAATTCGTCGAGATGCCCGACCGAAGCCAGTATTTCGTGCTCGCCCGAACCGTTGCCCGCCCGACCTGGCGCCACCAGGCCGAGGACAACAGCCTCGCCGTCGCGATGGGCTGCGCGATCGAGCATGTCGACCAGATCGGCTATGCCCGCCCCTTCGCCCTCTCGGGCGCGCAGATGACGCCGATCGGGATCAACTGCCGCGTCTGCCCCCGCACGGGCTGCGATCAGCGCGCCCATCAGGCCGTCGTCGCGACCCGCCCGGTCGATGAGAACCGCCGCGGCGCGACCCGCTACGAGGCCTGATCAGCCGAGCCCCGCGGCGCGGAAGAGCGCGCGCAGGTCGGTCTCGGGCCGCGCGCCGACGTGGCTGATGACCTCGGCCGCCGCGATGCAGCCCATCCGCCCCGCAACGGCGAGCGGCGCCCCCGTCGCGAGGCCGTAGAGGAAGCCCGCCGCGAACTGGTCGCCCGCCCCCGTCGCATCGACCGGCTGGATGCGGTGGACCGGCACCTCGATGCGCCCCTCGGCCGCGCCGATCAGCACGACATCGGCGCCCGAGCGGGTGCAGACCACCAGCGGGCATTCCGCCGCCGCCTGCGCCAGCGCAGAATCGAGGTCAGCCGTCTGATAGAGCGCCTGCCATTCGTGTTCGTTGCCGAGCACGAAGCCGAGGCCCCCCGCGATCAGCGCGCGGAAATCGGACCGGTGGCGGTTGACGCAGAAGGGATCCGACAGCGTGATGCCCGCCTGCCCGCCCCCCGCCCGGCAGGCCGCGGCGGCGGCGCGAAAGGCGGCCTTGCCGGGATCCTTGTCGAAGAGATAGCCCTCGAGAAAGAGGAACCGCGCCGCGCCCGCGACGGCCGGATCGACATCGGCCGGCCCCACCTCGGCCGAGATGCCGAGATAGGTGTTCATCGACCGCTCGCCATCCGCGCCCACGAAGATCATGCTGCGCGAGGTGGGCAGGCTCGCGCCCCGCACCGGCGGGTTCGGGAAATCCGTCCCCTCGGCCGCAAGCGCCGCGACATAGAACCGCCCGAGCGCATCGTCCGCCACCCGCCCGATGAAGGCCGTCCGCAGCCCGAGATTGCCCACCCCCGCGATCGTGTTCGCGACCGACCCGCCCGGGATCTCGCGCTGGCCGGACATGGCCGAATAGAGCGTCTCGGCGCGGTCGCGCTCGATCAGCTGCATGATGCCCTTCTCGATCCCCATCCGGGCGAGGAAGTCGTCCCCCCCCGGCGCGATCACATCGACGATGGCATTGCCGATCCCGGCGACGTCATAGCGGCTCATGCGGTCTTTCCTTCGAAGGGGCAGAGGTCGGAGATCGGGCAGGTGCGGCATTTCGGGGCGCGCGCGGTGCAGACATAGCGCCCGTGCAGGATCAGCCAGTGGTGGGCGTGGTGCTGGAATTCTGCCGGGACATGATCCTCGATCGCGCGCTCGACCGCGACCACGTCGCGCCCCGGCGCGATGCCGGTGCGGTTGCCGACGCGGAAGATGTGCGTGTCGACCGCCTGCGCCGGCATCCCGAACCACATGTTGAGGACGACGTTCGCCGTCTTGCGCCCCACCCCCGGCAGCGCCTGCAACGCCGCGCGGGATGAGGGGACCTCGCCGTCGTGCTCCTCGACGAGGATGCGCGAGAGCTTCAGGACGTTGCGCGCCTTGGTGCGGAAAAGGCCGATGGTGCGGATCGCCTCGGTCAGCGCCTCCTCGCCCAGATCGAGCATCTCCTGCGGGGTGCGGACGCGCTCAAACAGCGGGCGGGTCGCGCGGTTGACGCCCGCATCGGTCGCCTGTGCCGACAGCGCCACCGCGACGAGCAGCGTGAAGGCGTTGACGTGGTGCAACTCTCCCTTGGGTTCCGGGTTCGATGCCCGGAACCGCTCGAATACCGCCCGCAGGCCGCTGTAATGCATTTGCGCCGTCATGGCCCTTCTCTGCACCCTCGCGCGCGGCAGGGCAACGGGCGAATGCGCAGCTTTCGGGTCGCGCGCGCGGGCGCGTCGCGCTATCGGTCGGGGTGCGGAGGCAGGCATGACGGACGAACCCCACGACTACCACTATGGCGTCATCCGCCGCGCGCTCGGGATCATCGACGCGGCGGGGCCGGGGCTGACGCTTGGCGCGCTGGCCCATGCGCTCGGCATGTCCGAGGCGCATTTCCAGCGCGTCTTTTCCGCCTGGGTCGGCGTCTCGCCCAAGCGCTACCAGCAGTATCTGGCGCTCGGTGCGGCGCGCGCGATGCTCGAGGCGCGCGCCGGCGTGCAGGAGGCCGCGGCGGCCGCGGGGCTGTCGGGGGCGGGGCGGCTCCATGATCTGACGCTGCGGTGGGAGGCAATGCGCCCCGGCGAGATCGCGCGCCGGGGCGAGGGCGTGACGCTCTGCGCGGGCACCTTCCCCTCGCCCTTCGGGCCAATGGTGGCGGTCGCGACCGGGCACGGCATCGCGGGCCTCGCATTCGCCTCCGAGACGGGCGCCGAGGCCGCACTCGCCGACCTCGCGGCGCGTTGGCCCGCCGCGCGGATCGTGCCCGATGCGCCCGCGGTCGCGCCCTTCGTCACGGGCATCTTCGCCCCCCGGCCGCGGGTGGCGCTCCACCTCATCGGCGCGCCCTTCCAGATCAAGGTGTGGGAGGCGTTGCTTGCGATTCCCTCGGGCGAGGTCACGACCTATGGCGCGATCGCCGCGCGCATCGGCGCGCCGCGCGCGGTGCGGGCGGTCGGCACTGCGGTGGGGCGCAACCCGGTGTCGTTCCTCATCCCCTGCCACCGGGCGCTGCGCGGGACGGGCGCGCTCGGCGGCTATCACTGGGGCCTGCCCGTCAAGCGCGCGATGCTCGCCTGGGAGGCCGCGCGCGCAGACGCCCTCGCAGAAGGGTGAAGCGGCTGTGCGCGCTGCCCTGTTCCCTTCGCGCCGGCATCGGCTATCATAGGGCGAAGCCCCTGCCGGAGGATGCCCCATGACCGCGCACCGCCCCCTGACCGCCGCCCTCGCCGCGACCCTCGCCCTCGCGGCCTGCGCGCCCGCCGACTACAGCGATCCGACGCGCGACCGCACGCGCGAGGGTGCGATCAGCGGCGCGCTCGTGGGCGGGATCATCGGCTATGCGCGCGGCGATGACGACAATCGCCTCGCAAGCACGATCCTCGGTGCCGGCGTGGGTGCCGTCGCGGGCGGGGCGATCGGCTCGGCGCTCGACCGGCAGGCGGCCGAGTTGCGCGCCTCGCTCGGCAACCCCGATGTGGGCATCGTCAACACCGGCTCGGCGCTGGTCGTGACCATGCCGCAGGATATCCTCTTTGACGTCGACAGCACCGCGATCCGCCCCGCCCTGCGTACCGATCTGATGACGGTCGCGCGCCATCTGCAACTCTATCCCGACAGCATGGTCAGCGTCGTCGGCCACACCGACAGCACGGGCAGCGCGCTCTACAACCAGACGCTCTCCGAACGCCGCGCGCTTGCCGTCATGACGGTGCTGCGCGACGGTGGCGTGCCATCTGCGCGCCTCGTTGCCACCGGCCGGGGCGAGGATGAGCCGATCGCGAGCAACCTGACCGATGCGGGCCGGGCCCTGAACCGGCGCGTGGAAATCGTGATCCGCCCCAACGGGGCCTGAGCCCGGGCGCAAAAGAAAAAGCCCGCCGCGAGCGCGGCGGGCGTCGCCTTCTCAGTCCAGCGGATCAGTTCAGCCGCTTGCCCACCTCGGCAATGGAGTCCTCGATCAGAGCCGAGGCCGAAGCAGCGTTCATCTGCCGCGCCAGAACTTCGCCCGCGGCCCCCACGGCAACCGCGATGGCCTGCTCGCGCACCGCGCGGACGGCCGAAGCCTCCGCTTGAGCGATCTGGTCTTCGGCTGCAGCAAGACGGCGGGAGACACTGCGCGCAATCTCGGCCTTCGCGGCATCGGCGGCTGCGACCGCGTCCGCCCGAGCAGTCGAGACGATCCTCTCCGCCTGCTCCTTCACTTCGCGGCTCTTGCGTTCATAGCTTGCAAGCAGGCTGCTGGCCTCGTCGCGCAGTGCGCGCGCGGCCTCGAGTTCGGCGCGGATGGTCTCGGCCCGCTTGTCGAGCATGCCGCCCAGCATCCCGGGAACCTTGGCATAGAACAGCACCGCCACAAACGCGATGAAGGCAAGCAGCACCACGAAGTTCGAGTTGCCGAGCGAGAAGAAGGGCCCCGAAGCCGCTACCGCCGGACCCGCCCCGAGGGCGCTTGCAAGAACGATCAGGCGGATCATGACGGCTGCCCCTTCAATCTGGCATTGACGGCCGCGTTCACGGCTGATGCGTCCGCAGTGCCCCCGAGCACAGCCACAAGTTCGGCCGCCGTGTCGCGCGCGACCTCCGATACGCTTTCCATCGCGCTGGTGCGGATCGCGGTGATGCGGCGCTCGGATTCTGCGGCACGCGCCGAAATCTCGGCGTCAGCTTCAGCCAGTGCCCGGGCAAGGTCGGCCTGGATCTCGGCCTTCGCCTCGGCGATGATCCGCCCAGCCTCGGCGCGGGCGTCGGAGAGGGCTTTCTGGTATGCGCTCTCGGCCGCTGTTGCCCTCGCCTTCAGTTCTTCGGCTGCGGCGATGTCGTTCGCGACCGTTCCCTTGCGCTCAGCCAGTACAGCGCCGATCCGCGGCAGAGCGATCCGCGTGAGCAAGAGATAGATCGCGACAAGCGCGACGACGAGCCAGAAGATCTGGTTGCCGTAGGTCGAGAAGTCGAGTTGCGGCATGCCCACGCTCTGGGCCGCGCCCCCTGCTTCGGTCGCCATGGTCGCCTCCGTGATCGAATGGGCCCCGGGGGCGCGCCGCGCGCGCACCCCGGCGTCGGATGTCCGATCAGACGGCGAACATCAGCAGAAGCGCGATGAGGAACGAGAAGATCCCCAGCGCTTCGGCGAAGGCGATGCCGACAAAGAGCGTCGCGGTCTGGCTCGCGGCCGCCGAGGGGTTGCGCAGCGCGCCAGCAAGGAAGTTGCCGGCGACATGGCCCACGCCGATGCCCGCGCCGCCAAGCCCGATGGTGGCAAGGCCGGCACCGATGTATTTGCCCATGAGAGCGAGTTCGCCTTCCATGTCGTGTCTCCTGTTGGTTGGAATGGCTGGAATGGATGATCCTAGTGGTGGGCGTCGCCCACCGCGTCCTTGAGATAGACGCAGGTCAGGATGGTGAACACATAGGCCTGGATGACCGAGACCAGAAGTTCGAGCGCATAGATCGCCGTCATCGCCCCGATGGCCACGGGCGAGACGAGCGCGACCGAGGCGAAGCCCGCGAACACCTTCAGCACCGCGTGGCCCGCCATCAGGTTGCCCGCAAGTCGGATCGAATGGCTGACGGGGCGCACGAAGTAGGAGATGAGCTCGATCACCGCGAGGATCGGCCGCAGCGCGAGCGGTGCCGACGACACCCAGAACATCGCGAGGAACCCGACGCCCTTGCGCGCCAGACCGAGGACCGTGACCCCGAGGAACACCGCGAGCGCAAGCGTTGCCGTGACCGCCACATGGCTTGTCGTCGTGAAGCTCATGGGGATGAGGCCGAGCAGGTTGGCAAAGAGGATGAAGAGGAAGAGCGTCATCACATAGGGGAAGTACTTCACCCCGTCGTGGCCAGCGACCTCTTCGACCATGTTGTGGATGAAGCCGTACATCAGCTCGGCCACCGACTGGCTCCGCGAGGGCACGATGGCCCGGCGCCGCGTGCCCATGACCATCAGCAGCCCGATCGCCACCACCGCGAGCACGAGCCAGAGTGTGACGTTCGTGGGGGTATACCAGTGCACCGGCCCCTCGCCGAACAGGGGCTTCACGATGAACTGATCCATCGGGTGGATCTGCAATCCGCCGCCTTCTGCCGCCACGTTCCGCCCCCTCTGCACCGCGCCGGACCCATGGCCCGGCCGCGTTCAGTCTGCCTTTTCTTCCGCCCGTTTCGCCGCCTCCGCCAGCTGGCGCGCGGTTCCGAGCATCACCCGCACCCCGGCCGCGAAGCCCAGAAGCGCGAAAACCACCATGAGCAACGGCCGCGTCCCGAAGAGCGCGTCGAGCCCGTATCCGATCCCGAGCCCGACGGCCATGCCGGTCGCAAGCTCGATCACCATCCGCCACGCGGCCTCGCCCTGCGACAGGCCGCGCATCATGCCCTTACCGGTCGCCGGCGCCTTGCGCGCTTCCGACAGGCGCCGCTCCAGCGCGCGCATCCTCTCGGCATCGTCGTCTTCGGCCATCTTCGGCGCCCTTCGCGGGACCATCGCATCTAGCCGCCGCGGGGGGGCAGAGTCAACCCGGCCGCGGCGAAGGCTAAGTTTCTGTAAAGATGACATGTTCCGGCGCCGATCGGCCCGGTGGCGGATCCTGGGGCGCGCCTGCATCTTCAACCGCGCGGTTGAACGTTTCGCGCCCCGGCGCTAGTGTCGCGCCATGGATGACCCGCTCGACCGCGTCTTCGCCGCCCTCGCCGATCCGACCCGGCGGCAGATCCTTGCGATGCTGCTCGAGGATGACATGGCGGTGACGGATGTAGCGGCCCCCTTCGCG
>JBIKVM010000223.1:0-4802 GCA_044356825.1 Limisphaerales bacterium
CAAGGTCTCGCGCGCGCTCGACATGATCGAGGCGCGATGGCTGCCGCATCTGTCGGGGCCGCTCTGCATGGGACAGATCGCGCTCGGCTGTGCGCTGGGCTACATCGATTTCCGGCACGATGCGCGCAACTGGCGGGCAAACCGCCCGGGGCTGTCGGCGTGGGATGCGAGCTTTGCCGCGCGCCCGTCCATGATCGCGACCCGACCGCCCGCGGCCTGACCGGAGCTGGCCCCGCAACCTGAGGCATTTGGCCTCTGGACGGTCGGCAGCCGCAGGGCTAGAAACCGCGACAATTCCGGCGCATCCGCGGTGCGGTGCGTATCGATCCGATCCGGTCGGGGCCTCTGCCCCTCGGAATGGCCAGTCGAAGGAGAGTGACAGTTGGCCCAAGCAGAAGACCCCGCAGGCTCCCGCCGCGATTTCCTCTATTACGCGACCGCAGGCGCGGGCGCGGTGGCGACCGGGGCGGCCGTGTGGCCGCTCGTCAACCAGATGAACCCGTCGGCGGATGTGCAGGCGCTTTCGTCGATCTTCGTCGACGTGAGCGCGGTCGAGGTCGGCATGCAACTGACGGTCAAGTATCTCGGCAAGCCCGTCTTCATCCGTCGCCGCACGCCCGAAGAGATCGAGGCCGCGCGCGCCGTGGAACTGGGCGAACTCATCGACACGTCCTCGCAGAACCCCAACCGCGCGGGAACCGACGCCTCGGATGCCAACCGCGCGATGGACGAGGCCGGCGAGTGGCTGGTGATGAGCGGGGTCTGCACGCATCTCGGCTGCGTGCCGATCGGTGACGGGTCGGGCGATTTCGGCGGCTGGTTCTGCCCCTGCCACGGGTCGCACTACGACACCTCGGGCCGTATCCGCCGCGGGCCCGCCCCGCAGAACCTGCATATCCCCGTCGCCGAATTCGTCGACGAGACAACGATCAAACTGGGCTGAGGAAACGACCATGGCCGGCATTCCCCACGACCATTACGAACCCCGCTCGAACGGCGAGAAGTGGCTCCATCGCCGCCTGCCGATCGCGGGGCTTCTCTACGACACGCTGATGATCCCGACGCCCAAGAACCTCAACTGGATGTGGATCTGGGGCATCGTGCTGACCTTCTGCCTCGCGCTGCAGATCATCACGGGCATCGTGCTTGTCATGCACTATACCCCGCATGCCGACATGGCCTTCGCCTCGGTCGAGCACATCATGCGCAACGTGAACGGCGGGCACATGATCCGCTACATCCACCAGAACGGCGCCTCGCTCTTCTTCATCGCGGTGTATCTGCACATCTTCCGCGGGCTCTATTACGGCTCCTACAAGGCGCCGCGCGAGATCACCTGGATCATCGGCATGCTCATCTACCTCGCGATGATGGCGACGGCCTTCATGGGCTACGTCCTTCCCTGGGGTCAGATGTCGTTCTGGGGCGCGACCGTGATCACCGGCCTCTTCGGCGCCATCCCGGGCATCGGCGGCGCCATACAGGAGTGGCTGCTGGGCGGGCCGGCCGTCGACAATGCGACGCTCAACCGCTTCTTCTCCCTCCACTACCTGCTGCCCTTCGTGATCGCGGGCCTTGTCGCGGTGCACATCTGGGCCTTCCACACCACGGGCAACAACAACCCGACCGGGGTCGAGGTGCGGCGTGGCTCGAAGCAGGAGGCGCAGAAGGATACCGTGCCCTTCTGGCCCTACTACGTCATCAAGGATCTTTTCGCCCTCGCGATCATTCTCGCGGTGTTCTTCGCGATCGTGGGCTTCATGCCGAACTTCCTCGGGCACCCCGACAACTACATCGAGGCCAACCCGCTGGTGACGCCAGCCCATATCGTGCCCGAGTGGTACTTCCTGCCCTTCTACGCGATCCTGCGCGCCTTCACCGGCGATGTCTGGGCGGTGCAGCTGGTCGAGTTCGTGACCTTCGGGATCGTGGACGCCAAATTCTTCGGCGTGCTCGCAATGTTCGGAGCGATCGCGGTCATGGCGCTGGCGCCGTGGCTCGACACCTCATCGGTGCGCTCGGGCCGCTACCGGCCGATGTTCAAGTGGTGGTTTGCGCTTCTGGCCATCGACTTCATGGTGCTGATGTGGGTGGGCGCGATGCCCGCCGAGGGCATCTACACATGGATCTCGCTCATCGCCGCGACCTACTGGTTCGTCTTCTTCCTGATCATCCTGCCGCTTCTGGGCGTGATCGAGAAGCCAGTTCCCCAGCCCGTGACGATCGAGGATGACTTCAACGCCCATTACGGCAAGGCCCCCTCGGCCACGCCGGCCGAGTGACGGGAAAGGACAGATGACGATGTTTCGCAAGATCCTTCTCGGCGCCGCCGCCTCGGTCGCGCTCTCGGCCGGTTCGGCCTTCGCTGCCGGGGGCACGGGGCACATCACGGACTTCGACTTCTCGTTCGAGGGCCCGTTCGGCACCTATGACCAGATGCAACTCCAGCGCGGGCTGCAGGTCTACACCGAAGTCTGTGCCGCCTGCCACGGGCTGAAATACGTTCCCCTGCGCACGCTCGCGGATGACGGCGGCCCTGCCCTGCCCGAGAACCAGGTTCGCGCCTATGCCGCGCAATTCGAGATCTTCGATCCCGAGATCGACGATTTCCGCCCGCGCACGCCGAACGACCATTTCCCCGAATCGGGGCTTGAGAACGCGCCTGACCTCTCGCTCATGACCAAGGCGCGGGCGGGCTTCTCGGGGCCCTACGGCCTCGGGATCAACCAGCTCATGAACGGGATCGGCGGGGCAGAGTATCTCGCCTCGGTGCTTTCGCACTACGAAGAGAACCCCGCTTGCGCCCCTGACGGCATCGACGGATTCTACTACAACACCGCCTTCACCAAGGGCAGCGTTCCCGAAAGCTGCAAGGACGAGCATGGCGCCTCCACCGTGCCCGGAAGCTGGATCGCGATGCCCGAGCCTCTTGCGGATGATCTCGTGACCTATGCCGACGGCACGCCCGCGACGGTCGAGCAGATGTCGGAGGATGTCGCGGCCTTCCTGATGTGGGCGGCCGAGCCCAAGATGAACGCACGCAAGGAGGCAGGGTTTACCGCCGTCCTCTTCCTCGGCGTCCTTGCGGTGCTGCTCTACCTGACGAACAAGCGCCTCTGGGCGGGCATCAAGGGCCGCCGCGCGGCCTGATCGGCGCCGCAGGCCCGACCGCAAAGGGGCGCCCTCGGGCGCCCCTTTCCGTTTTGCGCGGGTCGCGAAAGAATCCGCCCCGCCCTGCCGATTGTCATTGTTCTGTTACAAGACTGCAGCAAACCCGTCATCAGCCGGGTCTAGACGGGCGGCAGGCCGGCGGAATCAGTCGGTCCGGCAAACAGGAGCGTTCCCATGTCCCACATCAGGCTTTCCGTCTCGGTGCTCGCGATCGCCGCCATCTCGGCGACCGCGGCCTCGGCCCGCGAGCAGATCCGCATCGTCGGGTCCTCGACCGTGTTCCCCTATACCCAGGCTGTCGCCGAGGAATTCGCCAACCAGGGCGGCGCTGCCCCGGTCGTCGAGTCGACGGGCACGGGCGGCGGTTTCCAGGTGTTCTGCGCCGGCGTCGGAGCCGACCATCCCGATATCACGGGCGCGTCGCGCGCGATCAAGAAGTCGGAGTACGAGCTCTGCGTGCAGAACGGCGTGACCGACATCACCGAGGCGCTGATCGGCTATGACGGTCTTGCGATCGCCGTCAGCCGCGCCAACGAGTTCGACTGGAACCTGACGCTCCAGGAAGTCTACCTTGCCCTCGCCGCCCGCATTCCCGTGAACGGCGAGCTTGTCGACAACCCCTACAAGAACTGGAACGAGATCAATGCGGCCCTGCCGGCCACGGCGATCCTCGCCTATGGTCCGCCGCCGACCTCGGGGACGCGCGACGCCTTCGTCGAACTTGCCATGCACAAGGGCTGCGAGTCGACTGACTACGCCAAGGCGCTGAAGGAAGCCGTTGACAAGGACGCCTATGGCAATTTCGTCAAGGAAGACTGCTCGCGCATGCGGCAGGACGGCCTCTTTGTCGAAGCCGGCGAAAACGACAACCTGATCGTGCAGCGCCTCGAGGCCGATCCGAACTCGGTCGGCATCTTCGGCTACTCGTTCCTTTACGAGAACCTTGACAAGCTCAAGGACGTCAAGATCGACGGCGTCGAAGCCAATCAGGACACGATCGCCTCGTTCGACTATCCGATCGCGCGCCCGCTGTTCTTCTATGTGAAGAACGCGCACCGCGGGGTCATCCCGGGCCTGAACGAGTTCATCGCGACCTATGCCGCCGAGGACGCCCTCGGGTCGGGCGGGTATCTCGAGGAGCGTGGCCTCGTCGTGCTCGGCGCGGATGAACTGAAGGCGCTTCAGGACTCGCTGACGAACGCGGTCAACATGGCCGCGCCCAACTGATCTGGCCTGACACCCACCTCCCGGGGCGCGACGCCCCGGGAGAACCCTCCCGACGGAAGGAACAGTCGTGGCAACGCTCGCCTTTCTTGTCCTGTTCGCAGCCGTCGTGGTCGGGTACGCGCTGAACCGCGCCGCAGCCGCCGGCATCAAGTCGCGGCAGTCACAGATGCACTCCCTCGTCGGTTTTCACGGTGCCTATGCGGCACTCCTCGTGGGTTTGCCCGGGATCGTGCTGATCCTCGTCTGGCTCATCGCGCAGGGGCCGCTGATCGAGCGGTCGGTCATGGCGGGCCTCCCGACCGCCGCGACCGCGGGCCTCGACAGCGGCGCACTGGCGCTCGTGCTTGCCGAGATCACCTCGATCGCGCGCGGCCAGATCTTCGGAACCCCCGAAGAATGGAAAC
>JBIKVM010000224.1:0-4800 GCA_044356825.1 Limisphaerales bacterium
CGCCGTATTCCTGCGCCGTCCCGGGCAGGAAGCCCGGCACGTCGACGAAGGTCAGGAGGGGGATGTCGAATGCGTCGCAAAACCGCACGAAGCGCGCCGCCTTGCGGCTTGCGTCGATGTCGAGGCAGCCCGCCAGCACCATCGGCTGGTTGGCGACGACGCCCACGGTCGAGCCCTCGAGCCGGATGAAGCCCGTGACGATGTTGCCCGCGAAATCGCGCTGGATCTCGAAGAAGTCGCCCTCGTCCGCGACCTTCAGGATCAGTTCCTTCATGTCGTAGGGCTGGTTGGGGTTGTCGGGCACAAGGGTGTCGAGGCTCTCCTCGATGCGCGCGGGATCGTCGTGGAAGGGGCGCACGGGCGGCTTCTCGCGATTCGACAGCGGCAGGAAATCGACGAATCGGCGCACTTCGGCCAGCGCCTCGACATCGTTCTCGAAGGCGCCATCGGCGACGGAGGACTTGCGCGTGTGCGTGCCCGCCCCGCCCAGCTCCTCGGCCGTCACCACCTCGTTCGTCACGGTCTTGGCGACGTCGGGGCCGGTCACGAACATGTAGGAGCTGTCCTTGACCATGAAGATGAAGTCGGTCATCGCCGGCGAATAGACCGCCCCCCCCGCGCAGGGCCCCATGATGAGGCTGATCTGCGGCACCACGCCCGAGGCGGTGATGTTGCGCTGAAAGACCTCGCCATAGGCCGCGAGGCTTGCGACCCCTTCCTGGATCCGCGCGCCGCCCGAATCGTTCAGCCCGATCACCGGCGCCCCGTTCTGCAGCGCCATGTCCATGATCTTGCAGATCTTCGCGCCGTGGGTCTCGCTCACCGATCCGCCCATGACGGTGAAGTCCTGGCTGAAGACATAGACCTGCCGGCCGTTGATCGTGCCCCAGCCCGTCACCACCCCGTCGCCCGCCGGCCGATCGGCCTCCATGCCGAAGTCGGTGCAGCGGTGGGCGACAAACATGTCGAATTCCTCGAACGACCCTTCGTCGAGCAGAAGTTCGAGCCGCTCGCGCGCGGTCAGCTTGCCCTTGGCGTGCTGGGCCGCGACCCGCCGTTCGCCCCCGCCTGCGCGCGCCACGGCGCGGCGTGCCTCGAGTTGCTCAAGGATGTCCTTCATGCCCCCTCCCGTCCGCTCAGTCCCGGGCGGCGCGGCCCGGGCGGTTGGCTCAGCCTATCATCGCCCGCCCCGGATTGCGCAAGGGGCGAGTTGCGCGCCGTCTGGCGGCATGGGGCGGGTTGGGCTAGCGGGGGCGCGAACCAGACCCGGAGCCCGGATCATGTCCCTCTCGCTTCCCGTTCCCGTCGTGACGATCGGCCTTCTGCTCGCGTCGAATGTCTTCATGACCTTCGCGTGGTATGGGCACCTCAAGTTCAAGTCGGCGCCCCTCTTCGCCGTCATCCTCGCCAGTTGGGGCATCGCCTTTTTCGAATACCTGCTGCAGGTGCCCGCGAACCGCATCGGGCACGGCTATTTCAGTGCCGCCGAACTCAAGACCATCCAGGAGGTCATCACGCTCGGCGTCTTTGCGGCGTTTTCCGTCCTCTATCTGCGCGAGCCGCTGGGATGGAACCATCTGGTGGGGTTCGGCCTGATCGGGGCCGGGGCCTTCTTCATCTTTCATCGCTGGTAGGGGCGTCTTGATCCGCATCAAGGCCGCGCCGCGGCGGGTGGCCGAACATCGCCGGACGACCGGAAGGAAAGGAAGACCATGACCCACACGCCCCACGACCTCGCCGAGGAGTTCCCGCACGCCGTCGCGCGCATCCATGCTATGCGCCAGTCGAACGCGCATTTCGCGCGCCTCGCCGATGAATACCACGACGTCAACCGCGCGGTGCACCGCGCCGAGACGCGCGTCGAGACGCTGGGTGAGGCCACCGAGGCCGAGCTGCGCCGCCGGCGCATGACCCTCAAGGACGAGATCGGGCGGATGCTCGCGGCGTCCTGAGCACTCAGCCCGCACGGCTGCGGTCGCGGAAGATCACCGCGACCGTGGCCACCACCGACACGACCGCCGAGGCGAACATCAGCGCCAGCAGCGCCACCTCGCTGCTGCCCGGCACGAGCAGGAGGCCGGCGACCGCAGACATCGCGGCCCCGCCCCCGATCGTCAGGACGCCCCCGAGCCCCGAGGCCGTCCCCGCCAGATCGGGCCTGACCGACATCATCCCCGCGGTCGCGTTGGGCAGCGTCATGCCATTGCCGATCCCGACGGTCGAGACGAGGGCGAAGAACACCGTCGCATTCGACAGCCCCGCGAGGCTCAGCCCGAGCGAGGTCGCCATCCCCGCCCCGAGCACGCATGACCCGGCGAGCACCATCCGGTCCATCCCGACGCGCGCCGAAAAGCGCCCCGAGAGGAAATTGCCGAGCCCGTAGCCCGCGGCGGGGATCGCGAAATAGATGCCGACCTCGGCGGGCGAGAGGCCAAAGACCACCCCGCCCACGAAGGGCGCGCCGCCGAGATAGGAAAAGAACGCCCCCGACGCCCCCATCGCCGCGACCGCATAGCCCCAGAATCGGCGCGAGGTGAAGAGGATCGGATAGAGCCGGACCTGCGCGGCAAAGCTCGCCTGCCGCCGGGTCGCCGTCTCGCCCAGATCGAAATACACGAGCGTCACGACCGCAACGCCCAGCACCAGAAGCAGGCTGAAATTGGCCTGCCAGCCGAAGGCTTCATCGAGGATCCCGCCCAGCACCGGCCCGATCATCGGCACGATGGACATGCCCATCGTGACATAGCCGATCATCGACGCCGCCTCGGCGTCCGGGACCATGTCGCGCACGATGGCGCGGCTCAGGACCAGACCGCTCGCGATGACGGCCTGCGCCATGCGGCAGACGAGGAACACCTCGACCGTCGGCGCGAGGATGGTGCCGAGCGAGGCCACGAGAAAGATCGCCCCGCTCGCGAGCAGCACGGGCCTGCGCCCGTAGCGGTCCGACAGCGGCCCGAGGATGATCTGCAGCGCCGCGCTCAGGCCCAGATAGAGCGTGACGGCAAGCTGCATCTGCGCGTAGGGCACCCCGAAGAACACCGCCATCCCCGGCAGCGAGGGCAGGAAGACGTTCATGGTCAGCGCCGACAGCCCCGCCATCGCCACCAGCGTCAGGATATGGGGCGGAGTGCGCCGGTCGAGCAGGCGCACCACGGGGCGGGGCTTGGACGCGGGGGCGGACATGGGGCCGAGCTACGCCCGGGCGCGGGCGAAGTAAACTCCCCTCAGCGGCGGGCGGCGCGCCAGCCGGCGGCACGCGCGGCCGAGGCCGAGCAGAACCACCGCTCCCCCCGAGCAGGATCGATCACGACGCGGTCATAGTCGAGCTGGCCCGGGCTGTGGAAGATGCGCCCCGAGGCCGAGATGTTGCCCTTGATCGGGCAGCCCGCGGGCCCTGCCGCCACCGTCTGCGGTTTGGTGCGCGCGGCGGCGCGGTGGTCCTCGGGGGCGACGAAGGCGCCCGCCCAGATGCCGCGCCGCTCGGACCGGGCGACGGCCTCGATCGCGACGTAATCGGGCGCATAGCGTCGATAGGCCAACGCCGCCCCGGTCGCGACCATGGCCGCCCCGATGTCGGTCCCGCCCGCATTGCAGCGCGCGACCCAGCGGCCATAGCGGTCGCGCTCGATCGCCGCGCAGCTCAACTCGCGTCCGGCGACCAGCCCGCGCAGGACGGAGGTCGACCACGCCCCGCAGGCCCATTCCGCCCCGGAAGCACTGGTGCAACGCTGATCGGATTCGGGCGCGTCGATGCCATGGATGCGCAGCCGCGCCTCACCCAGCCGCAGCGTGTCGCCGTCGCTGACACTCGCCCGACCTGCAAGGGGTTCGACTGCCTGCGCGCCGAGGACGGACGCGCAGAGCACGAACAGCGCCAGAAGATGACGAATCGCTCCCATGCCGCATCATCTGAGAGGATCGCGCGCGCGTTCAACACAAAACTTAATAAAAGGTTAAGAAACGCTCAGCGCTGCGCCGTCCGCCAGTCCGGATGCACCCAGGGCTCGAGGTTCAGCGCGGCGAGGGGCGCCCGGCCGAGGATGTGGTCGGCGATCTTCTCGCCCGTCATCATCGCGGGCGCGTTGAGGTTGCCGTTCGTGATGCGCGGAAAGACCGAGGTGTCGGCGACCCGCAGCCCGCCCACCCCGATCACGCGCCCCTCGGGGTCGACGACCGCGCCGGGGTCGTCGGCCCGCCCCATGCGCGCCGTACCGCAGGGATGATAGGCGCTCTCGGCATGGTCGCGCACGAAGGCGTCGATCTCGGCATCCGATTGCACCGCCCCGCCCGGCTGGATCTCGCGCGCGACATGGGCGGCCATCGCGGGCTGGGCGAAGATCTCGCGCGTCAGGCGGATCGCGCGGCGGAATTCGGGCGCATCGTCGGGGTGCGACATGTAGTTGAAGCGGATCTCGGGCGCGCTTTCGGGGTCGGCATCGCGCAGCCGCACCGTGCCGCGCGACTTCGAGCGCATCGGCCCGACATGGACCTGAAAGCCGTGGCCATCGGCGGCGGCCTTGCCGTCATAGCGCACCGCGATCGGCAGGAAATGGAACTGGATGTCGGGATAGTCGATCCCGGCGGCCGAGCGGATGAAACCGCAGGCCTCGAACTGGTTCGACGCGCCGGGCCCTCGCCGGGCAAAGAGCCATTGCGCGCCCACCCAGGCCTTGCCCCAGAGGTTCCAGTAGCGCGCGAGCGTGATCGGCTGGCGGGCGGCGAACTGCACATAGACCTCGAGGTGGTCCTGCAGGTTCGACCCGACCCCGGGGCGGTCGGCGAGAACCGCGATCCCGT
>JBIKVM010000225.1:0-4798 GCA_044356825.1 Limisphaerales bacterium
GGCGGGGTGGCGCTCGGGTCAGGGGGGGCCGGGGCGGTGGGGCGCGAGGATGACCGCGAGTTCGGCGTGGGCTGCGGCAGCGGGGCCGGGTTCGGCGAGGATCGGGGCGTGGCGGTCGGCCCAGGTGGCGAAGGCTTGGGCCCCCGCGCGGGCCTCGGGGTCGGTCGGGTCGGCGCAGAAGCGATCGAGGAGGCGCTCGACGGTCGCGAGGTCGGCATCGCTCAGATACCGCAGGCAGGCGCTGACGGGGCAGATCCCGCCACCCGAAGCTTGGGCGCGGGCGGCGAGACGGGCCTCCAGCCGCCCGATGCGGGGGGCGAGCGCCCTCATGTCGCGGCGGCCTCGAGGGCGGCGAGGCGGGCCTCGAGTTCGGAGGTCTCGAGCGTGCGGCGGAAGGCCTCGACCAGCGCCATGACCTGCGCGCCCTCGATGGGCGTGAGATCGCCCGCCGCGACCGCCGCGAGCACCGCGCGGGCGGCCTCGACCGCCTCGGCAGCACCCTGCATGGGCGGCAGGTCGAAGGCGACCGGCGCATCCTTCCGCGGCGGGGCGATCCGCTCGAGGCAGAGCCTGAGGGCCGTCCCGTCGCCATCGAGCGCCATCGTCACCGCACGGCGCGTCAGCGCCTCGGCCTCGCCCTCGAGCAGCTCCAGCGCGGCCCGCGTCGCCTTGTGGCGCGCGCCGCGCGGCTTGCCAAGATTGCCCGGCGCGAAGGTGCCGTCCGTATTGCGCCCGTTTTTTCGGTCCGTCATCGCGCGCCCCCCTCCGGATCTGCTTGCGCCATCGCGTCCACGCTAGGCGCGCCCCCGCGCCGTGAAGTCGGTGCCGAAGCCTTGGGTCCGCCGCCATGCCGCGAAGACCGGATCGGCGAGGGCGAAGGCCGCGTGGAGCGCGGGCGGGGCCGCGCCGGCTGTCCATTCGGTCGCGAAGGCGAGCCGCCCGTCGCGGTCGGGCGCGACGAGGAGCCAGCACCGCTCGGCCCAGGCGGGCTTGCGGCAATGGCTCGGAAAGCCCCGCGCCGCCGCCTCCGAGAGGGGTTCGGCCAGGGGTCTGCCACCCGCGCGCAGCATCTTCGCGAAGGCCGCCTCGAGCGCCGCGAGCGCCGCGGTGTCGGTGATGCGGATGACGCCGCGCCCGCCGGGCAGGGCCTCGTGGACGCCGCCCTCGACGGCCTTGCGCGCGACCGCCGCCGCGTTGGCCCTGATCGCGCGCCGTGCCGAGCGGGTCATGGCCTGCCCTCCGCGCGCGTCGCCGGCACCGCCACGCCTTGCGGCCCCATCGCGATCAGGCCCGCCGCGCGCAGCCGCGCCTCGGCCAGCCAGGCCCGCGTCGCGCCCCAGCCCATGCGGCTCGCCATCGCGCCATAGGTCTGCGGCCCGTTGCGCGTCAGCTGCGCGAGATAGGCCCGCGCATCCGGGTGCGCCGCCCAGAGCCCCCGCAGAGCCTCAGGCGTCATGCCGGCCGCCCGCGCCACCTCGTCCAAGGCCGCCGCCTCGGCCTCAGGCCTCGTCTGCCCGCCGTCATATTCGCGGATCGCGGCCCGTTCCTCGTAAAGGTCAAGGTTCGAATCCGGGTCAGGGGAGCCGCGGTCAGCCCTGCTTCCTTCGGACAAAACCGACAAAACCGACGAAACCGGTAAAGCCCCCCGAATGATTGAATCGGCCCTGCCTTGAATCGCCCTTTGCATGGGTTTTGTCGGTTCTGTCGGTTTTGTCCCGCGTGCGTCTCCCTGTTCCGCCGCCTGCAGCCATCGGGTCATCTCAGCCCCCCGTAAAGCGCCGGGTTAACCAGGTAAATCCGTTGCGGTCGTCCGCCTTGCGGGTTCGCGGGCGCGTCAATGGGGCGGATGCACTCGCCTGCCTCAAGCGCAGCGAGCGCCGGGTCGAGGTCCGCGGCCGTGCCGAGGCCCGCGCGGTCGAGCCGCAGCACATCGCGCGAGGTGAAGCGCTGCCAGCCCTGTTCACGAATGATTGCCACCAGCCGCCGGGCGGCGCGCTCGGCCTTCGGGGTCGCCGCATCCGCATAGGCCCGCCGCGCCATGGGCAACAGATACGCCTCCACCAGATGCGCCGCGCGCCCGAAATGCTGATTCGAGATTTCGAGTGGTTCGTCAGCCCCGTCGGCGGCCCAGTCGAGATGGGCCAGCACCAGCGCAAGCCGGGCGGCAAGGCCCGGCAACTTCCCCACGAACGAGAGCATCAGGCCCTCGGTTCCGGTTTCCCATCCGCGCACTGCTATGCGGAATTCATCCATCAGGCCGCGCGCCTCTTCCGTGAAATGCACGAACTGCGGCCGCGCCTCGGCGCTTTCATCATAGGCAAGGTCAAGGGTCAGCAACCGCGCGAGAGCGGCCTCCATCAACGCCTCGTCCGCCCAGGCTTTCGGGCGTCGCAGGGGCGCGGGCTCGGGCCAAATCGGGCAGAAGCGCGCCAGGAGCCCGTCATCATCGCTCTTGAACAGCAGTGTTTTCAGCCGGTCCGGCTGTATCCCGCCCAGCACACCGATTGAGAGCCGGTCGATTGTCAGCGGTTCGCGCCCCATCCGCTCTACCGTGTAGCCGCGGCCCCCGAAGGCTTCGAGCCAGAAAGGGCGGTCCGAACCGCCCCCAGAATACCGCTGCATCCCCTCAAGCCAGCCGGCCAGTTCGTCGCGCATTTGCAGCGTGCCGCGAGGTTGCTTGGCGAGGATCGCGCCGAGGCGTTCAATCGTTCCGTCATTCACCACGAGCCGCGGGATGTGCGGGCGCGCGCCACCGTCGCAGCCCACGGGCCGATTGGGTGGCGTCTTGCCTTCCTTGATCGCCGCCTTCGCGGCTTCCTTCCACGCGCTTTCCTCGAGCCGCGCGAGGTCCGCCTTTTCGGCCCATTGCGCGCTCTCTGCCTGCGCCGCCTCGCGCAGCCGCCGCTCTTCCTTCCGCAAGGGTTGCAGCGCCGCGTCAATCGCCGGAGATTTCCCAGCGCTCGGCAGGCCAACACACATGGTCCAGATGATCGGGGGTTCGGCCCAGCCCTGCCAGACCGCGGTCCATCGCGCGTTCCCGATCGTTGCCCCCGCCACGGCCAGCAGCGCTCCGAACACATAGTCGGCAGGCGCTCCTTTCGACTCGGCCGCATCGGCCACCCATTGCGCGAGGCGCGGCCGGAGCACGTCGCGCAGAGGCAATTCCGGGGCTTGGGGCAATCCTGGCCGCATGAGGCGCGGGTCAGGGTCCGACCATGACGGCGCGAAGACTACGGGTTCGAGCTTCGGAAGCGCGTTCATGCTGCCACCGCCTTTCCGGTCAGAACGTCGTTGAAGTCGAGCCCGTCGCCGGGGTCGAGAAGCGAGACCGCCCATCCCAGCCCATGCGCCCGCATTGCCAGATCATGCGCGGCCGCGCGGCCGGGTGCATCGCCGTCGGCCGCGATGGTCAGCCGCGCCGGGGTCGGGGGCAGGCGCAAGGCGCGCATCCCCGAGGTCGAGAGCCCGGCCCACACCGTCGCCGGGCCGCCCAGAAGCCCGCAGGCGAGCGACAGGGCCGTCTCGATCCCCTCGGCCACCACCAGCGGCCCAGGCCCCTCGGAGAGGCGCACGGCGCCGCCTGCGACGGCCCCGAGCATGGCCTTGGGCGGGTCGATCGGCGCCTTGCCGGAGCCGTCCGCGCGGAGATAGGTGCGATGGGCCGCGAAGCCCTCGCCCCCCTCCACCAGCGCCACCATCGCCGGCCAGCGCGTCGCGGTTGCCCCGTGCCAGGCGTCGGGATGAAAGCGCAGGGTCGGGGGCAACGGGCAGGTGATGCCGCGCCCGCGCAGATATCGGGCGGCCAGCGTGCCCCCGATCGGCAGGGCCTCGTGCCAGAGGCTTTCCGCTTGTGCCGCCCGCTTCGCTGCCTCGGCCCGCCGTTCGGCTTCGCGCTGGGCCAGGGTTGCCGTGTCCGGGAGCGCATAGTCCCCCGCGCGAAGCCCGGCCGCCGCCGTGATGTCGAGAAAGGCGCAGGCGGATTTGAAGCAGCGCAGCAGGAGCCGCCCGCCGTCGCCGGTCCCGATCGACAGGGCCGCCTGATCGCGCCGCCGCTCGGGTTGGCACACGGGGCAGGGCGCGGCACCGTAGCGGCCGAGCCACCGCCCGCCGAGCGCCTCGGTCAGTTCGCGCGCCCCGGTCATGCCGTCGCCCTTTCGGACATGGCGCGCAGGTGCGCCTCGAGGTCGCCCTCGGGCCAATAGAGCCGGCCACCCAGCTTGATCGGCTGGGGCAGTCGGCCCGTCGCAAGGTCAATGTAGATCGCGCTTCGGCTTCGATTGCCGAGTTTTGCGCGAAGGTCGTTGAGCGTTAAGAACCTCTGCACGTTTCGCACCCCTGATTCGGTTGAAGGTGCGCGCAGTATGTCCGTTTTTATTCTACCCTTCTTGGGGCAAAATAGTGCTCTTAATTATGCCCCAAACCTGCGTATCGCATGATGCACAACGTGAATATTCAGGCTCATTGTGTCTGCTACAAGCTCAGCAGCGGTGACCTTGTGAGAGAGCTCGTTATTTGTATACTCTGGAAGGCCGAACTGCCTGGAAACCTCCATGACTGCCCACGCGGTGCAGAAGTCTCTCTTGAAGTTATCATAAGGGTTCGGCCCGCGACGCGTTGGCCGCTTGAGTTTTTGATCCAGCACATCAGCTGCAAACAATGCGAGTTTACGTGGAATAGGCTTCTCTTCCCGAAGGATTTTGGCTGCTATCGAGCACCACAGATCGAAGCTATTCTGATCGGATTCCATTAGTATTTTATCCAATCTCCGTAGATCTGGCATCTTGTCTTGAAGATGCAT
>JBIKVM010000226.1:0-4614 GCA_044356825.1 Limisphaerales bacterium
CGCGCCCCCGCCTGCGCCACGCGAAACACCCCCGAGAGGTCTGTGTCGATGACGCGCGCCCAGTCCTCGGCGGGCGTGTCGAGCGCGCGCCCCCCGCCCGCGATGCCCGCGTTGTTGATGATGATCCGGCACGGGCCCGCCTCGGCCAGCGCGGCCGCGACCGAGGCCTCGTCGGTCACGTCGAGCGCGACCGCCCGCGCCTGACCGCCCGCCGCGCGGATCGCCTCGGCCGCCTCGGTGCAGGCCCCGACCCGGCGCGCGGCCAGCACGACCTCGGCGCCCTGCGCGGCAAGCACGCGCGCGAAATGCAGCCCCAGCCCCGAGGATGCCCCCGTCACCAGTGCCCGCTGCCCCGCAACCCCCGCCCGATCCGCCATGCCACCCCCCCACGCCCCGATCGGAGGCTAGCCTCGGGCCACGGCGCGTGCAATCTGCGACAGGATCGCAAAAACCGGAGCCCGCCATGACCCGCCCCCCCCTTGACCCGCTCGGCCGCCGCCCCTTTGCCACCGGGCGCTCGGCGCCGCTGGTTGCGCCGCTCATGCCCTCGGTCGTGTGGAAGGCGGCGGGGCCCGACGATCTCGACGCGCTCTATGCCGAGGGCTCGGGCTATACCTATGCGCGCGAGGGGCACCCGAACGCCGATGCGCTCGGCGCGCGGATCGACGCGCTCGAGGGCGCGGCGGGGGGCATCGTCACCGGCTCGGGGATGGCGGCGGTCACGCTCGCGCTTTGGGGCACGCTGCGGGCGGGCGACAGGCTTCTGGCGGCCGAGCGGCTCTATGGCCGGTCGATGCGGATGCTGGCCGAGGTGCTGCCCGCGATGGGCATCGCGGTCGACCGGGCGGATGCGACCGATGGCGCGGGCTTGGCGGCCGCGCTGCGCCCGGAAACGCGCGCGATCCTGATCGAGACCGTCTCGAACCCCGATCTGCGCGTCGCGGACCTCGATGCCATCGCCGCGGCGGCGCGCGGGGCGGGGGCGACGCTCATCGTCGATGCGACCTTCTCGACCCCCCGGGCGCTGCGGGTGCTGGAACGGGGCGCGGATGTGGTGGTGCAATCGGTGACGAAGCTCATGGCCGGGCATTCCGACGTGACGCTCGGCTATGTCGGCCTGCGCGATCCCGCGCGCATCGCACCGATGCGGGCGCTGGCGGTGACGCTGGGCCTGACGCCCTCGCCCTTCGATTGCTGGCTGGCCGAGCGGGGCCTCCTGACCTTCGCGCTGCGCCACGACCGCGCCGAGGCCACCGCCCGGATGCTTGCCGATGCGGTCGCGGGCATGGCGGGGGTCGCGCGCGTCCTCTATCCCGGCCGGGCGGACCATCCCGACCACGACCGCGCGCGGCAACTCTTCGGCGGGCGGGGCGGGGCGCTCTTTTCCTTCGAGGTCGCGGGCGGGCGGGCCGCCGCCAACGCTCTCGTGGCCGCCATGCCCGAGGTCGCCTTCGCCCCGACGCTCGGCGATGTGGCGACGACGCTGTCGCATCCCGCGACATCCTCGCACCGCGCACTGACGCCCGGGGGGCGGGCCGCGCTTGGCCTCTCGGAGGGGTTCTTTCGCGTCTCGGTCGGGATCGAGGAGCCCGAGATGCTGCGCGCCGCCTTCGCCCGCGGCATCGCCGCCGCCCGGGCCGCCGCCTAGGACCAGAGCGCGCGCAGCCCGCTTGCGAGGTCGGCGGGGTGGCTGAGCGGCAGCATGTGGCCGGCCCCCCGGATCGTCAGCCGCCGCGCCCGGGGCAGGCGGGCCCCGAGCGCCCCGAGGATCGCCCCGATCACGGGCGGCGAGGCCGCGCCATCGACAAGCAGCACCGGGCAGCCGAGCGATTCGAGCCCGCCGGGGCGCAGGAGCGTGCCGGTCTCATCCTCGGTCAGCATCGCGCCTGCGGGGATGAGGTCGATCCGTTCGACCAGCGCCGCGCGCTGCGCCGGGGCCAGCCCCTCCCACGGGGCGCCGCTGCCCCAGACCGCCAGAAAGCCACGCGCGGCATCCTCGGCGCGCCCCTCGGCGAGGGCCGCGGCGAAGCCCGCGTGGGCGGCGAGGTGGGCGGCATGGGCGGGCGTGCCGCGGGCGGCGGCGAAGAGGACGGGCTCGATCAGGCACAGCGTGCGGATCGCCCCGGGCCGTTCGAGCGCGACCCAGAGCGCGACCAGCGCCCCAAAGGAATGGCCGACCAGATCGCAAGGCCCCCCCATCGCCTCGAGTTCGGCCCGGCAGAGATCGATCGCGCGGGCCGCATAAACCTTGCGTTCGGAATCGCGGTTGCGGCCATGCCCGGGCAGGTCGAAGGCGCGCAGCACCGCGCCCTCGCCGAGGTCGCGCGCAAGCCCCGCCCATTCGCCCGCCGATGCAAGGGCCGCGTGAACCGCCAGCACGCGGCGCGGCGCAGCCGCCGTCACGCGCCGACGCCGAGGTGGCGGGCCAGGAAATCGAGCCGGTCCTGCCCCCAGAACCGCTCATCCCCCACGATGTAGAAGGGCACGCCGAAGACCCCCGCCGCGACCGCATCCTCGAGGTTGCGCCCGTAGGTCTCGGCCCCGACAAAGAGGCCCCGGTCGGCAAGCCCGGGATCGAAGCCATGGGCGGCGAGCGCGTCGCGGATGACGCCATCCTCGGCGATGTCCTTCTCTTCGGCCCAGCAGGCGCGCATCAGCGCGTGGACAAGCCCGCCCAGATCGCCCCCGCCCGCCGCCTGCGCGGCGATGATCGCATAGGCCGCCGGTGCGGCGTTCGTGGGGAAATGCGCGGGCCGCAGCGTGATCGGCATCCCCAGATGCGCCGCGTGGCGGCGCAGCTCCTGCAGGCGGTAGGCCTTGCGGTTCTCGTGCCGGTCGGCGAGCGCGACGCCCCCCGTGCGCGCGAAAAGCTGCATCGGATCGACCGGCAGATAGCGGATCTCCGCCCCCGCCTTGCGCGCGATCGCCTCGAGCCTCTGCCCGGCGAGATAGCACCAGGGCGAGATGGCCGAGAGGTAGTAATCGATGCGCATGTGCCGCCCCCTTGCGTGCCCGGACCTGTTTGCAAGACCCTAGCCGGGTGCTAAGGCGTGTCAACGTCACGATTCCGTTGCAACCACCCCCCGGAGGCCCCCGATGCCGGCGATGACCGAACCGAAACTCATATCGGGCAACGCCAACCGCCCGCTCGCGACCGCCATCGCGCGGCGGATGTCGATGCACCGGGGCATGTCGGTCGGGCTGGTCGATGCCCGGGTCGAGCGGTTCAACGACCAGGAGATCTTCGTCGAGGTCTACGAGAACGTCCGCGGCGAGGACATGTTCATCATCCAGCCGACATCGAACCCGGCCAACGACAACCTGATGGAATTGCTCATCATCGCCGATGCGCTGAAGCGGTCCTCGGCGGCGCGGATCACGGCGGTGATCCCCTATTTCGGCTATGCCCGGCAGGATCGCCGATCCAAGGCGCGCACGCCGATCTCGGCCAAGCTGGTGGCGAACCTGATCGTGCAGGCGGGGATAGAGCGGGTCCTGACGATGGATCTGCACGCGGCCCAGATCCAGGGCTTTTTCGACATTCCCGTCGACAACCTCTATGCCGCGCCGATCTTCGCGATGGATGTCGAGCATCATTTCCGGGGCAAGATGGACAACCTCACCATCGTCTCGCCCGATGTGGGCGGGGTGAGCCGCGCGCGCGAACTGGCCAAGCGGCTCGGATGCGCGCTCGCCATCGTCGACAAGCGGCGCGAGAAGGCGGGCGAGATCGCCGAGATGACGGTGATCGGCGATGTGCGCGGCCAGACCTGCATCATGGTCGATGACATCTGCGACACGGCCGGCACGCTCTGCAAGGCGGCCGAGGTGCTCTCGGAGGCCGGCGCGACCGAGGTGCATGCCTACATCACGCACGGCGTCCTCTCGGGCCCCGCGATCGAGCGCATCACGGGGTCGGTAATGAAATCCTTCGTCACCACCGACACGATCGAGCCCAACGGGCGCGTGCGCGCGGCCCCCAACATCCGCGTCGTGCCGACCGCGCCCATCTTCGCGCAGGCGATCATGAACATCTGGAACGGCACCTCGGTCTCCTCGCTGTTCGAGGCCGAGACGCTGCAACCCGTCTACGAGGGTCTCTATCGCCGCGGCTGACCCCCGCCCCCCCCGCGAACCCCCGGGAGTTGCCCCATGCGCAAGGCCGAGATCGTCCGCAAGACGGCCGAGACCGACATCCGCCTCACGCTCGACATCGACGGGACGGGCGCGCACCGGATCGCGACCGGGGTCGGGTTCTTCGACCACATGCTCGCGCAACTCTCGCGCCACGCGCTGATCGACATCGAGCTGACGGCCAAGGGCGACACGCACATCGACGATCACCACACGGTCGAGGACTGCGGGATCGCGCTCGGCCAGGCGCTGGCGCAGGCGCTGGGCGACAAGCGCGGCATTCGCCGCTATGGCGCCTGCACGCTGCCGATGGACGACGCGCGGATCGAGGCGGCACTCGATCTCTCGGGGCGGCCCTACCTCGTCTGGGATTGCGCCTTTGCCGCGCCCAAGATCGGGAGTTTCGACACCGAACTCGTGCGTGAATTCTTCCAGGCGCTTGCGAGCCACGGCGGCATCACGCTGCATGTGACGAAGGCC
>JBIKVM010000227.1:0-4610 GCA_044356825.1 Limisphaerales bacterium
GGCTGGGTCGAGCGGGGCGCGACCCTCGTCGGCGGCTGCTGCGAGACGACACCCGCCCATATCGCCGAGATCGCCCGCCGCCTGCGCGCCGCAGGCCATCCCATCCGTGAAGGTGCCCCATGACGCTCCCCCCCTCTCATGCGCGCGCGGTCGTGATCGGCGGCGGCGTGTCGGGCTGTTCGGTTGCCTATCATCTGGTCAAGGCCGGCTGGCGCGAGGTCGTGCTGCTCGAACGGCGCAAGCTCACGAGCGGGACGACCTGGCATGCCGCGGGCCTCATCGGCCAGTTGCGCGGCAACGCCAACATGACGCGCCTCGCGCGCTATTCCGCGGGCCTCTACACGAGCCTCGAGGCCGAGACCGGCATCGCCACGGGGTTCCGGCAGGTGGGCTCGATCTCGGTTGCGCTGACGGCCGACCGGCACGAGGAGCTCTTGCGCTCGGCCACGCTCGCGCGCGCCTTCGACGTCGAGGTGCATGAGATCTCGCCGTCCGAGGTCAAGGCGATGTATCCCCATCTCGAGGTCGGCGACGTGCGCGGGGCGGTGCATCTGCCGCTCGACGGTCAGGCCGACCCCGCCAACATCGCCATGGCGCTCGCGCGGGGGGCGCGGATGGGTGGGGCGGGCGTGTTCGAGGGCGTCAAGGTCACGGGCGTGACGCTCAGGGATGGCCGCGTCGCCGGCGTGCGCTGGCAATCGGCCGAGGGCGAGGGCGAGATCGCGACCGATGTCGTCGTCAACTGCGCCGGCATGTGGGGCCGCGACCTCGCGGCGGCTTCGGGTGTGAGCCTGCCGCTCCATGCCGCCGAGCACTTCTATCTCGTCACGGAGCCCATCGAGGGGCTTGGACATCTGCCGGTGCTGCGGGTGCCCGACGAATGCGCCTATTACAAGTCCGACGCGGGCAAGATGATGCTCGGCGCGTTCGAGCCGCGCGCGAAGCCCTGGGGCATGGGCGGCATCCGCGAGGATTTCGAGTTCGACACGCTGCCCGAGGATTGGGACCATTTCCAGCCGATCCTCGAGATGGCGATGAAGCGCATGCCGCTCTTCCAGCGGGCGGGGATCCACACCTTCTTCAACGGCCCCGAGAGCTTCACCCCCGACAACCGCTATTACCTCGGCGAGGCGCCCGAGGTCGGCGGTTACTGGGTCGCGGCCGGCTACAATTCGGTCGGGATCCAGAGCGCGGGCGGCGCCGGCATGGCGGTCGCGCACTGGATCACCGAGGGCGCCCCGCCCTTTGACCTCTGGGACGTCGACATCCGCCGCGCGCGCCCCTTCCAGCGCAACCGCCGCTATCTGAAGGAGCGCGTGAGCGAGACGCTCGGCCTGCTCTACGCCGACCACTGGCCGATGCGGCAGGTCACGACCGCCCGCGGGATCCGCCGCTCGCCCGTCCACGAGCACCTGCGCGCCCGCGGCGCCGTCTTCGGCGAGGTCGCGGGCTGGGAGCGCGCGAACTGGTTCGCCGAACCCGGACAGGAGCCCGCCTATCGCTACGGCTGGGGCCGGCAGAACTGGTTCGACAACCAGCGGGCCGAGCACATGGCCGTCCGCACGGGCGTGGGCCTTTTCGACATGACCTCCTTCGGCAAGATCCGGGTCGAGGGGCCGAGCGCCTGCGCCTTCCTCCAGCATGTCTGCGCCAATGATGTCGATGTCGCCCCCGGGCGCGTCGTCTATACCCAGATGCTGAACCCCCGCGGCGGGATCGAGAGCGACCTGACCGTGACGCGGCTCTCGCCCACGGCCTACCTGCTCGTCGTGCCCGGCGCCACCATCGGGCGCGACCTCGAATGGCTGCGCCGCCACCTCGGCGCCCATCTCGCGGTGGTGACGGACGTGAGCGCGGCCGAGGCGGTCTTTTGCCTCATGGGCCCGCAGGCGCGCGCGCTTCTGGCCGATGTCTCGCCCGACGATCTCTCGAATACGGGCTTCCCCTACGGCACCGCGCGCGAGATCGAGGTGGGCTACGGCCTCGCCCGGGCGCACCGCATCTCCTATGTGGGCGAACTCGGCTGGGAGCTCTACGTCTCGACCGATCAGGCCGCGCATGTCTTCGAGACGCTCCTCGAGGCCGGCGGCGCGCACGGGCTGCGGCTCTGCGGCATCCATGCCCTCGACAGCTGCCGGATCGAGAAGGCCTTCCGCCACTTCGGCCACGACATCACCGATGAGGACCACGTCCTCGAGGCGGGGCTCGGCTTTGCCGTGCGCCCCGCCAAGGGCGCCTTCATCGGCCGCGAGGCGGTGCTCGCGCGCAAGGCCGAGGGGCTGCGCGCCCGCATGGTGCAGTTCCGCCTCGAGGATCCCGCACCGATGCTGTGGCACAACGAGGCGATCGTGCGCGACGGCCGCATCGTCGGCCGCCTCTCGAGCGGGAACTACGGCCATTTCCTCGGCGCCGCGATCGGGCTTGGCTATGTGCCCTGCCCGGGCGAAAGCGCCGAGGCGCTCCTCGCCTCGCACTTCGAGATCGAGATCGCCGGCACCCGCCACGCCGCGCGCGCAAGCCTCCGGCCCCTCTACGACCCCGACGCGCTGCGCGTGCAGCTCTAGCCCCGACGCCCGGCGGCTGGCCCCCGAGGGGGGCTGGCCGCGCGGCCGCGGACCCCTCGATGGGGTCCGGGGCCGCCCCCCCGAAACCCGCGAAGATCCGCACCCCCAACCGCAGAAGGACACGCGCCATGGATACCGACCTCGACCTCTGCGCCCCTGCCCGCGCCCGCCGCTCGGGCGGGCGCGCCGCCCGCGTCGCCGAACGCGCGGCCCCCCTCGCCGAGGCGCTGCGCCCCGTGCGCGCGGGCCTGCCGGGCGGCCAGTATTCCCCCCTGACCGAGGCGGGCGTCGCACGCATCCACGCCGCCGCCCTCGATGCGCTCGAAGAGATCGGGCTTGCCAACGCGCCGCGCTCGGGCGTCGAGATCCTGACGGGCGCGGGCGCGGTGCAGGGCGCCGACGGGCGCATCCGCTTCCCCCGCGCGCTGGTCGAGGACATGCTCGCGATCGCCGCGCGCGACATCACGCTCTTTGCCCGCGACAGCCGCTTCGATCTGCATCTGACCGGCACCAACGTCCATTACGGCACCGCCGGGGCGGCGGTGCACATCGTCGATCCGGTGACGAACACCTACCGCGATTCGACCGCGCAGGACCTCTATGATGCCGCCCGCCTCGTGCAGAACCTCGACAACGTCCATTTCTTCCAGCGCGCGATGGTCTGCCGCGACGTCATCGACAACTTCGACATGGACGTGAACACGCTCTATGCCTGCTGCGCGGGCACGCAAAAGCATGTCGGCACCTCGTTTTCGGATCCCTCGCATGTCGCGGGCTGCTTCGATCTCCTGCACATGATCGCGGGGTCCGAGGCGGCTTGGCGGGCGCGGCCCTTCGTGTCGAACTCGAACTGCTTCGTCGTGCCTCCGATGAAGTTCGCCGAGGAAAGCTGCATCACGATGGAGCATTGCGTGCGGGCGGGCATGCCCGTCCTCCTGCTCTCGGCCGGTCAGGCGGGGGCCACCTCGCCCGCCCCGATCGCGGCCTCGATCGTGCAGGCGGTGGCCGAATGCCTCGCGGGCGTCGTCTATGTCAACGCGATGCGCCCCGGCCACCCCGCGATCTTCGGCACCTGGCCGTTCGTGTCGGACCTGCGCACGGGCGCGATGTCGGGCGGGTCGGCCGAGCAGGCGCTGCTGACGGCCGGATGCGCGCAGATGCACCGCTTCTACGGCCTGCCGGGCGGCGCGGCGGCGGGGATTGCCGATTCGAAACTGCCCGATATGCAGGCCGGGTGGGAGCAGGCGATCTCGAACGTGCTCGCGGGGCTCGCGGGCCTCAACATGGTCTACGAGGCGGTCGGGATGCACGCCTCGCTCCTGGGCTTCTGCCTCGAGAGCCTCGTTCTGGGCGACGACATGCTGGGCCAGACGATGCGCTGCGTGCGCGGGATCGACGTCACCGACGAGAGCACCTCGATCGAGGTCATGCGCGAGGTCTGCATCGGCGGGCCCGGCCACTATCTGGGCTCGGACCAGACGCTGCGCCTCATGCAGACCGAATACGTCTATCCGGCCGTCGGCAACCGCATGAGCCCCAAGGAATGGGTCGAGGCCGGGCGGCCGATGCTGCTCGACGGCGCCATCGCCCGCAAGGAGGCGATTCTCGCCCGCGCGGGCTCGATGGTGCCGCCCGAGGTCGACGCGGCGGTGCGCGCGCGCTTCAACATCCATTTCCGCTGAGGGGGCTGGACAAGCGGGTGCCAAACCGCCACGAGGTCCGCGAAAGGACGGCCCCATGCGCTTTGCCCCGATCACCGAGCGGCTCGCGGACCTCGGCGCCGCCAAATGGGCGGTGCACGAACGCGCGCGCGCCATGCAGGCGGCGGGAGAGAGCGTCATCATGCTCTCGATCGGCGAGCCCGATGTCCCGACCCCGCCCGAGCTGATCGAGGCCGCGGCGGCGGCGATGCGCGCGGGCCGCACGGGCTATTCCAACGGCCGGGGCGAGGGGCGGCTTCTCGATGCGCTGGCCGCGCGCTATTCGGCGCGGCGCGGCCGGCCCTTCGGGCGGGAAAATTTCGTGGCGTTTCCGGGCACGCAGACG
>JBIKVM010000051.1:0-15789 GCA_044356825.1 Limisphaerales bacterium
TCACGACGGACTTCCTTGGCGGTGCGGACGACAACGGCCTTGCGGACGTCGCCCTTCTTCACGCGGCCTTTCGGAATCGCCTCCTTGACCGACACCACGATGATGTCGCCGACCGAGGCATAGCGGCGGTGCGACCCGCCAAGAACCTTGATGCACTGCACCCGGCGCGCGCCGGAGTTGTCAGCCACATCCAGATTCGTCTGCATCTGGATCATTTGGTTTCTCCCGACCTTTGGGAACCAGTCCCAGGGTTTCGTTCAAACCGGAAGGTGGATCAGGCCTCGGCCGAGGCCTCGGTCACCACCGTCCAGCGTTTGGTCTTGGAAATCGGCGCACATTCGATGATGCGCACAACGTCTCCAACCTTATAACGATCGTCCGCGTCATGGGCGCGGTACTTCTTCGAGCTGCGAATCGTCTTCTGCAGGAGCGGATGCTTGAATCGCCGCTCGACCAGAACGGTGATCGTCTGCGCGTTCTTGTCGCTCGTAACGGTGCCTTGCAGGATGCGTCTCGGCATTGCCCTGTCCCTATTTCGAAGCGGCGGCAGCGGCCGCGAGCTGGTTGAGCACCGTCTTGACGCGCGCAGCGTCGCGACGGACGGCGCGGATGCGCGCGGTGTTCTCGAGTTGGTTCGTCGCCTGCTGGAAGCGGAGGTTGAAGGCCTCCTTCTTCAGGGCGACGAGCCGGTCGCGCAACTCGTCCGGCGTCTTCGTCTTCAGTTCCTGGGCGTTCATCGCCGCAATCCTCGCATCAGAAGTCGCCGGACGCTCCGCCGGCGCTTTTCCAACAGACAACCGCTCCGCCAGCCATTTCGGCCGGCGGCGCGGCAGATCCCTTACCAGTCCTCGCGCAAGACGACGCGCGTCTTGATCGGCAACTTCATCGCGGCGAGGCGCAGAGCTTCCCTTGCCACGGTTTCGTCCACGCCGTCAATCTCGAACATGACGCGGCCGGGCTTGACCTTGGCGACCCAGCGGTCGACCGAGCCCTTGCCCGATCCCATCCGCACCTCGGTCGGCTTTGCCGTCACGGGCACGTCGGGGAAAATGCGGATCCAGATGCGGCCCTGACGCTTCATCTGGCGGGTGATGGCACGACGTGCCGCCTCGATCTGGCGGGCGGTGACGCGCTCGGGTTCGGTCGCCTTGAGGCCGTAGGCGCCGAAGTTCAGCATCGAGCCGCCCTTCGCTTCGCCGTGGATCCGGCCCTTGTGCTGTTTGCGGAACTTCGTCCGTTTCGGTTGCAGCATGATTTGCTCCTGTCAGCCGGACTTAGCGGCGCGGCGGGCGGCCCATGCCGCCGTCCGAGCCCTCGGCCGCGCGACGGTCGCGCGCCTGAGGATCGTGTTCGAGAATCTCGCCCTTGAAGATCCAGACCTTCACCCCGATGATCCCGTAGGGGGTCGAGGCCTCGGCGAGCGCATAGTCGATGTCGGCGCGCAGCGTGTGCAACGGCACCCGACCTTCGCGATACCATTCGGTCCGAGCGATCTCGGCGCCGCCAAGGCGGCCCGCGACGTTGACGCGGATCCCGAGTGCGCCCATCCGCATCGCGTTCTGCACGCCCCGCTTCATCGCGCGGCGGAAGGAGACGCGACGCTCAAGCTGCTGGGCGATCGATTCGGCCACGAGGGCCGCATCGACCTCGGGCTTGCGGACCTCAACGATGTTGAGGTGCAGTTCGGACGCCGTGAACTTCGTGAGCTTCTTGCGCAGCGTCTCGATATCCGCGCCCTTCTTGCCGATGATGACGCCGGGGCGGGCGGTGTGGATCGTGACGCGGCACTTGCGGTGCGGGCGCTCGATGATGACGCGGCTTACGCCGGCGGCCTTGACCTCTTCGTGGATGAATTCGCGCATCCGGAGATCTTCGAGCAGAAGATTGCCGTAATCCTTGCTGTCGGCATACCAGCGACTGTCCCAGGTGCGGTTGACCTGCAGGCGCATCCCGATCGGATTGACCTTCTGTCCCATTACGCTTGCTCCCCGACTTGCCGCACGGTGATGGTGATCTCGCTGAACGGTTTGAGAATCTTGCCAAACCGCCCGCGGGCGCGCGGCCTGCCGCGCTTCAGCACGAGGTTCTTGCCGACGAAGGCCTCGGCGACGACGAGGGCATCCACGTCAAGTCCGTGGTTGTTCTCGGCGTTGGCGATGGCCGATTGAAGACACTTCTTCACGTCGTCCGCGATCCGCTTCTTCGAGAAAGTCAGATCGGCCAGCGCGCGCTCGACCTTCTTGCCGCGGATGAGGGCTGCAACGAGGTTGAGCTTCTGGGGCGAGACGCGCAGCATCTTCGCCTTGGCCATGGCCTCGTTCTCGGCCACGCGGCGGGGGTTCTTCTCCATGCCCATGGCTTATTTCCTCTTTGCTTTCTTGTCGGCGGCGTGGCCGTAGTAGGTGCGGGTGGGCGAATACTCGCCGAACTTCTGCCCGATCATCTCTTCGGTCACGAGCACGGGGATGTGCTTCTTGCCGTTGTAGACGCCGAAGGTCAGCCCCACGAACTGCGGGAGGATGGTCGACCGGCGCGACCAGATCTTGATGACCTCGTTGCGTGTCGCCTCGCGCGCCTTCTCGGCCTTCTTCAGGACGTAGGCATCGACGAACGGGCCCTTCCAGACGGAACGTGCCATGCTTATTTCCCCTTCCTGGCGTGCCGCGAGCGCAGGATGTACTTCTGCGTCGCCTTGTTGCGGCGGGTCTTGTTGCCCTTCGTGCCCTTGCCCCAGGGGGTAACGGGGTGACGGCCGCCCGAGGTGCGGCCTTCGCCGCCGCCGTGCGGGTGGTCGATCGGGTTCATCGCGACACCGCGCACCGAGGGGCGGATGCCGAAATTGCGGTTGCGGCCTGCCTTGCCGATGTTCTGGTTCGAGTGGTCGGGGTTCGACACCGCGCCCACTGTCGCCATGCACTCCTGCCGCACAAGGCGGAGCTCACCCGACGACAGGCGGAGCTGCGCGTAGCCACCGTCTCGGCCGACGAACTGCGCATAGCTGCCGGCGGCACGTGCGATCTGACCGCCCTTGCCGGGCTTCAGCTCAACGTTGTGGACGATCGTCCCGATCGGCATGCCCGAGAAGGGCATCGCGTTGCCAGGCTTCACGTCGGTCTTGGCGCCCGAGATCACCTGATCGCCAACCGCGAGACGCTGGGGGGCGAGGATGTAGGCGAGTTCGCCGTCGGTGTAGCGGATCAGCGCAATGAACGCGGTGCGGTTGGGATCGTATTCGATCCGCTCAACCGTCGCCGGGATGTCGTGCTTGATACGCCGGAAATCGACGATCCGGTAAAGACGCTTCGCCCCGCCGCCCATGCGGCGCATCGTGATCCGTCCGGTATTGTTCCGTCCGCCGGTCTTCATGAGGCCTTCACTGAGGGCCTTGACCGGGCGGCCTTTCCAAAGCTCCGAACGGTCGATCAGCACCAGCCCGCGCTGGCCAGGCGTCGTCGGTTTGTACGACTTGAGTGCCATGGTTTCTGTCTTCCGTCTGCCTTGGGTCCGAGACCCGTGTTGCGTCTTGCCAAGGGGCCCGTCAGAGGCCCGTCGTCACGTCGATCGTGTTGCCCTCTTCGAGCGTCACATAGGCTTTCTTGCGATCCGAGCGCACGCCGGGACGGCCCCGAAAGCGCTTCGTCTTGCCCTTCATGATGAGCGTGTTCACAGCCTTGACCCGGACGCCAAACACCGCCTCAACGGCGGCCTTGATCTCGGGCTTGGTCGCGTCGCGCGCCACTTCGAAGACAACTGCATTGGCCTCCGAGGCCATGGTCGCCTTCTCGGTGATGATCGGGCGGCGGATCACCTCGTACTGTTCGGGTGTCGCAGTCATTTCAGCCGGGCCTCCAGAGCTTCGACCCCGGCACGCGTCAGCACGAGCGTGTCGCGGCGCAGGATGTCGTAGACGTTCGCCCCGATCGAGGGCAGCACGTCGACCCCCTCAAGGTTGCGCGCGGCACGGGCGAAATTCTCGTTGACCGACGTGCCGTCGATCACGAGGGTCCGCTTCCAGCCAAGGGCCGCCGCCGCGCGGGCGAGTTGCGCGGTCTTGCCATCGGCCATGTCGGCGGCGTCGAGGATCATGAGCTCGCCCGCCTTCGCCTTGGCCGAGAGGGCAAGCCGGAGTCCGAGTGCGCGCACCTTCTTGGGCAGGTCATGGGCGTGGCTGCGCGGTGTCGGGCCCTTGTAGACGCCGCCGTGGCGGAAGATCGGCGCCTTCTTCGAGCCGTGGCGCGCGCCGCCGGTGCCCTTCTGCTTGTAGATCTTCTTGGTCGAATAGCTCACGTCCGACTTGCCGAGCACCGAGTGGGTGCCGGCCTGGGCCTTGGCGCGCTGCCAGCGCACGACGCGATGCAAGATGTCGGCACGCGGCTCGAGACCGAATACCGCATCGTCGAGCTCGATCTCGCCGGCGGTGCCGGCGGCAAGCGTCTTAACCTCGATCTTCATGCCTCGCCCCCTTCAATAGCGGCAGGGGCAGGCGCCGCAGCAGCCTTGAGTGCTGCCGGGCGCGCGACGCCAGCCGGGAGCGGCTTCTTCACCGCATCCTTGATCGTGACCCAGCCACCCTTGGAACCCGGCACGGCACCCTTGACCATGATGAGCCCACGGTCGGCATCGGTGCGCACGACCTCGAGGTTCTGGGTGGTGACGCGCACGGCACCCATGTGGCCGGCCATCTTCTTGCCCTTCCAGATATGGCCCGGATCCTGGGCCGATCCGATCGAGCCGTGGCTACGGTGGCTGACCGACACGCCATGGCTGGCGCGAAGGCCGCCGAAGTTGTGCCTCTTCATGCCGCCCGCAAAGCCCTTGCCGATCGAGGTGCCGGCGATGTCGACGAACTGCCCGGCCAGGTAATGGTCCGCGCTGATCTCGGCACCGACATCGATCAGGTTCTCGGGGCTGACCCGGAACTCGGCGATCTTGCGCTTCGGCGCGACGCCGGCGCGGGCGAAGTGGCCCCGCATCGGCGCCGTGGTGCGCCCAGCCTTGGCGCTGCCCGCACCAAGCTGGACGGCCGTGTAGCCATCCTTCTCGGCTGTACGCTGCGCGACAACCTGAAGCGAGTCGAGTTGCAGTACCGTTACCGGCACCTGCTGCCCGTCCGCCATGAACAGCCGGGTCATGCCCAGCTTCCTCGCGATCACTCCGGAACGCATCTGCGTCACCTCAAACCTTGATCTCGACATCCACGCCCGCGGCGAGGTCGAGCTTCATCAGTGCATCGACCGTCTGCGGAGTCGGATCGACGATGTCGAGAAGCCGCTTGTGCGTGCGGATTTCCCACTGGTCGCGCGACTTCTTGTCGATGTGCGGGCCGCGCAGAACCGTGAACTTCTCGATCCTGTTCGGCAGCGGAATCGGCCCGCGCACCTGCGCGCCGGTCCGCTTGGCAGTGGTCACGATTTCCTGCGTGCTCGCGTCGAGCACCCGGTAATCGAACGCCTTGAGGCGGATGCGGATGGTCTGTCCTTGCATGTGCTTGCCCTCGGGAGGTGGGCGCGGCGAAAGCCGCACCCGTCCGCCCTCACTCGATGATTTTCGACACGACGCCTGCGCCGACGGTTCTGCCGCCTTCGCGGATGGCGAAGCGGAGCTTCTCCTCCATGGCGATGGGGGCGATCAGTTCGACGTTGAACTTCAGGTTGTCGCCCGGCATCACCATCTCGGTCCCCGCCGGCAGCGCCACCATCCCGGTCACGTCCGTCGTGCGGAAGTAGAACTGCGGCCGGTAGTTGGCGAAGAACGGCGTGTGCCGGCCGCCCTCTTCCTTCGTCAGGATGTAGGCCTCGGCCTCGAACTTCGTGTGCGGCTTCACCGAGCCGGGCTTGCACAGCACCTGCCCGCGCTCCACACCCTCGCGGTCGATCCCGCGCAGCAGCGCCCCGATGTTGTCGCCCGCCTCGCCCCGGTCCAGAAGCTTGCGGAACATCTCGACGCCCGTACACACCGACTTCTTCGTCGGACGGATCCCCACGATCTCGACCTCGTCGCCCACGTTGATCACGCCGCGCTCGACCCGCCCCGTCACCACCGTGCCCCGGCCCGAGATCGAGAACACATCCTCGATCGGCATCAGGAACGGCTGGTCGATCGCCCGCTCGGGCGTCGGGATGTAGCTGTCCACCGCGTCCATCAGCGCCCGGATCGACTGCTCGCCGATGTCGGGACGCTCCCCGATCATCGCCTGGTGCGCCGAACCCTTGATGATCGGAATGTCGTCGCCCGGGAAATCGTAGGACGACAAAAGCTCGCGCAGCTCCATCTCGACAAGCTCGACCAGCTCGGGATCGTCCACGAGGTCGATCTTGTTCATGTAAACCACCAGCGCCGGAACGCCGACCTGGCGCGCCAGAAGAATGTGCTCGCGCGTCTGCGGCATCGGACCGTCAGAGGCCGCGCACACGAGGATGCCCCCGTCCATCTGCGCCGCACCCGTGATCATGTTCTTCACATAGTCCGCGTGGCCGGGGCAGTCGACGTGCGCATAGTGGCGCTTCGCCGTCTCGTACTCCACATGCGCCGTCGAAATCGTGATCCCGCGCGCACGCTCCTCGGGGGCCGCGTCAATCTGGTCGTACGCACGAAACTCCCCGTAATACTTCGTGATCGCCGCCGTCAGCGTCGTCTTCCCGTGGTCAACGTGACCAATCGTCCCGATGTTCACATGCGGCTTCGTCCGCTCAAACTTCGCCTTCGCCATGGTGGCCTCTCCTCGTTCCGGGGGCGGTGCGCGGTTCAGCGCACGCGGGTTGTCGGGGGATGCGCGGACAGCCGCGCATCCTGGTCATGCATACTTTTTCTGGATCTCGTCCGAGATGTTCTGCGGCACCGGCTCGTAATGGTCGAACTGCATCGTGAACACCGCGCGGCCCGAAGACATCGAGCGCAGGTTGTTGATGTAGCCGAACATGTTGGCGAGCGGCACGAAGGCGTTGATCACGTTGGCATTGCCGCGCGTGTCCTGCCCCTGCACCATGCCGCGCCGGCTGGTGAGGTCGCCGATGATGCCGCCGGTGTATTCCTCGGGCGTCACCACCTCGACCTTCATGATCGGCTCGAGCAGTTTCGCGCCGGCCTTCTTCAGACCGTCGCGCATCGCCGCGCGCGCCGCGATCTCGAAAGCGAGAACGGACGAATCGACATCGTGGAAGGCGCCATCGACGAGGGCCACCTTGAAGTCGATCACCGGGAAGCCCGCAAGAGGGCCCGAGTCCATCACCGACTTGATGCCCTTCTCGACGCCGGGGATGTACTCCTTCGGCACCGCGCCGCCGACGATCTTCGAGGCGAAGGAATAGCCCTCGCCCGGCTGGGTCGGTTCGATCTCGAGCTTGATGCGCGCGAACTGGCCCGTGCCGCCGGTCTGCTTCTTGTGGGTGTAGTCGATCTCGGTCTTGTGGCTGATCGTCTCGCGATAGGCGACCTGCGGGGCGCCGATGTTGGCCTCAACCTTGAACTCGCGCCGCATGCGGTCGACGAGGATGTCGAGGTGCAACTCGCCCATGCCCTTCATGATGGTCTGGCCCGATTCGAAGTCGGTCTCGACCCGGAACGAGGGATCCTCGGCCGCGAGACGCTGGAGCGCCAGCGCCATCTTTTCCTGGTCGTTCTTCGACTTCGGCTCGACCGCGATCTCGATCACGGGCTCGGGGAAGGTCATCGTCTCGAGCACGACGGGCTTCGCGGGGTCGCAGAGCGTGTCGCCGGTCGTCGTCTCCTTGAGACCGGCGAGCGCGATGATGTCGCCCGCGAAGGCCTCTTCGATTTCCTCGCGGTTGATCGCGTGCATCATCATCATGCGGCCGACGCGCTCGCGCTTGCCCTTCGTCGAGTTCATCATCTGGTCGCCCTTCTTGAGCTGACCCGAATAGATGCGCGTGAAGGTGAGCGAGCCCACGAAGGGGTCGTTCATGATCTTGAAGGCGAGCGCCGAGTAGGGCTGATCGTCATCGGCCGAACGCGAGATGTTGCGCGTCTCAGTCTCGTCGCCCGGTGCGAAGCCCATGTAGGCCGGCACGTCGAGCGGCGAGGGCAGGTAGTCGATGACCGAGTTCAGGAGCGGCTGGACGCCCTTGTTCTTGAATGCCGAGCCCGCCGTGACCGGCACGAAGGCCAGCGCGAGCGTGCCCTTGCGGATCAGGCGGCGGAGGGTCGCCACGTCGGGCTCCTCGCCCTCGAGATAGGCTTCCATCACCGCGTCGTCCTGTTCGACCACGGTCTCGATCATCTTGTGGCGCCACTCGTCGGCATCGGCCTTGAGCGAGGCGCGGATGTCCTGGCGGGTCCAGCTTGCGCCCAGGTCCTCGCCCTTCCAGGTCCACTCGCACATGTCGAGCAGATCGACGATGCCCTCGAACTTGTCCTCGGAACCGATCGGCAGCGCGATCGGCAGCGGGGTCGCGCCGGTGCGGTCCTTGATCATGCGCACGCAGTTGAAGAAGTCGGCGCCGATCTTGTCCATCTTGTTGACGAAGACGATGCGCGGCACCTTGTAGCGGTCGGCCTGGCGCCAGACGGTCTCAGTCTGCGGCTCGACACCGGCGTTGGCATCGAGCAGGCAGATCGCGCCGTCGAGCACGGCCAGAGACCGCTCGACCTCGATCGTGAAGTCGACGTGGCCGGGGGTGTCGATGATGTTGAAGCGGTGCTTGTCGCCCTCGCCCTGGCCGTCGATGTTGCGCTGCCAGAAGGTCGTGGTCGCGGCGGAGGTGATGGTGATCCCGCGCTCCTGCTCCTGCTCCATCCAGTCCATCGTCGCGGCGCCGTCATGCACCTCGCCGATCTTGTGGGACTTGCCGGTGTAGTAGAGGATCCGCTCCGTCGTCGTGGTCTTGCCCGCGTCGATGTGGGCCATGATCCCGAAGTTGCGGTAGAGGTTCAGCGGGTATTCGCGTGCCATCTCTCTGCCCTCACCAGCGATAGTGGCTGAATGCCTTGTTGGCATCGGCCATCTTGTGGGTATCTTCGCGCTTCTTCACCGCGCTTCCGCGCCCGTTGCAGGCATCCGACAGTTCGGCCGCGAGCCGCTCTTCCATCGTGTTCTCATTGCGCTTGCGCGCGGCCTGGATCAGCCAGCGGATCGCCAGCGCCTCGCGGCGCGTCGGGCGGACCTCGACGGGTACCTGATAGGTCGCACCGCCGACACGGCGGGATCGGACTTCGACCGAAGGCTTCACGTTGTCGAGCGCCTCGTGGAAGGCATCGACGGGGGCGCGCTTCAGGCGTGCCTGCACCCGGTCGAGCGCGTCATAGACGATCCGCTCGGCGACCGACTTCTTGCCGTCGGTCATGAGGTTGTTCATGAACTTGGTCACGACCCGGTCGCCGAACTTGGCATCGGGCAGGACTTCGCGCTTTTCTGCGGCGTGGCGACGCGACATCTCTCAGTTCCTCATTTCGGGCGCTTGGCGCCGTATTTCGAACGGCGCTGGCGACGATCCTTGACGCCCTGCGTGTCGAGCACGCCGCGCAGGATGTGGTAGCGCACGCCGGGAAGGTCCTTGACGCGACCGCCGCGGATCAGCACGACCGAGTGCTCCTGCAGGTTGTGCTTCTCGCCAGGGATGTAGCTGATCACCTCGAAGCCGTTCGTCAGCCGCACCTTGGCGACCTTGCGCATGGCCGAGTTGGGCTTCTTCGGCGTCGTCGTATAGACGCGCGTGCAGACGCCGCGCTTCTGCGGGCAGGATTGCAAGTGCTGCGACTTGGAGCGCTGCACCTTGGGCTGCCGCGGCTTGCGGATCAGCTGCTGGATCGTCGGCATTCCGGTTCCCCGTGTTGCACCCGTCTCATTCCTCTCGCCCGGCGAGAACGCGGCCATCCCTGCATCGCGACACCGAGGGCGTCGCAACAAACGCAAGCACCGCCTTCGCCTCCGATTCGGAGGCGACGCGGTGGACATCCAGAGGATCGGAGCCTTACGGCCCGGATCATGACCACATCACTTCGGACATCCCGGCAGGTCGCCCGGCGCGGGATGGGGCCAATTAGCCAATGCCCCACTCCTTGTCAACACGCCTCGCACAAGCGCCAACCTGCAGCCCTTCCCAACGCTCCCGCCACCCGCTAGAACGCCGACACCCCGCAGGAAGCGTGGCAGAGGGGTTGATTGCACCGGTCTTGAAAACCGGCGACGGGAAACCGTTCGTGAGTTCGAATCTCACCGCTTCCGCCATAATGCATGTCGCCGTTAACCCGCGGTGCGCTGCAGGACCATCCATCGGGGTGTTTCTGCGTGGGCTGGTCCTCCCGCCGGCGGGGCTCATCGCGCTGCCGCGATATCAGGGGGGTGGATTGGGGGACAAAGACGGGCGTCATGATCCGAACCACACGGATCAGGCACTGTCGGGGTGGCGCCCGCGCATCGGCTGGCGGAGGCTGGGAGCCGGGTCCGGCACCTGCACGCCCGGGTTGACCCCATCGGCGATCTGGCGGTGATGGTGCCACAATCCCCGGCCCGTCTGGTGCATGCCACCGAGGATCATCCTGTCCGCCGTCCATTTTTCCCGACGCGCGATGAACTCGGCACGACGGCTTTGGCACCGATGTGCTAGCTTCCTGCCAGCCCCATCGGAGGTCGGACCATGGATCGGACGCAGGCGGATCGGGTGAAGATCGTTCTGCTCGGCATTGCGCTCGCGGGGCTGGCAGCGGGCCTTGCGCTGCGATTCGCCGGGCAAGCGCTGGGTGCGCAGGCGGTGTGGACGGCTGGCGTGATCCCCGTCCTCGCAGCGCTCGTGCTGGAGATCCTGCGCAGCCTGGCGCGGGGCGAGGTGGGGCTCGACATCGTGGCCGCGCTGTCGATGTCGGCGGCGCTGATCTTCGGCGAGGCGCTGGCGGCGGCGGTGGTGGCGGTGATGTATTCGGGCGGCACCTTCCTCGAAAGCTTCGCCGAAGGGCGCGCGCGGCGCGAGATGCGCGACCTTCTGACCCGCGTGCCGCGCAGTGCGACGCGCAGGCGCAACGGCGGGCTCGAGGAGGTGCCCCTCGATGCCATCGCGCCCGGCGACCGGCTCCTGATCCGGCAGGGCGATGTCATCCCAGTTGACGGGCGGATCGCCTCGGCCGCGGCCTTTGTCGACACCGCGGCACTGACGGGGGAATCGCTGCCCGTCCGGCTCGACCGCGGCGCCGAGGCGATGAGCGGGTCGACCAACGCGGGCGATGCCTTCGACCTCGAGGCCACGCGCGAGGCGCGAGACAGCACCTATGCCGGCATCGTTCGGCTGGTCGAGGCGGCGCAGGCGTCGAAGGCGCCGATGGCGCGGCTGGCCGACCGCTGGTCGCTCGGGTTCCTGGCGGTGACGGTCGCGATTGCGACCGCCGCGTGGTGGTTCACGGGCGATCCGATCCGCGCCGTGGCGGTGCTGGTGGTGGCGACGCCCTGCCCGCTCATCCTCGCGGTGCCGGTCGCGCTGGTGGCGGGGCTGAGCCGCGCCGCCCATTTCGGGGTGCTGGTCAAGGGCGCCAAACCGCTCGAGGCGATGGCCCGCATCCGGACCCTCATCCTCGACAAGACCGGAACGCTGACCGACGGGCGCCCGCGGATCGTCAGCATCGACAGCCATGACGGCATGGGGGCCGACGACATCCTGCGCCACGCTGCCGCGCTGGACCAGGCATCGAAGCACCCGGTCGCGCAGGCCATCGTCGCGGCCGCGCAGGCGCGCGGCCTGAGCCTGCCTGTCCCCGAGGATGTGGCCGAGATCGCGGGCGAGGGCGTCATCGGCTTCATCGACGGCCGGCAGGTCATCGTCGGGGGCGACGGCTTCGTGGCGGGGCGCGTGGGGCGCGCCTCGGGCGATCATCCCGAACTGGCGGCGGGGTCGGTGATGGTCGCGGTCGCGGTCGATGGCCGCATGGCCGGGCATCTGGTGATGTCGGATCCGCTGCGCGAGGGCGCGGCCGAGATGCTCGCGCGGCTGCGCCGGCAGGGCGTCGGGCGCATCCTGCTTGCGACCGGCGACCGGGCCGAGGTCGCGGAGCGGGTGACGGAGGGGCTCGGGCTCGACGGCATCCGGGCGGGGCTGGCGCCCGACGGAAAGGTGCTGCTCGTGCTGACCGAGCGCAAGAACGGCCCCGTGATGATGGTGGGCGACGGGGTCAACGACGCCCCAGCGCTGGCGGCGGCCGATGTCGGCGTCGCGATGGGCGCGCGGGGTGCGGCGGCGAGTGCCGAGGCCGCGGACGTGGTGCTGCTCGTCGATCGGGTGGACCGGGTCGCGACCGGGATCGAGATCGCCCGCCGCGCGCGCCGTATCGCGCTGCAAAGCGTCGTCGCGGGGATCGGCCTGTCGGTCGCAGGCATGATCGCGGCCGCCCTCGGCCACCTGACCCCGGTGCAGGGCGCCCTGCTGCAGGAGGCCATCGACGTGGCCGTCATCCTCAACGCGCTGCGCGCGCTCGGCATCGCCCCGCTTGCTGTCGGGTCGGGCCGGCCCGACACGCGGATTGTGGCGGACTGACCCCCTTTGTTCGGGAATCAGGCGCGGGTGATCACGAACTCACAAGGCGCGCCTCTGCCCTGCGCGGTGCAGCGCGTCTCGGTGCACAGGCAGTCGGGCGCGACCAGTTCACGATAGAGCCGTCCGAACACCGCCGCATGCCACTGGCAGAGGGGGCTGCGGCTGAACTCGCCCGCGACGAGGGGGTTCGCAGCGATGGCAAAGCGCCACGCCCCCTCGCGGCGGAAGGTGCCGCTGCCCGCGAAGGTCCAGGCGTTGCGCGCGATCGCCCGCGACAGGATCGCGGCCGAGGCGGCGGGGGGCAGATGGCGCAAGATCCCGCGCACCGGTGACGGGATGCGGTGGGCGAGCAGGTAGTCCGCCGTCCGCGCCCCGGCCTCGGCCGCAAGGCGCGGGGCGCGGGCCGGATGCTCGGCGCGCAGCCGGCGGTGGAGGGCGGCCGCTTCTCCCTCAGGGATCATCGCGTGCCCGTCGGGCAGCGCCGCGATCCCCGCCCGGCGGATGAGCGCCGCCGCCTCGGCCGCGCCCAACTCGCGCTCGAGCACGGGCAGCAGCTGCAAGATCGCGTTCGGGCCGATCAGACCCGCGGTGTCCCGCCCCGCGTGGCGGGCATCCTCAGGCGTCCTCCATCTGCGCGTCGCCGCCGCCGCAGGCGCGCACCGCCGCACGATCCTTCATCTGCGCGCGCACCGCGGCGCGCCGTTCCGCCGCGCGCTTGGCCCGGTCGGCCGATGCCTCCCAATCCTCGATCTGCGCCTCGGCGAGCGTGCGTGTCGGATCGAAATGGAAATCGACCGTCTTGCGCGTCTGCGGCCCCCAGTAGCCCGCCTTGCCGAGATCGTAGAAGGTGCGCTGGAACCCCGCCCGCAGGAAGGCATGGAGGCAGCCGAGCAGATAGCGCCGGCGGAACCCGCTGCCCCGCCACGGGTAATGGAAGAGCGCCTTGCGCATGTAGAAGCGGCGATAGTTCTTCATCACCCCGTCGAGCAGCTCGCCCCGCTCCATCGCGGCGGGCTTCATGATCGGGGTGACGAAGTTGTATTTCGAGAAGTCGTGGACCTCGACCTTGTCCTTCAGCTCCTGGAAGAGGGGGGTATAGGGCCAGGGCGTGTACATCGACCAGTTGGCGAGGTCGGGCTGCCAGTCCCAGGCCATGCGATAGGTTTCCTCGAGGGTCTCGGGCGTCTCGTTGTCGAGACCCACGATGAACTGCGCCTCGACGAGGATGTCGGCCTCGCGCAAGAGGCGGATCGCGGTGCGGTTCTCCTCGACCTTCGTTTCCTTGTTGAACTGGTCGAGCTTCATCTGCGCGGCCGCCTCGGTCCCGAGGCTGACATGGACAAGCCCCGCCTCGCGGTAGAAGGGCAGGATGTCGCGGTCGCGATAGATGTCTGTCACGCGCGTGTTGATGCCCCATTTGACGCGCCGCGGCAGGTCGCGCGCGATCAATTCCTCGCAGAAGGCGACGAATTTCTTCTTGTTGATGGTGGGCTCCTCGTCGGCGAGGATGAAGAAGCCCACACCGTGGTTCTCGACCAGATCCTCGATCTCGTCCACGACGTCCTTGGGGTCGCGCACGCGGTAGTCGCGCCAGAACTTCCACTGGGAACAGAACGAGCAGGTGAAGGGGCAGCCGCGCGCGAGGTTCGGGATCGCGACGCGGGTGTTGAGGGGGATGTAGATGTATTTCGACCATTCGAGGATCGACCAGTCGGGCCTGATCTTCGAGAGGTCCTTGACCGTGCTCGCGGCGGGCGTCGCCACGATCTCCGCGCCGTCGCGAAAGGCAAGGCCGCGGATGCGGCGGCGGTCGGCCGGCCAGCGGCCGTCGCGGATCGCGCCCATCAGCGCGGTGCAGATCTCCTCGCCCTCGCCGCGCACGATCACATCGACCCAGGGCGCCTCGGAGAGGACCTGCTTGTACATGAAGGTGGCGTGGATCCCGCCGAGGATCCGCACCGCCTGCGGCGCGACCTCGGCGGCGATGCGCAGCACCTCTTCGGCGCGATAGATCGAGGGGGTGATGGCGGTGACGCCGATCGCGTCAGGCCGCGCCTCGGCGATCATCCGCCCGAGGTCCTCGTCGGCGATGTCGTCCGTCATCGCATCGATGAAGCGGATGTCGTCGAAACCCGCCTGCCGCAGATGACCCGACAGATAGGCGACCCAGGCGGGCGGCCAGGTGCCGGCGATCTCGGCCCCGCCCGAGCGGTAGTTGGGATGGACGAAGAGGATGCGCATGAGGATCTCCAGAAATGTCTGATCTCCGTTACATTTCTCGCGTCAATCTGGATTGACTTGGATCAAGCCGCCCGGCCCGACGGCCCGCGGCATCGCGCAAACCTCTTGATCGGAAGGCGAGTTGCGGCGAGGCTGCAAACGTTCGGCATCCCCTCCGGGATGCGAGATGCGCGGGGTCGGCGACGATGGGAAAAGTGGTGCTGCGCGAGGGCGCAAGAGCCGGGGCGGGCCGGGATCCGGCCGCCGTGCCGCGGCGTGCACCCGTTTCGGGGCTGCGGCGCGCATGATCGCCGACCGCCACGCCCGCATCGTCATCATCGGGGCCGGTGCGATCGGCTGCGCGCTTGCGGCCGCGCTCGCGCGGAAGGGCGAGCGCGATGTGCTCGTGCTCGAGAAGGCGCAGATCACGCATGGCTCCACCTGGCACGCCGCCGGCCTCGTGGGGCAGTTGCGCGGCAAGCGCGCGCTGACGCGCCTCATGCAGAACTCGGTCGCGGTGTTCGACCGGCTCTCGGCCGAGACGGGCGGCACGATCGACTGGAAGAAGGTGGGCAGCCTGCGCCTCGCCGCCTCTGCCCCGCGCTGGAGCGAGATCCGCCGCTCGGTGCAGCTGGCGAAATCCTTCGGCTTCGAGGCGCATCTCCTCTCGCCCGCCGAGGCGAAGGCGCGCTTCGATCTCATCGAGCCGGCGGGGGTGGTGGGGGCGGCGTGGATCCCCTCGGACGGCTATGTGGACCCCTACGCGCTGACGATGGCCTATGCGCAGGCCGCCCGCCGCGCCGGCGTGCGCATCGAGGAGGGCGTGCGGGTCGAGGCGATCCCGGTCGCGGGGCGGCGCGCGCTCGGGGTGGTGACCGACCACGGCACCATCGGGGCCGAGATCGTCGTCAACTGCGCGGGCTACTGGGCGCGGCGGGTGGGGGCGATGGCGGGCGTCGCCCTCGCCGCGGGGGTGGTGGAGCATCAGTATTTCGTCACCGAAAAGGGGCTCGACCTGCCCCCCGACCTCACCACGCTGCGCGATCCCGACCGCAACTTCTACCTCAAGCCCGATGTGGGCGGCGCCTTCGCGATC
>JBIKVM010000228.1:0-4552 GCA_044356825.1 Limisphaerales bacterium
GCGCCGCCCCGGCCAAAGCGGGCAGGAGCAGGAGGAGGAACAGCAGCACGGCGCGCATGAGAGACCCCGGCAGGACCGATGCTGACCCTCGCAGCCGGAGGTTAAGGCAGGGTTAGGGCGGATTGACCCGCCGCGCCCCCCTCCCTATCGTTCCCGCGCCCGATGCAGCCGAGGTGCCCCGATGCCCGCCGACCGCCACGCCCTGATCGTCATCGACCTGCAGGCGGATTTCTGCCCGGGCGGCGCGCTCGCGGTGTCGGGGGGGGACGCGATCGTGGAGCGGGTCAACGCGCTGATGGCGCAGGCCGGGACGGTCGTGCTGACTCAGGACTGGCACCCGGCCGGGCATGCCTCGTTCGCGTCGAGCCATCCGGGGCGGGCGCCCTTCGAGACGGTGGCGATGCCCTATGGCCCGCAGGTGCTCTGGCCCGACCATTGCGTGCAGGGCACGCCGGGGGCGGCGTTCCACCCCGCGCTCGACACGACGCGGGCGGCCGCGATCATCCGCAAGGGGATGTCGCCCGGGATCGACAGCTATTCGGCCTTTTTCGAGAACGACCGCACCACGCCCACGGGCCTTGCGGGCTGGCTGCGCGAACGGGGCATCGCGCGGCTGAGCTTTGCGGGGCTCGCGACGGATTACTGCGTGGCGTGGTCGGCGCTCGATGCCGTGCGGGAGGGGTTCGCGGCCGAGGTCATCCTGCCCGCCTGCCGCGCGATCGACCTTGGCGGCTCGCTCGCGGCGGCGCTCGGGGCGCTCGCGGCGGCGGGGGTCGCGATCCGCGAGGATGACCGATGATCGACATCGCGACGCGGGTCTACAACCACAAGTGGAAGATCGACCCGATCGTGCGGTCGCTGATCGACACGGATTTCTACAAGCTCCTGATGTGCCAGTCGGTGCTGCGCACGAGCCCCGCGACGGTCGTGACCTTCTCGCTCATCAACCGCAGCGCCGACGTGCCGCTCGCGCGGCTGATCGACGAGGGCGCGCTGCGCGAGCAGCTCGACCATATCCGGTCGCTCTCGCTCTCGCGCGGGGAGTCGACCTTTCTGCGCGGCAACACCTTCTACGGCAAGCGGCAGATGTTCAGCCCGGGCTTCATGACCTGGTTCGAGGGGTTGCGGCTGCCGCCCTATCACCTCGAACGGCGGGGCGAGCAGTATGAGCTGACCTTCGAGGGCCGCTGGCCCGAGGTGATGATGTGGGAGATCCCGGCCCTTGCGGTGCTGATGGAGTTGCGCTCGCGCGCGGTGCTCGAGGATCTGGGGCGATTCGAGTTGCAGGTGCTCTATGCCCGCGCCATGGCGCGGGTGTGGGAGAAGGTCACGCGGCTGCGCGGGATCGCGGGCCTCAGGCTCGCCGATTTCGGCACCCGGCGGCGGCATTCCTTCCTCTGGCAGGACTGGTGCGTGCAGGCGCTGATCGAGGGGCTGGGCGGGGCCTTCGTCGGCACCTCGAACTGCCTCATCGCGATGCGGCGCGAGGTCGAGGCGATCGGGACGAACGCGCACGAGTTGCCGATGGTGCGCGCCGCCCTTGCCCGCGATGACGCCGAACTGGCCGAGGCGCCCTATCGCGTCCTCGCCGACTGGCAGGAGGAACACGACGGCAACCTGCGCATCATCCTGCCCGACACCTATGGCACCGAGGGGTTCTTGGCGCGCGCGCCCGACTGGCTCGCGGGCTGGACCGGCATCCGGATCGATTCGGGCGACCCCGCGATGGGTGCCGAGGCCGCGATCCGCTGGTGGCAGGCGCGCGGCGAGGATCCGCGCGGCAAGCTCGTGATCTTTTCCGACGGGCTCGATGTCGATCTGATCGCGGCGCTTCAGGCGCGTTTCGTCGGGCGCGTGAAGGTCTCCTTCGGGTGGGGGACGCTGCTCACCAACGATTTCAGGGGGCTTGCGGCCGATGACCGCCTCGCGCCCTTCAGCCTCGTGTGCAAGGCGATCGCGGCGGACGGGCGGCCGACGGTCAAGCTGTCGGACAACCCGCTGAAGGCCGTGGGCCCGGCGGCCGAGGTCGCGCGCTATCGGCGCGTCTTCGGCGTCGGCGCGCAGACCGCGCGCCCGGTCGAGGTCTGAGCGCGCGGGTTCGAACATTGCGCGAACAGACTTCCCCTTGGCCCGTCGCGCGCCTATAGTCGGCGCATGAGCCACCCGCCCGACCCGCACCCCCCGGCCGAGATGCCCCTCAGCGCCCGCGCGATGGCCGCGCAGGGCGCGCCGTGGCTTGCGGGCCTCAACCCCGCGCAGCGCGCGGCGGTCGAGGCGACCGAGGGGCCGGTCCTCGTGCTGGCCGGGGCGGGGACGGGCAAGACGCGGGCGCTGACGGCGCGGATCGCGCATCTGCTGCGCACGGGGCGCGCGCGGCCGAACGAGATCCTCGCCGTCACCTTCACCAACAAGGCCGCGCGCGAGATGAAGTCGCGCATCGGCGCGCTGATCGGCGAGGCCGCCGAGGGCATGCCCTGGGTCGGCACCTTCCACGCGATCGGTGTGCGGATGCTGCGCCGGCACGCCGAACTCGTGGGGCTGACGCCGGGCTTCACCATCCTCGACACCGACGACCAGCTCCGGCTGCTCAAACAACTGATCGCCGCCGCCGACATCGACGAAAAGCGCTGGCCCGCCCGGCTTCTGGGCGCGATCATCGACGGCTGGAAGAACCGCGCCATCATCCCCGAGCGCGTGCCCTCATCCGAGGCCGACGCCTTCGGCGGGCAGGGGCCCGCGCTCTATGCCGCCTATCAGGACCGGCTGCGCACCCTCAACGCGGTCGATTTCGGCGATCTGGTGCTGCATTGCCTGACCATCCTGCAGACCCATCCCGACGTGCTGGCGCAGTATCAGCGCTGGCTGCGCTACATCCATGTCGACGAATATCAGGACACCAACGTCGCGCAGTATCTGTGGCTGCGGCTGATCGCGCAGGGGCACCGCAACCTGTGCTGCGTGGGCGACGACGACCAGTCGATCTATGGCTGGCGCGGCGCCGAGGTGGGCAACATCCTGCGCTTCGAGAAGGATTTCCCCGGCGCGCAGGTGATCCGGCTCGAACAGAACTACCGCTCGACGGGGCACATCCTCGCGGCGGCGTCGGGCCTCATCGCGGGGAACCGCGACCGGCTCGGCAAGACGCTCTGGACCGAGGCCGAGGGCGGCGAGAAGCTGCGCCTGATCGGCCACTGGGACGGCGAGGAGGAGGCGCGCTGGATCGGCGAGGAGATCGAGGCGATCGCGGCCGGGCGGCGCGGGGTCGCGGCGGGGCTCGACGGCATCGCGATCCTCGTGCGCGCCAGCCACCAGATGCGCGCCTTCGAGGACCGCTTCCTCACCATCGGGCTGCCCTATCGCGTCATCGGCGGCCCGCGCTTCTATGAGCGGCAGGAGATCCGCGACGCGATGGCCTATCTGCGCCTCGCCGTCAGCCCGGCCGACGATCTCGCGTTCGAGCGGGTGGTGAACACGCCCAAGAGGGGCCTGGGCGAGCGCGCGCAGGCCACGATCGCGCAGGCCGCGCGCGCCGCCGGCACGGGGCTTGCGCGCGCCGCGGCGGGGCTTGCGCGCGAGGGCGCGATCGGCGGGCGGGCGGGGGCCGAGCTGCGCCGGCTGACCGAGGCGATCGGGCGCTGGCACGCGGTGGCGCTCGCGCCGGGCTACGACCATGTGGCGCTCGCCGAGACGATCCTCGACGAGAGCGGCTATACCGCGATGTGGCAGGCCGACCGCACGCCCGAGGGGCCGGGGCGGCTCGAGAACCTCAAGGAGCTCGTCAAGGCGCTCGAGGGGTTCGAGAACCTGCAGGGGTTTCTCGACCATGTCGCGCTCATCATGGACAACGCCTCGGAAGAGGCGGGCGCGAAGGTGTCGGTGATGACGCTGCACGCGGCCAAGGGCCTCGAGTTTCCGGTCGTCTTCCTGCCCGGCTGGGAGGAGGGTCTATTCCCGAGCCAGCGCGCGATGGACGAGACGGGCCTGCGCGGCCTCGAGGAGGAGCGCCGGCTTGCCCATGTCGGGATCACGCGCGCCGAGCGGCTGGCGACGGTGTCCTTTGCCGCCAACCGCCGCGTCTATGGCCAGTGGCAGAGCCAGCTGCCCTCGCGCTTCGTCGATGAGCTGCCGGCCGCCGATGTCGAGGTGCTGACCCCGCCCGGGCTCTATGGCGGCGGCTTCGGGGCGGCGGCGATGGCGGGCGGGATGGCCGAGCGCGCGGCGCGCGCCGACGCCTATGCCTCGCCCGGCTGGGCGCGGATGGCCGCGCGCGGCAACGCCCCGCGCGGGATCGCGCGCCCCGAGGAGGCGCGCGCGCTCACGGTGCGGGCGGGGACGACGGCGGCCTTCGCGCCCGGGGCGCGGGTCTTTCACGCCAAGTTTGGCTATGGGCGGGTGATGGCGGCGGACGGCGACAAGATGCAGGTGGCGTTCGAGAAGGCGGGCGAGAAGCATGTCCTCGCGAGCTTTCTGGTCGCAGCCGAGCGGGCGGCGGATATCCCGTTCTGACGCGTGGGAAGGGCTCAGGGGGGGCGGGCGCGGGCCCCGTCGAGGG
>JBIKVM010000229.1:0-4509 GCA_044356825.1 Limisphaerales bacterium
CACCGGGAGATTCCTTGCGGCAAGGTATCTATCGAACGCATCCGACAAGAGGTTTACTTTTTGTGTAATATTTAGAATATTTAACTATCTTAAGTTAGCAATAAGTACATTTATGATAGATTAGGTGCCCGAAATGCCTCCCTGAGCGGCTCTGACGATATCAATGCCGCGCATCGCGAAGCGCGCTGCGAGGGGTGCGAGACGCTCGGCCTGGGGGTCGGCGGCGGTGCCGGTGCGGTGGCGTGCCGCGATACCGACAAAGATGACGGCGAAGCGGTAGAGCGCGAAGGCGCGATGAAAGGCTCCGGGCGCACCGATGCCCGGGGTGGACATGGCGTGCCGGGCAAGGAACTGCATCTCGGAGGGAAGCCCGAGCGCCATGTGATCAAGGCCGAGGATCCCGCCATATTCGTCGGGCGCGGTCCACCACGGCATCACCACGTAACCGAGGTCCGCGAGCGGATGTCCCAGCGTAGCAAGTTCCCAGTCGAGGATGGCGACGACGCGCGGTTCGGTCGGGTGGAAGATCATGTTGCCCATGCGGAAGTCGCCGTGGACAAGCGCGACGCTGCCATCGTCGGGTGGGAGGTTCGCCGCAAGCCACTCCTCGAGTGCGACGAGATCGGGGGGGGATTCAAGCTCCGCCTCGGCCCGCTGGCGCGACCAGAGCGCGAGCTGACGGTCGAAATAGGCCGTGGAGCGCCCGAAATCGCCAAGGCCCACGGCGGTCGGATCCACACGGTGGAGAGCCGCGAGCGCGTCGGCCAGACCCATCCAGATCGCGGCCCGCTCGGCGGGCGGCAGGTCGGGCAGGCTGCAATCGGTGAAGATCCGCCCCTCGACCCGTTCCATGAGGTAGAAGGGCGTGCCGATCACGGCCGGATCCTCGCAGAGCCGGATCGGGCGGGGCACCGGCAGCCCCGCGGGGTAGAGGGCCGAGAGCACGCGGAACTCGCGCTCGATCGCGTGCGCGCCGGGCAGGATGGGGCCGATGGGCTTGGCGCGCAGCACCATCCGCGCCGCCCCGTGGGTGAGGAACCAGGTTGGGTTCGACTGCCCGCCCGCGACAGGCTCGATACCGGCCAGCGGCGCCCGCCCGAAGGCGGCATCGAGCCAGGGCCCGAGCGCCGCGAGGTCGTGCCCCGCCATCCTCAACCCTCGGGCGGGAGCGCGCGGGCACGTTCGCGCAGCAGGTATTTCTGCATCTTGCCCGTCGCGGTGCGCGGCACGGGTCCGAAGACGAAGCGCCGCGGCACCTTGAAGCCCGCGAGGCGGGCGCGCGCGAAGGCCGCGATCTCGTCGGCCGTCGCGTTGGCGCCCGGTTTTAGTTCGACGAAGGCGCAGGGCGTCTCGCCCCATTTCGGGTGGGGGGCGGCGACAACCGCGGCGAAGAGGACGGCAGGGTGGGCGTGCAGCGCGTTCTCGACCTCGAGGCTCGAGATGTTCTCGCCGCCCGAGATGATGATGTCCTTGGCGCGGTCGCGGATCTCGATCTCGTCGTTGGGGTGGCGCACCGCGATGTCGCCGGTGTGAAAGACCCCGCCCGCAAAGGCCGCCTCGGTCGCCTCGGCATCGTCCCAATAGCCCGCCATCACCGTGTTGCCCCTGAGCACGATCTCACCCGCCGTCGTGCCGTCCGGGGGGACGGGCGCGCCTGCGGCGTCGTGGACATCGGCGCCCGCGAGCAGCGCGTGGCGCATCCCCTGCCGCGCGAGGCGACGGGCGCGCACCGCGACCTCGGCCACCTCGGCCGGTTCGGGGTCGCAGAGCGTCGCGGGTCCGTAGCTCTCGGTCAGGCCGTAGAGGTGCAGGAACCGCGCCCCCATCGCCTCGAGGCCAGAGATCAGCGCCTCGGTCGGCGCCGCCCCGCCCGAGGCAACGGTGAGCGGCCTGGGCGGGCGGAAGCCCTCGCGCGCGGGGTCGCCCAGCATCATGTAGAGGACGACGGGCGCGCAGGCCATGTGCGTCACGCGCTCGGCCATGATATGCGCGAAGATCGCGGCGGGCTCCACCCGGTCGAGGCAGACATGCACCCCGCCCGCCGCCGTCACCGCCCAGGTGTGGCACCAGCCGTTGCAGTGAAACATCGGCAGCGTCCAGAGATAGACGGGCGGCGCCGCTGGCGGGGGCGCGGCGAGCCCCAGCGCCATGACATTGCCGAGCGCATTGAGCGCAGCACCGCGGTGGGTGATGACGACGCCCTTGGGCCGCCCCGTCGTGCCCGAGGTGTAGTTGATGCCGATCGCCTGCCACTCATCCACCACCCCATCGGCAAGGCAGGGCAGCGGGCCCTCGGTCGGGCCGTCGAGCACCGCGCACCCGCCCGCCTGCCCCGGTTCCGGCAGATCGAAGGTGGCGATCCCGGCGGCGGCGGCGGCGGCCGTCGCGACGGGCCAGGCGGGGCCGTCGGCGAGGATCAGCCGGCTCCGGGCGTGGCGCAGGATGAAGCCCACGGTGCCCGCATCGAGCCGCGTGTTGACGGCGTTGAGGATCGCGCCCAGCGCCGGCACCGCGTAATGGGCGGCGAGCATCTCGGGCCGGTTGCCCGCCATGACCGAGACGACATCGCCCGGCCCCACCCCCTGCCCCGCCAGCCAGCGCCTGAGCCGCGCGACCATCGCGGCGAAGCCCGCGTAATCCCAGCGCAGCCCCCGCCAGACCACGGCCGGGCGGGCGGGATGGGCGGCCGCAGCGCGATCGAGGAAATCGAGCGGGGTCAGCGGCCGGTGGTTCGCGGGCCGCGGCGCAAGATGCCCCTCAAGCCGCATCGCCGCCCCCCGGGCCGCCCCCTGCGCCGACCGGCCAGCGCCAGAAGCCCGGCCCCTCGGCCTTCAGCGCCCGGTCGAGCAGCATCCGGTGCACCTCGTCCGCGCCATCGACGAGGCGCGCCTGACGCGCGTAGCGATAGATCCATTCGAGGACCGTATCCGTCGAATAGCCGCGCGCGCCGTTGATCTGGATCGCGGTGTCGGCGGCCTTGTGCAGGAGGTTCGCGACATGGATCTTGGCCATCGAGACCTCTTTCTGCGCGTGCCCGCCGCGGTCGATCTCCCACGCGGCCTTCATCACCAGAAGCCGCCCGACCTCGATCTGCATCGCGAGATCGCCGAGCATGATGCGGATGCTCTCGCGCTCTGCCAGGCGCTGGCCGAAGCCCATGCGCACCTCGGCATAATCGCGCGCGATCCCGACCGCGCGCTCCGCGAGCCCGAGCCAGCGCATGCAATGCGTGAGCCGCGCGGGGCCGAGGCGGGTCTGCGTCAGCCGCAGCCCCTCGCCCTCGCCGATCAGGATGTCCTCGGCCGGGATCTCGAGCCCCTCGAAAACCAGCTCGCAATGCCCGCCGTGCTCCTCGGGGCCCATGATGGGGATGCGCCGCTCGATCCGCCAGCCGGGCGACGCGGCGTCGAAGAGAAACGCCGTCAGCCCCTTGCGCGCGTCATCCGAGGTGCGCGCGATCAGGATGAAGTGGCGCGCCTCGGCCCCGCCGGTGATGAACCACTTGCGGCCGTGGATGACGTAGCGATCGCCCCGCCGCTCGGCCCGGGTGAGGATCATCGCGGGGTCCGACCCCCCGCCGGGGTGCGGCTCGGTCATGGCGAAGGCCGACCGCACGCGCCCCTCGGCGATCGGGCGCAGCCAGCGTTCCTTCTGCGCGGGGGTGCCCACCTTTTCGAGCACCATCATGTTGCCGTCGTCGGGCGCGGCCGAGTTGAAGACGACCGGCCCGAAGATCGAGCGGTTCATCGCCTCGTAGCAGACCGCCATCCCGACCTTCGAGAGGCCCTGCCCGCCCCATTCGGGCGAGAGTTGCAGGCACCAGAGCCCCTCGGCGCGCGCCCGCTCGCGCAGCGCGGCAAGGGGGCCCGCCGCGATGTTGCCATGCGCGTCCCAGGCCGACCGGTCGGCCTCGGCGGGCAGGATCTGCTCCTCGACGAAGGCCGCGATGCGGGCGCGGAAATCCTCGATGCGGGGGGGGATCGTGAAGTCCATGTCCAGCCCTCAGAGCGATGAGACGAGATGCCCGCCATCGACGACGATCTCGGCCCCGGTGATATAGCGCCCGGCCTCCGAGACGAGCAGCAGAAGCGCGCCGTCGAGGTCCGCGGGCTGGCCGAGCCGGCGCTGCGGGATGCGCCGCACCATCGCCTGCCCGGCCTCGGTCGCGAAGAAGTCGCGGTTGATGTCGGTCTCGATATAGCCCGGGCAGAGCGCGTTCACACGGATCCCGTGGCGCGCCCATTCGAGGGCGAGCGCGCGCGTGAGTTGCACGACCCCCGCCTTGGCCGCCGCATAGGCCGCGACCCCGCCCGCCACCCGCAGCCCGAGGATGGAAGCGATGTTGACGATCGCGCCCCCCTGACCGGCCGCGACGAGCGCGCGCGCCCCCGCCTGCGCCACGCGAAACACCCCCGAGAGGTCTGTGTCGATGACGCGCGCCCAGTCCTCGGCGGGCGTGTCGAGCGCGCGCCCCCCGCCCGCGATGCCCGCGTTGTTGATGATGATCGG
>JBIKVM010000230.1:0-4502 GCA_044356825.1 Limisphaerales bacterium
GGCGCGCTCGTCAACCTCTCGGACGATCCGGCGGCGGGGCGCCTGACGGTGCAGGCGGGGCGGTCGACCTTCTCGCTCGCCACGCTCCCGCGCGAGGATTTCCCGCAGATGGCCTCGAGCGAATACACGACCAACTTCGCCGCCCCCGCGGCCGAGTTGCGCCGGCTCTTCGACAAGGCGAAATTCGCGATCTCGACCGAAGAGACGCGCTACTACCTCAACGGCGTCTACATGCATGTCGCGCAGGCCGAAGGGGGCGAGGTGCTGCGCTGCGTCGCGACCGACGGCCACCGCCTCGCGCGCATCGACGCGCCGCTGCCCGAGGGCGCGCGCGGGATGCCGGGCGTCATCATCCCGCGCAAGACGGTGGGCGAGCTGCGCAAGCTCCTCGATGACGATACCACCATCGCGGTCTCGGTCTCGGAGACCAAGGTCCGATTCGCCACGCCCACGATCACGCTCGTCTCGAAGGTCATCGACGGGACATTTCCGGATTATTCGCGCGTGATCCCGACCGCCAATACCCGCCGTCTCGAGGTCGACGCGGGTGACTTCGCACGTGCGGTGGACCGGGTGGCGACGGTATCCTCGGAACGCTCGCGGGCGGTGAAGCTCTCGCTCGACGAAGATCGGCTGGTGCTGACGGTGAATGCCCCCGATTCGGGCGCCGCCGAGGAGGAACTCGGCGTCGCCTATGCGGCCGACCCGCTCGAGATCGGCTTCAACGCCAAGTACCTGCTCGAGATCGCAGGCCAGATCGACCGCGACAATGCGGTGTTCCTGTTCAACGGCTCGGGCGATCCGGCGCTGATCCGCGACGGTGGGGATTCGAGCGCCGTCTATGTCGTGATGCCGATGCGGGTGTGACGGCGCCCTTGGCGCCGGCGGCGGGGCGATGCTGGTCCGCGAGCTGACACTCGGGCAGTTCCGCTCGCACGCCGCGACGCGGCTCGTGCTCGACGGCCGACCCGTCGCGATCACGGGGGCGAACGGCGCGGGCAAGACCTCGATCCTCGAGGCCGTCTCGATGCTCGCGCCCGGGCGCGGCCTGCGCGGCGCCCCGGTCGAGGAGATGGCGCGGACCCCCGGCACGGTCTGGCGCGTGGCGGCACTGGTCGAAACCCAAGGTGCCGCGCGCGAGATCGAGACGACGGCCGAGGGCAGCGCGCGGCAGGTGCGCATCGACGGCAAGGCGGCATCGCAGGCCGCGCTCGGGGGCGTCCTGCGCATCCTGTGGCTCACCCCCGCGATGGACCGGCTCTGGCTCGATGCCCCCGAGGCGCGGCGGCGCTTTCTCGACCGGCTCGCGCTGTCGTTCCACCCGGGCCACGCCGAGGCCGCGCTGCGCTTCGAGAAGGCGCTGCGCGAACGCAACCGCCTCTTGCGCGAGGGGGGCGCGCAGCCCGCATGGCTTGGCGCGCTCGAGGCGCAGATGGCGGCAAGCGGGGCGGTGCTGGCCGCCAACCGCCGCGCCGCGCTCGACCGGATCGGGGCCGCGATGGACGACGGCAGCGCCTTTCCGGCGGCCGAGGTGGCGCTCGCCTATCCCGAGCCCACGCCCGAGACCGAGGCCGAGCTGGCCGCGCTCTGGGCCGCGGGGCGGGCGCGCGATCTGGCCGCGGGGCGCACGCTGATCGGGCCGCAGCGCGCCGACATGGCGGTGCGCCACGCCGCCAAGGGCATCGCCGCCGCGCAGGCCTCGACCGGCGAGCAGAAGGCGCTCCTGATCGCGATCGTGCTGGCCAATGCGCGCGCGCTCGCGGCCGAGACGGGCGCGCCGCCGGTGCTGCTCCTTGATGAGGTCGCGGCGCATCTTGACGATACCCGCCGCGCCGCCCTGCACGCCGCCATCGCAACGCTCGGGGCGCAGGCCTTCATGACCGGGACGGAAGCGGCGCTGTTCGGCGACTGGGGCGGCGACGCGGCGCGGCTGCACGTTGCCGAGGCGGGCGGGCGGTCGGTGATCGGGGGGGCGGAGGCGTGACGGTCGGGGTGGCTGAGCTTGCGCTCTATGCCGGGGCGCTTCTCCTTCTCTTCATCACACCGGGGCCGGTGTGGGTGGCGCTCGGGGCGCGCGCGCTGTCGGGCGGGTTTGCCGCCGCCTGGCCGCTTGCGGTCGGGGTCAGCCTTGGCGACGGGCTCTGGCCGCTCGCGGCGATCCTCGGCCTCAACTGGATCGTGGCGGTCTGGGGCGATGTGCTCGGCCTCATGCGCTGGGTCGCGGTCGCGATGTTCCTCGGCATGGGCTGGGCGCTCTGGCGCAAGGCGGGGCGGGCGCTGGCGGCCGATAGCCGCCTGACGCGGCCGGGGCGCTGGGCGGGCTTTGCCGCCGGCGTCGCTGCGATCCTCGCCAATCCCAAGGCGATCCTCTTCTACATGGGCCTTCTGCCGACCTTCTTCGATCTCTCGCGCGTCACGGGCCCCGACATCGCCGCGATCGTCGCCCTCTCGATGTTCCTGCCGATGGCGGGGAACCTGATCGTGGCGCTCTCGATCGACCGGGTGCGGGCGACGCTGACCTCGGCGCCCGCCCGCCGCCGGATCGACCGCATCGCGGGCGGGCTGATGATCGGGGCGGGGATCGTGATCGCGTTCGGCTGACCCGAAGGCGCTGCGGCGCGTGACATTCCCCGCGCCGGCCGCTATATCCGACAGGCAACGTCAAGGAAGCCCCCGCATGGCCGAACCCGCCCGCAACGCCGACGACTACGGCGCCGAGTCCATCAAGGTTCTCAAGGGTTTGGAGGCTGTCCGCAAGCGGCCCGGCATGTATATCGGCGACACCGACGACGGCTCGGGCCTGCACCACATGGTCTATGAGGTCGTCGACAACGGCATCGACGAGGCGCTCGCGGGCCACGCGACCGAGGTCGCGGTGCGCATCCACGCCGATTCCTCGGTTTCCGTCTCGGACAACGGGCGCGGCATCCCGACCGACATCCACCCCGGCGAAGGCGTTTCGGCCGCCGAGGTGATCATGACGCAGCTCCACGCGGGCGGAAAGTTCGACCAGAACAGCTACAAGGTCTCGGGCGGGTTGCACGGGGTGGGGGTGTCGGTCGTCAACGCGCTGTCGGAGTGGCTCGAGCTGCGCATCTGGCGCGGCGGCAAGGAACATTTCGCCCGCTTCGAGCATGGCGACACGGTCGAACCCCTGCGCGTCACGGGCGACGCCCAAGGCCGGCGCGGCACCGAGGTGCGCTTTCTCGCCTCGACCCGGACCTTCTCGAACCTCGACTATGTCTACAAGACGCTCGAGAACCGCCTGCGCGAGCTGGCCTTCCTCAATTCCGGCGTGCGGATCAGCCTGCACGACGAGCGGCCCGCCGAACCCCTCCACACCGACCTCTTCTATGAGGGGGGGGTGCGCGAGTTCGTGCGCTATCTCGACCGCTCCAAGACCCCGGCCATGCCCGAGCCGATCTTCATCACCGGCGAACGCGACGGGATCGGGATCGAGGTCGCGATGTGGTGGAACGACAGCTATCACGAGACGGTGCTGCCCTTCACCAACAACATCCCCCAGCGCGACGGGGGCACGCATCTGGCGGGGTATCGGGCGGCGCTGACGCGCACGATCAACAGCTATGCCCAGACCTCGGGCATCGCCAAGCGCGAAAAGGTGGCATTCACCGGCGACGACGCGCGCGAGGGGCTTACCTGCGTCCTCTCGGTCAAGGTGCCCGACCCCAAGTTCTCGAGCCAGACCAAGGACAAGCTCGTGAGTTCCGAGGTCCGACCCGCGGTCGAGAACCTCGTGGCCGAAAAGCTCGGCGAGTGGTTCGAGGAGAACCCCGGTCCGGCCCGCGTCATCGTCGGCAAGATCATCGAGGCGGCGCTGGCGCGCGAGGCGGCGCGCAAGGCGCGCGAACTGACGCGGCGCAAGACCGCGCTCGATGTCGCCTCGCTGCCCGGCAAGCTCGCCGATTGCCAGGAGCGCGACCCGGCGCTGTCGGAGCTGTTCCTCGTCGAGGGCGACAGCGCCGGCGGGTCGGCCAAGCAGGGGCGCTCGCGATCCAATCAGGCGGTGCTGCCGCTGCGGGGCAAGATCCTCAACGTCGAGCGCGCGCGGTTCGACCGGATGCTCTCGAGCCAGGAGATCGGAACGCTCATCACCGCGCTCGGCACCGGGATCGGGCGCGACGAATTCGACATCGGCAAGCTGCGCTACCACAAGATCGTCATCATGACGGACGCCGACGTGGACGGCGCGCATATCCGCACGCTGCTCCTGACCTTCTTCTTCCGCCAGATGCCGCAGGTGATCGAGGGGGGGTTCCTCTACATCGCGCAGCCGCCGCTCTACAAGGTCGCGCGCGGCAAGTCGGAGGTCTATCTCAAGGATCAGGCTGCGCTCGAGGATTACCTCGTGGCGCAGGGGACGGACGGGGCGGTGCTGCGGCTTGGCACCGGCGAGGCGCTGTCGGGCGCCGATCTTGCCCGCGTCGTCGACGAGGCGCGGGCGGTGCGGCGCATCCTCGGGGCGTTCCCCGCCCATCAGT
>JBIKVM010000052.1:0-15391 GCA_044356825.1 Limisphaerales bacterium
GATCCCCGGCCTTCTGGCCGCCATCGGCAGGATGCAGGCGACCGAGCGGCTGGTCCTCGATCCCGCCCGCGAGCCGGGCTTCGACTTCGCCGCCTTCGAGGCCGCATGGGCGGCCTTCGAGCGCGCGCGCACCTGAATGCGGCATCCCCGGAAGGGAGGTGCCGAGGTCGCCCGGTCTGACCTTGCGCGAAGGACCGCCGCGTCAGAGACAGCACGCTGCGGCCGCGACATAGGCGCGGGCGCGCGCCGATGTGCCCATCCTCGCATCCATGTAGCCGGTCACATATCCCATGGACAGGCCGTTCTCGGGGTCGGCCGAGCCCTGCGCGCCCCCTGCCCCCCAATGGCCGACCGCCGCGGGGTTCGGCCCGAAGTCGAGCGCGGGCGGGGTGCAGAGCTCCACCCCTTCGCCATAGCGGATCGGGATGCCAAGCACCGGATCGGCGGGGTTCGCCCCCGTCTCGCGCCGCGCCGCGCGCTGGCGCTCGGCAGGGATCAGCGCATCGCGCCAGACGAACTGGCCGTAGATGGTGGCGATCGCGCGCGCCGTCGCATGGCCCGAGCCCGACCCGATCTCGGCCGCCCGCCAGCGGGCCGAGTTGAAGTCTTCGGCCGGGTCGAAGAAGACCATCGAGCGGGCGAAGATCCCGCCCGGATCCTCGGCCAGCGCGCGAAAGAGGCCCGAGGGATCCTCTTGCGTCATGTGCGCGGCGCGCGCCGCCTCGGCGGGGCCGAGCCCGAGGTGGAAATCCGCCCCGAGCGGCGCGGTGACCATCTCGCGCAGCAGACGCGAGAGCGGCCGCACCCCCGCCGCGCGGCAGAGCACCTCGCCCACGAGATGGCCCCAGGTCATGTTGTGATAGACCGGCGGATCGCCCGGGCAGACGGGGTCGGACGCCTCGACCAGCGCGACCATCCGCCCCCAGTCATAAAGATCCCCCGCACTCGCCGGGACGGAAACGGCCGGCAACCCCGCCCGGTGGGTTAGGATCTCGCCGATGCGCAGGGCGGGCCGGCGGAAGGCGGGCCAGAGGCTGCCCACGGGGGCTTCGGGGTCGAGCATCCCGCGCGCGATCATCACCTGCGCGAGCAGGCCGAGCACGCCCTTCGTGACCGAAAAGCAGCACGCCAGCGTGTCGGGCGCCCAGGGCCTGCCAGGTGCTGCCTCGCCGCCGTGGACCTCGAGCACCACCCGCCCCTCGTGCATGAGGCAGAGCGCGCCGCGCTCCCCCGCACCGAGGGCGGCGCCGAAGGCCTCGGCGACGGGGGCAAAGCGCGGCTCCCACCAACCCGGGGGGGTGGCCATCACGCAGGACCGAGCGGCGGGCGGCCGAGGATCATGTCGGCGCCCTTCTCGGCGATCATCATCGTGGGTGCCGAGGTGTTGCCGCCGATGACGCGGGGCATCACGCTCGCGTCGATGACGCGCAGGCGGTCGATCCCGCGCAGCCTCAGCGACGGGTCGACCACAGCCCCCGCATCGCTGCCCATCCGGCAGGTACCGACAGGGTGGAAGATCGTGTTCGCCCCCTGCCGCACCCAGGCGTCGATCCCGCCATCCGTCGCCAGTTCCTCGGGCGCTGGGCTCAGATGCGCCCGCTGATAGCGCGCGAGCGCCGGGTTGGCGCCGATCCGCGCCGCGAGCCGCACGCCGTCGCGCAGGCAGATGCGGTCGGCCTCGGCCTCGAGATAGCGGGGATCTATCCGCGGGGGGCGCGCGGGGTCGCCTGACTCGATCGCGATCTCGCCGCGGCTTTCGGGGCGGAGCTGGTAGAAGTTGATGAGATAGCCGTGCTGGCCCTGCCCCTTCTGCGTCGTCTCGAGCGAGAGGCCCGGCACGAAGGTGATGTGGATGTCGGGGATGGCGAGATCGGCGCGCGTGCGCAGGAAGCCCCCCGCCTCGAGCGGGACCGCCGCCATCGGCCCGGTTCCGGCAAGGAGCGCGCGCGCCAGCGCGACCAGCGCGCGGTCGGGGCGGAAGAGGCCGTAGAGCGTGACAGGGGCGTTGCAGGCATAGGTCAGGTAGACGCCGAGATGATCTTGCAGGTTCTGCCCGACCCCCGGCAGATCGTGCACGACAGGCACGCCCGCGCGCTGGAGCACCGCGCCCGGCCCGATCCCCGAAAGCTGGAGAAGCTGGGGCGAATTGATCGCCCCGCCCGCGAGGATGACCTCGCCCCGCGCGCGCACGGTCCGAACCTCTCCGTCGCGCAACACCTCGACCCCGACGGCGCGCCGGCCTTCGAGGATCACCTTGGTCGCGAGCGTCCCGGTCCAGACGGCAAGGTTTGCCCGCCCGAGCGCCGGGCGCAGGAAGGCGGTCGCCGCACTCTCGCGCCGGCCGTCGCGGATGTTGAAGTCATAGAGGCCGAGCCCCTCCTGCCGCGCGCCGTTGAAGTCGGCATTGTCGGGCGCCCCCTCGGCCCGGCCGGCCGCGAGGAAGGCCGCATAGAGCGGGTTCTCGCCCCGCGCGCGCACCGTGCGCAGCGGACCCCCGACGCCGTGATGGGGGTCGCCCGCGCGATCGGGGTTGTCCTCGGAGCGGCGGAAATAGGGCAGCACCTCGGCGTGCGACCAGCCCGCGCAGCCCTCGGCCGCCCAGCCGTCATAGTCGGCGGCGTTGCCGCGCATGTACATCATGCCGTTGATCGAGGACGACCCGCCCAGAAGCCGCCCGCGCGGCCATCGGATCTGCCGCCCGTCGAGGCCGGGCTGTGCGGTAGTGACGTAGTTCCAGTTCGTCCGCCGATACCAATAGGCCGCCCCCGCGAGGATGGGCAAGCGGAAGATCGGGTTGCGATCGCCCCCGCCCGCCTCAATCAGGAGAACCCGCTGGCGGCCATCCTCGGACAGCCGGTTGGCAAGGACGCATCCGGCCGAGCCCGCGCCGACGATCACATGGTCGAATTCGTCCATCGCCTGCCGTCCCCTCGTGCCGTCAATAGGGAAACTCGGCCCCGTTCATCGCCAGCGCCTGCCCCGAGACGTATTCGGCCTCGGGCGAGGCCAGCCACGAGACCGCGGCCGCCACATCCTCGGGCGTGCCGAAGCGGCCCCATGGCACGCTCGCGCGGAAGCCCTCGACCACCTCGGCCGGCGTGCGCCCCGAGACCGCCGCGAAGCCCGCCGCGATGCCGCCCCAGAAGGGCGTCTCGATATGGCCCGGAACGTAGGAGTTGACGCGGATCCGGTGGGGGGCAAGCTCGATCGCCATCGTCTGCGTGAGGTTGATGATCGCGGCCTTGGAGGCGCAGTAATGGGCAAGGTTCGGCACGCCGCGCCGCCCCGCCCCCGATGCCGCGTTGATGATGACGCCGCCCCGCCCGCGCGCGATCATCGCCCGCGCCGCCGCCCGCCCGGCCAGAAAGACCGAGTCGATGTTGACCGACATCACCCGCCGCCATTCGTCGAAGGACATCTCGACAAAGGGTGTGACCTTGATGATGCCCGCGTTCGCCACCATCGCATCGAGCCCGCCGTTGCGCGCGACATGCCCGGCGACCGCGGCCTCGAGCGCCACCTCGTCGGTCGCGTCGCCCGTGACGGCGTGGTAGCGCGGATCGCTGATCGTGCCCGGCTGCAGATCGAAGCCCGTGACCGAGGCGCCCTCGGACAGGAAGCGCCGCGCGATGCCTTCGCCGATGCCGCTTGCCGCACCGGTGACGAAGGCGGACCGGCCGGCGTGGCGGGTCGGGTCGCTCATGACATCTCCTCCATCCGCGGGATCTCGTCGGCGAGTGCGCGCACGCAGCGCACCTCGCGACCGTCGGGCAGGGTTTGCAGCGTCTGCGGCATCTGGCGGCAGCGGTCCTCGGCATGCGGACAGCGCCCGGCGAGGTAGCAGCCCTTGGGCGGATCGATCGGCGAGGGGATCTCGCCCGACAGCGCCTCGGCGACCTTGCGATCCACCCGCCGGCGGGTCGGATCGGGAAAGAGATGCGCCGAGAGGAGCGCCTGCGAATAGGGGTGGCGGGGGTCGGTGAAGATCTGCTCGACCGTCCCCTGCTCGACGATCTGGCCGAGATACATGACTGCCACCCGCTGGCAGAGATAGCGCACCGTCGTCAGATCGTGGCTGATGAAGAGGAAGGCGATCCCGAGTTCCGCCTGAAGCCGCGCGAGCAGCGCCACGAGCGAGGCGCGCGCCCGGGGCGCGAGGACCGAGGTCGGCTCATCGAGCACGACGAATTCGGGCCGCAGGATGAGTGCCCGCGCGATGTTGACCCGCTGGAGCGTCGAGGCCCCGAGCCCCTTCGGCACCCGGTCGAGGAGCGCGGGATCGAGATCGACGAGGCGCAGCGCCGCGGCCGCGCGGTCGCGCCGTTCCGTGCCATTGCCCCCGCCGTGGACCTCGAGCGGTTCCTCGAGCAGCCGCGCGATGGTCCAGCGCGGATCGAGGCTGTCGAAGGGATCCTGAAAGACGATCTGCATCCTCGAGCGGAAGCGGCGCAGGTCCGCCCGGCCAAGCCCCGAGATGTCGGTGCCCGCGATCACGACGCGCCCCGCCGTCGGCGGGATGAGGTGCAGCAGGCAGCGCCCCACCGTCGTCTTGCCCGACCCGGACTCGCCCACGAGCGCCACCGCCTCGCCCCGCCCGATCGTGAGCGAGACGCGATCGACCGCCTGCACCACCTTGTCGGAGTGGCGCAGCGGGAAGTGCTTGGTCAGCGCCTCGGTCCGCACGAAGGGCTCAGGCGCCGCGATCTGAGCCGGAAAGCCCCGCCCACGCTCGCGAAAGAGCCGCAGCACATCGCGCGAATACTCGTGCCGGGGGTCGGCGAAGAAGTCGCGCACCGGCGCATCCTCGACGATCCTGCCGTCATGGAGGACAAGCACCCGGTCGCAATAGTTGGCGATGATCCCGAGATCCTGCGTCACAAGCAGCATGGCCGAGCCCGTGTCCTGCACGGTGCGCCACATCTCGTCGAGGAACTGCGCCTGGATCGTGACGTCAAGGCCACTCGTCGGTTCGTCGGCGATGAGCAGCTTCGGCCGGGACGACAGCGCCATGGCGATGAGCGCGCGCTGCGCCATCCCGCCCGAGAGTTCGTGGGCGAAACTGTCGACGCGCCGCTCGGGGTCGTTGATGCCGACAAGGCGCAGCATCTCGACGGCCTGGCGGCGCGCCTCGGCCGGGGTGGCGCTGTTGTGGGCACGATAGACGTTCGCGATCTGGGTGCCGACGCGCAACATCGGGTTCAGCGCGCCGCGCGGGTTCTGCACGATCACGCCGATATCGCGGCCGCGGATCGCGCGCACCTCGTGCTCGGAAAGCTTGAGCAGATCGCGCCCCTCGAACACCACCTCGCCCGCGGTGATCCGCCCGGGCGGACGGGCGAGGCCCAGAAGCGCCAGCGCCACTGTCGACTTGCCAGACCCCGCATCGCCGACAAGGCCCACGACCTCGCGCCGGCGGATCTCGAAATCGACCCCAGCCACCGGGCGCACCGGCCCCGCCGCCGTGGCATAGCTGACCTCGAGGCCGCGCACGCGCAGGAGGCTGTCCATCAGTTGCCCTCGTAGCGCCGTTCGAGCGCGTTGCCGAGCACCGCGAAGCCGAACACCGTGAGGCTGATCGCGATACCCGGGAATACCGAGGGCCACCATTCGCCCAGCACGATCTGGTTGGCGCCCGTCGAGATCATGAGGCCCCATTCGGGCGTCGGCGGCCGCACGCCTGCGCCGACGAACGAAAGCCCGGCCGTGAGCAGGATCGCAAACCCTATCGTGACCGAGGACTGGATCAGCGCCGGCGTCAGCGAATTGGGCAGCACATGGCGCAGCGCGATCACGATCTCGGGCTGGCCGATGGCGCGAGCGGCCTCGACAAAGCCGCGCGCCGATTGCGCGAGCACCTCGGCCCGCGTCAGACGGACATAGATCGGCACATAGACGAAGGCGAGCGCGATGACGATGTTGGCCGTGGACCGCCCCGCGAGCGCCACGAGCACCATGGCCGAGATGAAGACCGGGAAGGATTGCATCACGTCCGAGACGCGCATCAGAAGTTCGGTCGCCCAGTTGCGGAAATACCCCGCGACCAGCCCGAGCAGCACCCCGACCCCGAGGCTCAGCGCATTGGCGAGAAGGGCGATGACCAGATCGGTCCGCGGTGCCGCGATGACGCGCGAAAAGACGTCGTAGCCGCTCGCATCCGTGCCCATCCAGTGCGGCGGATGCTCGAGCGTCCCGCCGATCCAGCCGACGAGCAGCCCCGGGATCTCGAGCGGCCCCGGCGGCGGCACCGCGACGCGCGGGGTGGTCAGCGTCGGATCATAGGGGCCGATCACCGGCCCGATCACGGCGAGGATGCACACGACGGCCACGATCGCAATCCCGATCCGCAGGAGCGGATCGGGGCGGGTGGCACGGCCCTGGGGTGCGGGGGCGGTCAATGCGCGACCCTCGGGTCGATCGCGGCGTGGATGAGGTCGAGCCCGAGATAGACGAGCAGCGAGATCGCCGTGATCACGAGCACCACGCCCTGGATGGCGGGGTAGTCGAAGGAAAGCACCGAGCGCACCGCATACTGTCCGATCCCGCCCAGCGAAAAGACGCTTTCGACGAGGACAGCGCCCGAGAGCATGAAGCCATAGAGGATGCCGATCAGCGTCATCGACGGCGCCATCGCCGCGCGCAGCGCATAGCGCGCCACCCGGCTGCGCGGCAGGCCCGCGGCATTGGCATAGAGCACGAAATCCGATTGCAGCGCGCGCAACATGTTCTGGCGCACCATCTTGATGATCGGCCCCGACAGGATGAAGGCCAGCACCGCCACCGGCAGCATGAGGTGATGGAGCGCCTCGAGGAACTTGTCCACCCGGCCGGCGAGCAGCGTGTCGATCAGCATGAAGCCCGTGACGACATCGGGCGGCGTGGTGATGGGCGAGAGCCGCCCGAGAGGCGGCGGCGCGATCCCGAGCTGATAGAAGAAGACATAGACGAAGAGCAGCCCCCACCAGAATTCGGGCTGGGAGCCGGCAAAGAGCGAATAGATGAACACGCCCCGGTCCGCCCGCCCGCCGGGATTGAGCGCGCCGAGCATGCCCACCGGCACCGCAATGGCAAAGGCCACGAGAAAGCCCAGCGTGATGAGTTCGAGCGTGACCGGCAGATAGGTCAGGATCTCGGTCATGACGGGCGTGTTCGTGACCCAGCTTGTCCCGAGCGTGCCCTGGAGCATGCCGGCCGCCCGGTCGGGGTTGAAGCCGAGATAGGTCGCAAGCTGCTCGAGGATCGGCCGGTCCACCCCGAGAAGGGCGGCGGCCTGGTCGTAGGCCTCGGTGCTCGCGTTCATGCCGACGAGGCGGCTCACGGGATCGGCGGGCAGGAGGCGGATGATGAAGAAGACCGCGATGGTCAGGCCGGCCAGCTGGAGCACGCCGATCAGGAGCCGTCGGACGATATAGCGCAGAAGCATCGCTGGGTGCCGTCCGTTCGCGGGAAAAGGCCCGGGGGCGATGCGCCCCCGGGCCGGATGATCACTCGGCGACCGAGAGGTCGGAGTAACGGATCGAGTTGTCGGGGTACCACTTGAGGCCGCTCAGGTTCGAGCGGAACGCCCACTGGGTGTTGTACTCCACGACCGGCAGCCAGGCCACGTCGGCCGCGAGCATCTCCTGGATCTTGAGGAGTGTCGCGTCACGGCTCGCGGGGTCGGCATCGACACGCGCGGCCGCCCATGCCGCGTCAACTTCCGGGTTGCGGTAGTTGACCATGTTGTTCAGCCCCCCGTTCTCGGGCGAGACGAAGAAGAGCTGGGTGGCATAGCCCGCATCGACACCGATCGGCTTTTCCTGATCGTTGACGGCGAAGGGCAGGTCACGCTTGACGAGCTGGCGGTCACCATACTGCGTCTGCGGGATCGGGTCGAGCGTTGCAGGGATGCCGATGTCGCGCAGCGCGGTCTGGATGATGTTCACGATCGGTCCGAGGGTCGATTCCTTCTCGGCGACGTAGGAGAGCGCGAAGGACGACGCGAACGCCTCGAGGCCCTTGCCTTCGGGATAGCCGGCCTCGGCCAGAAGCGCGCGGGCCTTGTCGGGGTCATAGGCGAAGTCCGCCGTCGGCGCGTAGCCCGGGTAGGACGAGGGCACGAGCCCCTTCCACTGGGTGGCCTGACCGAAATAGCCGTTCGCGATGATCTGGTCGAACGGGATCGCGTGCGCGATCGCCTGCCGCACGAGCGGATTGTCGAAAGGCGCGGTCGCAAAGTTCATGTGCAGGAAGAGGTTCTCGTTGCCCTTCACGCCAGCGACCGTGACGCCGTCCTGCGTGCGCAGCGCATCGAACTCGCGTGGGGTGAGGCCGGTGACGAGGTCGGCCTGCCCGGTCTGGAGCACGACGACGCGGTTCGACGATTGCGGCACGCGCCGCACCGTGACCCGCTCGACCGCCGGGGCGCCGCGGTAGTAGTCGGCGTTGGCGGTATAGGAGATCTCTTCGCCCTTCGCCCAGTTCTCGAGGCAGTAGGCCCCGAAGCCCGGTGCGCCGGTGTTGTTGACGTAGTCGTGGCTCCAGGGATCCTCGGCGGTGGCGTTGGCTTCCATCGTCTCCTTGTCGAAGATCAGGAGGCCGAAGATCGTCAGAACCGGCAGGAACAGCGCGTTCGGCTCGGACTGGCGGATCTGCACGGTGTAGTCGTCGACCTTCACGACCGCGTCGCCGATTTCCTTCGCCGCCGGGTCCTCGCCGAAGACCGAGACGTCGAAGCCCTTGATCGAGCCCACGTTCGACAGGAACCAGCCGATCGGAGCCGCGCCCGAGACCGACTTCGCGCGGGCGAAGGTATAGAGGACGTCATCGGCGTTGAAGCTCGACCCGCCGCAGCCCTTGACGCCCTGACGCAGCTTGAAGGTCCAGGTCAGCGTCGCCGCGTCGAACTCCCAGCTTTCGGCCAGCCGGCCCTCGAACGTCGAGAAATCGGGCACGACCACGCCGCTCTCCGACGTCGCGCCATCCGCGTAGGACACAAGCGGCTCAAGCAGCGTCACCATGCCCTGCTGGCTCGCCGGAATGGCAGCCGACGGGCCGTCGTAGTTGAGACCCGCCGGAACGTCCTCGGCGAGAATCAGGATATCCTTGGCAGAAACCGCCCCGGCCATGCCGATCGCGGTCGTGGCCGCGGCCGCCGCCACGACCGAAGTCCAACGTCTTTGTCTGGTCATTCGCATTCCCTCTCCCGTCCTGCCGTGAACCGGCGTCAATTTGTCCAGACAAATCAGGCACCGTTACGCCCCCTTGTCAAGCGGCTTTTCCGCAGGCAAGGCCGCAGAACACGCTTGACAGTGCGGCGAAGGCCGTCAGATTTGTCCAGACAACTTGCGCGATCTCGGACCTCGAGGGAGGTTCAGCGCCATCGTCTACGGAGGTGCCATGCGGATCATCGTCCTCTTCAACCTCAAGCCCGGGGTCGATCCGGCGACCTACGAGGCCTGGGCGCGCAGCGCCGACATCCCCACGGTGCGCGGCCTGCCCTCGATCGCGCGCTTCGACGTCGCGGCGGCGACCGGCCTGCTGATGGGCGAGGGCCAGAGCCCCTATGCCTACATCGAGGTGATCGACGTGGCCGACATGGCCCGCTTCGGCGCCGACATCGCGACCGATCAGATGAAGGCGATCTCGCAGGCGTTCCAGACCTTTGCCGACAACCCCGTGTTCATCGCCACCCGCGACGTGGCGGCACCATGACCGGGCGGCTCGCGGGGAAGGTCGCGCTCGTCACCGGGGCGGGGCGGCCGGGGGGGCTCGGGCAGGCGATCGCGCAGGCGCTTGCGGCCGAGGGCGCGGCAATCGTGCTGCACGACCGCGGCGCGGTCGCCGGCGAGACCGCCCCGGCGCACGGCATCGGCGTTGCGACCGACCTCGAGGCGACGGCGGCGGCGATCCGCGCCGCGACCGGGGCCGAAGTCGAGACCGTAACAGGCGATCTGATGGAGGAGGCCGCCATCGCAGGCGCGGTCGCGGCGGCCGACCGCCGGTTCGGGCGGCTCGACATCCTCGTGAACAACGCGGGCGTGGGATATCTCTTCGGCCCGATCGTCGAGATGGAGGCCGCGCACCTCGACACGGTGCTGGGCGTGAACCTGCGCGCGCCGCATCTTGCCATCAAGCACGCCGCGCGGCTGATGATCCGGGGCGGGGCGGGCGGGCGCATCGTCAACATCGCCTCGCAGGCCGGCAAGTCGGGCTTTGCGATGGCTACGGCCTACACGGCCTCCAAGCACGGGCTGATCGGCCTGACGCGGGCGGCGGCGCTCGAACTCGCGCCGTACGCGATCACCGTCAACGCCGTCTGCCCCAACCATGTCACGACCGGGCTCGGCGCGTGGCAGAACGATTTCATGGCCCGCGCCCGCGGCGAGAGCGTCGCGGACTACCTCAGCGGGATGCGCGCGCGCATCCCGCTCGGCAGGGTCGGGGTGCCGGACGATACCGCGGCAGCCGTCGTTTTCCTGTGCTCGGATGCGGCAGGCTACATCACGGCCGAGGCGATGAACGTCTCGGGCGGGGAGGAATACCATTGAGCTTTCACTGGCCAGACGGCGCGCGCCTTGCGGTGTCCTTCGTGATCAATGTCGAGGAAGGCTCCGAGATGTCGATCGCCCGGGGCGACAAGGGCCCCGACCCTGTCGATGAACTGGGTGTCGCGCTGAAGATCCCGATCCGCAACTTCGTCAACGAATCGAACTATGACTACGGGCTGCGGGCCGGTGCGCGCCGGGTGTTCGGCGCCTTTGCCGCGCAAGGGATGCGCACGACGGTGACGGCGGCGGCACAATCGCTCGAGGTCGCGCCCGAGGTCGCGCGGATGATCGTCGCGGGCGGGCACGAGACCTGTTCGCACGGCTGGCGCTGGGTGCATCAGTTCTCGTTCGACGAGGGGCGCGAGCGCGACTTCGTGCGCAAGTCGGTGACAAGCATCGCGGCCACGACCGGGGCCCGGCCGCTTGGCTGGCTGTCGCGCTATCTGCACACGGGCGCGACGCGGCGGATCCTCGCCGAAGAGGGGTTCGTCTATCACATGGACGACCTTTCGGATGATGTGCCGCGCTGGGATGTGGTCGAGACCGGCGCCGGGCCGAAGCCCATCGTGATCGTGCCCTATGCACTCGACACCAACGACATGAAGTTCTGGCTCGCCCCCGGCTACACGCCTCAGCAGTGGCTCGATTACGCCATCGACACCTTCGACCGGCTCCTTGCCGAAGGGGCGCACGGGCCCGTCATGATGTCGCTCGGGGTGCATCTTCGCATCATCGGGCGTCCGGGGCGGATCGGTGCTCTGGAACGCCTTCTGGACCATGTCCGCGCGGCACACGGCGTCTGGGTAGCGCCGCGGCTCGACATCGCGCGCGCCTTCGCGGCAGCCGTTCCCGCCCCCGCCGGGACGCATCCATGACCGCGATGGAACGCATCGCGGCGCATGTGGCCAGAACCACGCTCGAGGACCTGCCCGAGGGCGCGCGGCACAAGCTGCGCACCTTCCTGCTTGACACGCTAGGGGTCGGGATCGCGGGCAGCTCGGGCGCGAAGGTCGCGGAATTGCGCGCCCTCGCCCGGTCCTGGGGCGGCGGGGACGAGGCCCGCGTGTGGCTCAGCGGCGAGCGGATGGGGGCGCAGCCCGCCGCCATCGTGAACGCCTACCAGATCCACTGCCTCGAATTTGACTGCGTCCACGAAGGCGCGGTGCTCCATCCGATGGCGACGATCCTTGCGGCCGTCCTCGCCTGGGCCGAGCGCGAATCGGCGCGCGGACGGCCCGTCGCGGGGGCCGACTTGATGGCGGCACTGGCGGTCGGGGTCGATGTCTCGACCATGCTCGGGATCGTGACTGACGCGCCGATCCGTTTCTTCCGGCCCGCCACCGCCGGCGGCTTCGGGGCGGCGGCCGCGATCGCGCGGCTTGCGGGCTTTGACGAGACCCGCGTGATGGACACGCTCGGCGCCCAGTATGCGCAGGCGAGCGGGACGCTCCAGCCCCATGTCGAGGGCTCGCCCATGCTCGGGCTTCAGGTGGGCTTCAACGCCGCCGCCGCGATCCGTTCGGCCGATCTCGCGGGCGCAGGTTTCCGCGGCCCGCACGACATACTGACCGGGCAATACGGCTATTTCCGCCTCTTCGAGATGGAGAGCGAGAACCTCGCGGCCTTCCTGCCGAGCCTCGGGCGCATCTGGCAGATCGAGGCGATGTCGCACAAGCCCTGGCCGTCGGGGCGGCTCACGCATGGGGTCATCGACGGGCTCGACCGCCTCATGCGGCGCGAGGGCTTCGGGGCGGGCGATATCGCCCATGTCGAGGCGAAGGTGCCCCCGCTCAACTTCCGGCTGGTCGGGCGGCCGGATGTTCCGGCGCCCGAGGCGAATTACGCCAAGCTCTGCCTGCGCTTCGTCGCGGGGCGCTTCCTCGCGACCGGAAGGGTCGATATCGCGGACTTCCGCGGCGCCGCGCTGACCGACCCCGAGACGCACCGCCTCGCGGCACTTGTCGATGTCGTGCTCGATGCCAGCAACCCAGACCAGAACGCGCTCGACCCGCAGACGATCACCGTGCGGCTGCACTCGGGCGCGGTGCATGCAGTGCATCTTGCGCGCGTCTACGGCCACCCGGACGTTCCGCTGAGCGCGGCCGAGAACGAGGCGAAGTTCCGCCGCTGCGCCGCCGCCGCGATCCGCCCGCTGCCCGACCCCGACCGCCTCATCGCGGCGGTCGCGGCGGTCGAGAACATGCCTGACATCGCCGAACTGGCCCGCCTGAGCGTGGCCGGGGCAGAAGCATGATGCGCGCACGCCGGTCCCTCCTGTTCGCGCCGGCCAACCGGCCCGAGATCCGCCCCAAGGCGCTTGCCTCGGGCGCCGATGTCGTCTGCCTCGACCTCGAGGACGCGGTGCCCGCGGCCGACAAGGAGGCCGCGCGCCAGAGCGCGCCGGACTTCCTGCGCGATGCCCCCGGCCCGGAGCGGTCGGTTCGGATCAACTCGCCGCGTTCGGCCGAGGGGCTGGCCGACATGCTGGCCATCCTCGCCGCGCGCCCGGCGGCGGGGACGATCCTGATCCCCAAGGTGGCCGATCCGTTCGAGGTGCGGCTCCTGGACGAACTCCTCTCCGAAGCGGGGCTGCCGCTCGCGATCGCGGTGCTGATCGAGGGGGCCGAGGGGCTCGAGAAGGCCGCCGCCATCCTTTCGGCCAGCCCGCGGGTGGTCTGGGGGATGTTCGGCGGGGTCGATTTCGCGGCCGAGATGGGCCTGCCGATCGCGCATGAGCCGCTGCTCTATGCCCGCCAGCGGCTCGTGCATGCCGCGCGGCTTGGGGGCGTCGATCTCTATGACGTGCCCTGCCTTGCCTTCCGCGACGAGGGCGCGGTCAGCGCCGAGGCGCAGATGGCGCGCAGCCTCGGCTTCAGCGGCAAGGCGGCGCTGCACCCGGCAAATGTCGCGACGATCAACGCGGCCTTCACCCCCTCGGCCGAGGAGATCGCGCGCGCCGAGCGGATCGTCGCGGCCTATGAGGCCTCGCCCAACGGGCTGGCCGTCCTTGACGGCAAGCTTGTCGAGAAACCCGTCGTCCGGGCCGCGCAGCGCACCCTCGCGCTGCGCGACGCGGCGCAGAACTGAAGGTGCCCCGATCATGGTCCAGACCCACGTGCAGACCGGCCCGAACCGCTTTCGCGAAAGCTTCGGGCGGTATTTCGAGGATTTCAACGTCGGCGACATCTACGAACACCGCCCCGGCCGGACTCTGACCGAGACCGACAACACCTGGTTCACGCTTCTGACGATGAACACCCATCCGATCCATTTCGACGCCGAGTATGGCGCGAAATCGGAGTTCGGCCGCTGCATCATCGCCTCGCCCCTGACGGTCTCCGTCGTCGTCGGGATGAGCGTGAGCGACGTGAGCCAGAAGGCCATCGCGAACCTCGGCTGGACAAACATCCGGATGACGGCGCCGCTCTTTGCTGGCGACACGCTCTATGCCGAGACCGAGGTGATGGCGAAGCGCGAATCGAAATCGCGACCGACGGCGGGCCTCGTCACCGTCTTTTCGCGCGGCTTCAACCAGCACGGCACGCTCGTGTGCGACTTCGAGCGCACCATCCTCGTTGCCAAGCGCGGCCACGCCCCCGATGATCCGAAGGGACCCACGACATGAGCTTCGACGACCTGCCCGAAGAGGATGCCCTCATCCTCGACTCGATCCGCCGCTGGCTTGATCGCGACGTGCGCCCGCATGTGCTGCGGCTCGAACATGCCGACGAATACCCCGCCGAGATGGTCGCGCAGATGCGCGAGATGGGCCTTTTCGGCGCGACAATCCCGCAGGAATACGGCGGCCTCGGCCTCTCGGCGACGACCTATGCCCGCATCGTCGAGACTATCGCGAGCGTGTGGATGTCGCTTACCGGCATCTTCAACTCGCACCTCATCATGGCGGCCTGCGTCGCACGGCAGGGAACGGAGGCACAGAAGGCGTTCTATCTGCCGAAATTCGCCTCGGGCGAGATACGGGGCGGCCTTGCACTGACCGAACCCGACGCGGGCACCGATCTGCAGGCGATCCGCACCCGCGCCCGGCGCGACGGCAACGGCTACATCATCAACGGGGCGAAGACCTGGATCTCGAACGGGATCCACGGCAGCTGCTTTGCGCTTCTGGTCAAGACCGACCCCGACGCCCAGCCCCGCCACAAGGGCATGAGCATGTTCATCGCCCGCAAGGGCGAGGGTTTCCGCGTGTCGCGCAAGCTCGAGAAAATGGGCTACAAGGGCATCGACAGCGCCGAACTCGTGTTCGAGGACTATCGCATCAGCGCCGACGACCTGCTCGGCGGCGAGGAAGGGCGCGGGATGCAAGCGGCACTCGGGGGGCTCGAACTCGGGCGGATCAACATCGCGGCGCGCGGCTGCGGACTGGCGCAGGCCGCACTCATGGACAGCGTGAAATATGCGCAAGTGCGCAAGACCTTCGGCAAGCCCATTGCCGAGCATCAGGCGATCCAGCTCAAGCTTGGCGAGATGGCGACGCGGGTACAGGCGGCCCGCCTTCTGACCTATGACGCCGCGCGCGCCTATGACCGCGGCCAGCGCTGCGACATGGAGGCGGGGATGGCGAAGTTCTTCGCCTCCGAGGCCGCGGTCGAGAACAGCCTCGAGGCGATGCGCATCCACGGCGGCTATGGCTATTCCAAGGAATACCACATCGAGCGCTATTTCCGCGACGCGCCGCTCATGTGCATCGGCGAGGGAACGAACGAGATCCAGCGCATGATCATCGCGCGCCAGATTATCGAGCGGAACCCGGCGTGATCGCCGATCCGCCCCTCGCCGGCGTTCGGATCCTCGCGGTCGAGCAATACGGCGCGGGGCCCTTCGCGAGCATGTATCTCGCCGAC
>JBIKVM010000233.1:0-4441 GCA_044356825.1 Limisphaerales bacterium
TGCCGTGCTCAATGGCTTCACCGCGCTCGGCACGCCCATCACAGAGGTCGCAGGATAAGTCTGTCCGGGGAAAGGGGAGGCCCGCCCATCACACGATTTGTGCAACAAAGCCTGCAGGCGGCACAGATCGGCGACAGAAACCCCGGCCTCGTGTTCTTTCAAAATGCCGATGATCTGATCTTCGGTGAACCTGCTGCGCTTCATCTCTGGTCCTCTCAGTTGGGCCAGAGGCTACCTCAAACTGGATTAGGCGAAGGGGGCAACGTCAGCAGAGATCCCATCCGCCGGGTGCACTTCACGTATCGTCCTTCCAAGGGGCCATCGGTGACTTGAAGGCCGCGAGCCCGCCCGGGTGCGCAGCACTTGCCTCACCCCGAGCCTCGATCTCCAAAGGCGGCGTGATCGTGGTTACCGGCATCTGCGCTGCGGGCGTTGGCGCGTCACGGTGGGGCAGGGCGGGCGGCTTGACGGCATTAAATCCTCACGCAACCCTCGGAGGTCTTTCCAGCGTCGGGCCCGGACATGCCGAACGCCGCCATTCTTGCCGCTTTCCTCGCCCTCCTCGCCACCCCTGCTGCAACCCTGCCGCCTTGCCCCGAGGATATCTCGGCCGTCTGGACCGAATGCACGGGCAGTATCGCCTACGGCTCCGGTGCGACCTATGTCGGAGAATGGCTGGACGACAGGATGCACGGTGAGGGCACTTATACCTGGCCGGACGGCGCGATTTATGTCGGAGAGTGGCGCGACGACAAGCGCCACGGCAAGGGCACCCATGCCTTTCCCTATGGCGAGACCTATGTCGGCGAGTGGGTTGACGACAAACGCAACGGTCGGGGCACCAACACCTGGCCGGACGGCGCGTCCTATGTCGGGGGGTGGCGCGACGACAGGTATCACGGGATGGGGACATACAGCTGGCCCGACGGGACGACTCATGTCGGGGAGTATCGCAACGGTACCATGCACGGATTCGGGACAATCTATGCCCCCGACGGGCGCATCCTGCAGCAGGGCAACTGGATTGAAGGGCGCTTGGCCCCTTAGTCTCGATCCTCCCCATTGATCCCGCGCGCGGGGCGGGGTAGCGGGGCAGGATGAGCGACAACAGCTTCGGCCATCTCTTCCGCGTCACCACCTGGGGCGAGAGCCACGGGCCGGCGCTCGGCTGCGTCGTCGACGGCTGCCCCCCGGGGCTCGCGCTCGGGACCGAGGACATCCAGCCCTGGCTCGACCGGCGCAAGCCCGGGCAGAACCGCTTCACCACCCAGCGGCGCGAGGAGGATCTGGTGCGGATCCTCTCGGGCGTGCACGAGGGGCGCACGACGGGGACGCCGATCAGCCTTATGATCGAGAACACCGACCAGCGTTCCAAGGACTACGGCGCCATCGCCGACCGCTTCCGCCCCGGCCATGCCGACATCGCCTATCACCTCAAATACGGGCTGCGCGATCCGCGGGGCGGCGGGCGGTCCTCGGCGCGCGAGACGGCGGCGCGGGTCGCGGCGGGCGGGGTGGCGCGGGTCGTGCTCGCGGCCCTTGCGCCCGGCCTCGCGATCCGGGGTGCGATGGTGCAGATGGGGGCGGATGCCGCCGACCCCGCCGCCCATGACGCGACCGAGATCGACCGCAACCCCTTCTGGTGCGCCGATGCCGCCGCCGCCGCGCGCTGGGCGGGGATGCTCGATCAACTGCGCAAGTCGGGCGAGTCGGTGGGCGCGGTGATCGAGGTGGTGGCGACGGGCGTGCCGCCCGGCCTCGGCGCGCCGGTCTATGGCAAGCTCGACGCCGACCTCGCGGCGGCGATGATGTCGATCAACGCCGTCAAGGGGGTCGAGATCGGGGCGGGCATGGCGGCGGCGGCCCTGACGGGCACCGCGAACGCCGACGAGATCCGCATGTGTCCGGATGGCCCTGCGTTCCTCTCGAACCACGCGGGCGGGATCCTTGGCGGGATCTCGACCGGTCAGCCGGTGGTGGTGCGCTTTGCGGTCAAGCCGACATCCTCGATCCTGACGCCGCGCCGCACGATCACGGCCGCGGGCGAAGAGGTCGAGATCGTGACGAAGGGCCGCCACGACCCCTGCGTGGGCATCCGCGCCGTGCCGGTGGGCGAGGCGATGATGGCCTGCGTGCTGGCCGACCACCTGTTGCGCGACCGCGGCCAGACCGGGGGCCTGCGCGGCACCATCGGCTGAAGGGGTTGCCCGGCCGGCGCCGGTCGGGCAGGGTGGGGACGCATTTCATCCCCGAGGTCGCCCATGCGCCGCGTCCTGATCCTGCCGCTTCTCCTCGCCCTTGCCGCCCCGATTGCGGCCGATGAGCCGCCAAGGCTGACCGTCACCGGCGAGGGGTGGGTCGAGGTCGCGCCCGACATGGCGCGCGTCACGCTCGGCATCGTCGCGCGCGAGGCGACCGCCGAGGGGGCGCTTGCGGCGGCGGCGGGGCGCGCGCGCGCCGTGCTCGACCGCCTCGGGGCTGCAGGTGTCGCGGCCGAGGATGTGCAGACCGCCGCGATCCGCCTCGATCCGGTGATGGTCTATGCCGAGGGGGCCGCGCCGCGGCTCGAGGGCTACGAGGCGGGCACGACGTTCGCGGTCCGGGTGCGACGCCTCGAGGGCCTCGGCGCGCTCCTTGATCTTGCGGTTGCCGGGGGCGCGGCCGAGATCGGCGGCATCGCCTTCGATCTTGCCGACCGCCCGCCGCTCGAGGATCGCGCGCGGGCCGCGGCGGTGGCCGACGCGCGCCGCCGCGCCGAGGTGATCGCGGCGGCGGCGGGCCTCGCGCTCGGCCCCGTCCTCGAGATCGCCGAGGGTGGCGGCGCGGCGGGCGCGGATTATCCCGTTCTGCGCTTTGCCGAAGCGGCCGCCATGCCCGTCGCGCCGGGGCAGATCACCATCGGCGCGACGGTCCGGATCGTCTTTGCGCTCGGCCCGCCCTGAGGGTCAGGCCGTCGCCTTGGCGAGCGCCTGATCGAGGTCGGCGATGATGTCGGCCGGATCCTCGATCCCGATCGAGACGCGCACGACGTTCGGCGCCGCGCCCGCCGCCTTCTGCTGTTCGGGCGTGAGCTGGCGGTGCGTCGTCGAGGCCGAATGGATGATGAGCGAGCGCGTGTCGCCGAGGTTCGCGACATGGCTGAAGAGGTTCAGGCTGTCGACGAGCTTGACGCAGGCCTCATACCCGCCCTTGACCGCGAAGGTGAAGAGCGCGCCCGCCCCCCGCGGGCAGATCTTCGCCACGCGGTGGTTCCAGGGCGAGGACGGAAGCCCCGCATAGGTGACATATTCCACCCGCGGGTCGGCCTCGAGCCAGCGCGCGACCTTCTCGGCGTTCTCGACATGGCGCTGCATCCGCAGCGAGAGCGTCTCGATCCCGAGGAGCGTGTAATGCGCCGCCTGCGGGTTCATCGTCATGCCAAGGTCGCGCAGCCCGATCGCGATGCCGTGGAAGGTGAAGGCGAGCGCGCCGAAGGTCTCGTGGAACTTCAGGCCATGATAGGCGGGCTCGGGCGCCGAGAGCGAGGGGAACTTGTCAGACGCCGACCAGTTGAACTTGCCCGAATCGACGATCACGCCGCCCGTGACGGTGCCATTGCCGGTCAGGTATTTCGTCGTCGAGTGGACGACGATCGTCGCGCCGTGCTCGATCGGGCGGCAGAGCCACGGCGTGGCCGAGGTGTTGTCGACGACAAGCGGCACCCCGTGCCGGTCCGCCACCGCCGCGACCGCGGGCAGGTCGGTGATGTAGCCGCCCGGGTTCGCGATCGACTCGCAGAAGACCGCGCGTGTGTTGCCGTCGATCGCGGCATCGAGGGCCGCGAGATCGTCGAAATCGACGAACTTCGCCGACCAGCCGAAGCGGCGGATCGTCTGGGTGAGCTGGGTGACGGTGCCGCCATAGAGCCGGGTCGAGGCCACCACGTTGCAGCCCGGCGCCATGAGCGGAAAGAGCGCCATGATCTGCGCCGCATGCCCCGACGAGCAGCAGACCGCCCCGGCCCCGCCCTCGAGCGTCGCGACCCGCTCGGCCAGCGCGGCGATGGTCGGGTTCGTCAGGCGCGAATAGATGTAGCCGACCTCCTGCAGGTTGAAGAGGGCGGCGGCGTGGTCGGCATTGCGAAAGACATAGGCCGTCGTCTGGTAGATCGGCACCTGCCGCGCCCCTGTCGCGGGGTCGGGCCGGGCGCCGGCGTGGATCTGGAGCGTGTCGAAACCGTAGGACTGGGACATGGCGACCTCCGCGCGCGTGATGATTGACCCCTTTCTTACGCCGGGCGCGCGCATCGGGCAAACCCCGTTCGCCTGGGGTGGGGGTTTCCATCCGGAACGCTGGCACGCCGTCCCGCGCGCAGGCCGGAATTCTGTCCGGCCCGGGCGGGCAGGGGGCGGGCATCCGTTCGCCCGTCGCGGGGCAGGCGCGAAGAACAGCCTTATTCCGC
>JBIKVM010000234.1:0-4409 GCA_044356825.1 Limisphaerales bacterium
CAGGCCTATGCCGACGCCAACCAGATGTTCGGCGACATCGTGAAGGTCACGCCCTCGTCCAAGGTGGTGGGCGACATGGCGCTGATGATGGTGGCGCAGGGGATCACCCGCGCGCAGGTCGAGGATCCGGGGACCGAGGTCGTGTTCCCCGAATCGGTCGTCGACATGCTGCGCGGCAATCTCGGCCAGCCGCCGGGTGGCTGGCCCGAGGGGATCATGCGCAAGGCGCTGAAGGGCGAGACCCCGATCACCCAACGCCCCGGCGCCCATCTGCCACCCGTCGATCTCGAGGCTGCGCGTACGACTGCGCTGGCCGAGGTGCGCGCGCGCTCGGGCGAGGATGCCGACAGCCAGGTCGTCGATGACGAGGACCTGATGGGATACCTCATGTATCCCAAGGTCTTCCTCGACTATCGCCAGCGGCATGCGAGCTATGGGCCCGTGCGCGCGCTCGATACGCTGACGTTCTTCTACGGCATGCAGCCCGGGCAGGAGATCACGGCCGAAATCGACCCGGGCAAGATCCTCGAGATCCGCCTGCAGGCCGTGGGCGAGACAACCGAGGACGGCGAGGTGCGGGTCTTTTTCGAACTCAACGGCCAGCCGCGCGTCATCCGCGTGCCGAATCGCGCGATCAAGGCTACCGCCAAGGCCCGCCCCAAGGCCGCCGAGGGCAACCCCGCCCATGTCGGCGCACCGATGCCGGGCGCCATCGCATCGGTTGCGGTGTCGGTTGGGCAGAAGGTGAAGCCGGGCGATCTGTTGCTGACCATCGAGGCCATGAAGATGGAAACTGCGCTGCACGCAGAACGTGGCGGGTTGGTCGGGGCGGTGCATGTCTCGCCCGGGGCGCAGGTCGATGCCAAGGAACTGCTCGTCGAAATCGTCGCCGATCCGGGCTGAGGGCGCGCGTCACGAAAGGCGCAGCGCGCCGGCCTCGATCCGCAGCCGCGTCTCGTAGGCGCGAGATATGTGGGTGCGCAGCGCGGCGCAGGCCGCTTCGCCGTCGCGCAGCGCGATCGCCTCGACGATGCGGTCGTGCTCGGCCAGCGCGTCGACGTCGCGCCCCTCCGCCGCGAGTGTCGTCTTGGCCATCAGCGCCATAGAGCGGTGCACAAGCTCGAGTTGCTGCACGAGGAAGCGATTGTGCGATGCCAGATGGATCTGGCGATGGAAGCGGCGGTTGGCGCGCGAGAGCGCTTGCGGATCGCCCAGAAGCACACGGTCCTCTGCCAACATCGCCCTCAGAACCGCGATTTCCTCGGGCGTGGCGTGCTGTGCTGCGAGCCGCGCCGCGAGGCCCTCGAGTTCGGCACGCACGGTATAAAGCTCTGCCAGTTCGGTATGATCGAGGCTTGCGACAAACAGGCTGCGCCCATCGCGCGTGACCATCGCCTGCGTCTCGAGGCGCTGGAGCGCCTCGCGCACGGGGGTGCGCGACACGCCGAAGCGTTCGGCCAGTTCCGATTCGACCAGCCTGTCTCCGGGGCGGAAGGTGCCGCCCTCGATCGCCTCGACGATCAGCGCATAGGCATCGCGCGGCACGGGTCTGATGTCTTTTTCCACGCGTGCAGTCATTCCCGCTCCATAGCGCCCGCCCCGGGTTGGCACAAGCGGGGCGGGCTTTCCCTTCGTTGCGCCGCGCCCTATCTGAGATCGAGCGGGGTGGGTCATGGCACGGCAGAAAGTCGATATCGCAATCTCGGGTGGCGGAGTGGCGGGGCTCGCCGCGGCGGCGGCGTTCGGGGCCGAGGGCTTCAGCGTCCTGTGCGTCGATCCCGCGCCACCGGTGACGGCCGAGGGCGATGCGGGTGCCGATCTGCGCACCACCGCCTTCCTGCAACCCTCGGTCGAGGTGCTGGAGCGGGCCGGGATCTGGCCCCGCCTTGCGCCCCACGCCACCGCGCTTGGCGTGATGCGGATCGTCGATGCGGGGGGGCCGGACGGATCGGTGCGCGTCGTGCGCGATTTCGAGGCGGCCGACATCTCGGACCGGCCCTTCGGCTGGAACCTGCCCAACTGGCTGATCCGGCGCGAGATCGTCGCGCATCTGGCGACCTTGCCGGGGGTCGAGTTCGCGCCGGGCGTGGCCACGCGCAGCGTGCTGACGCGCGAGGGCGCCGCGATCATCGGCCTCAGCGACGGGCGCAACATCGAGGCGCGGCTGCTGATCGGGGCGGACGGGCGCGATTCGGCGGTGCGCGAGGCGGTGGGGATCGGGTCGCGGACGCTGCGCTATGGGCAGAAGGCGCTGGTCTTTGCGGTGACGCACCCGATCCCGCACGGCAATGTCTCGACCGAGGTGCACCGCTCGGGCGGGCCGTTCACGCTGGTGCCCCTGCCCGACCGCGACGGCCGCCCGGCCTCGGCCGTGGTGTGGATGGAGCGGGGGCCCGAGGCGCTGCGCCTCGCCGCCCTGCCCGAGGCGGCCTTCGAGGCCGAGGCGACCGCGCGCTCGGCGCATCTTTACGGCCCGCTGCGCCTGGCCGGGCGGCGCGGCGTCTGGCCGATCATCTCGCGCCTTGCCGATGCGATGACGGCCGAGCGCACCGCGCTGATGGCCGAGGCCGCGCATGTCGTGCCGCCCATCGGGGCGCAGGGGCTGAACATGAGCCTGGGCGACCTGCGCGTGCTGGTCGGGCTTGCGACGGCCGACCGCGCGGGGCTGGGCGGGCCCGAGATGCTCGCGGCCTATGCCCGCGCCCGCCACCCCGAGGTGGCGGCGCGGGTCGCGGGGATCGATCTGCTCAACCGCGCCTCGATGGCCGGGGCGCAAGGCGTGCGCGACCTGCGCGCGGGGCTCGTCTCGGCGCTCTATTCGGCGGCGCCGGTGCGCAAGACGCTGATGCGGGCGGGCTTGGGGCTGGGGCTCGAGCTCAGCCTGCCGACAGGCGGCTGACGACGACCGTCACCTCGGGCTTCTTGCCGATCTCCTCGAGGCTCGTCTGGCGCACGACGCGGCGGATCGCCTCGTCAAGGCGGGCATCGTCGCGCAGCGTGCGGGCGTCGGCGCGGCCGAGGAAGGTCGCGAGCCCCGCCTCGATCGCCTCCGAGAGCGCCCCGCCCCGCTTGCCCGTCGCCGGCAGGCCCATGAGGTCGGCCCACGCCTCGCCGAGGGGCGCGTCATCCTCGTCGAGCACGACCGTGACGGTGACATGGCCGTTCAGCGCCAGGCGGATGCGGTCGCGCACCACCCCGTCGATCGCCCCGATCAGCACGCTGCCGTCGAGATAGACCCGGCCCGTCTCGATGTATTCGGCGACGTCGATCCGATCCTCGGAGAGGTCGAGCATCATGCCGTTCGTGACCACATCCGACACGATGCCGTGCCCCGTCGCAAGGCGGGCGTGCTCGCGCAGGTGGCGGTGCTCGCCGTGCTGGGGGATGACGAGGCGCGGACGGATGAGGGCATAGAGCGCCTCGATATCGGGGCGGTTGGCGTGGCCCGAGACGTGATAGCGCCCGCCCTGATCGTCGATGACATCGACGCCGAGCTCGGAAAAGCCGTTCATGACGCGCGTCACCGCCCGTTCGTTGCCGGGGATGGTGCGGGACGACAGAAGAAAGAGGTCGCCCGCCTTCATCTCGTGGCCCAGATACTTGCCGCGCGACAGCTGCGCCGAGGCCGCGCGCCGCTCGCCTTGCGTGCCCGTGACGATGAGCATGACCTGATCGCGCGGCAACTCGGTCGCGTCCTCGGGCGAGATCAGGGGCGGCATGCCGGACAAGAGCCCCGTCTCGGTCGCGGTCTGGACCATCTGGCGCATCGCGCGCCCCATCAGGCAGACGCTGCGCCCCGCCGCCTGCCCGGCGCGCGCGAGCGTGCGCACGCGCGCGAGGTTCGAGGCGAAGGTCGTCGCCGCGACCATGCCGCGCGCCGATTTGACAAGCTCGCCGATCGGCTCGACGAGGGCGGATTCCGACCGGCCCGGATGGGGCACGAAGATGTTCGTCGAATCACAGGTCAGCACGCGCACGCCCTCGTCGCCGATCGCGCGCAGCATCGCCTCGTCCCAGGCCTCGCCGACGCCGGGGGTGCGGTCGATCTTGAAGTCCGACCCGTGCAGGATGCGCCCCATCGGCGTCTCGATCAGCAGCATCGAGGTTTCGGGGATCGAGTGGCTGACGGGCACGAACTGGACGCGGAAGGGGCCGGCCTCGACCCATTCGGGGCGCGGCGCGTGGGCGGTGACGACGCGCGCGTCATGGCCCTGCTCAAGCAGTTTCGACTGCGCGAGGCGGGCGGTGAAGGGGCGGGCATGGACGGGCGCCGACAGGCGCGGCCAGAGATGCCCCACCGCACCCACATGATCCTCGTGGCCATGCGTGATGAAGATGCCCTCGATCCGGTCGGCGCGCTCGGCCAGCCACGAGACATCGGGCATGATGAGGTCAACGCCCGGCGATGT
>JBIKVM010000053.1:0-14984 GCA_044356825.1 Limisphaerales bacterium
CAGCCCGACCTGCAGGAACGACACGGCACCCGCCCTCGGATCATCGAACAGCGGCTTGACCGCGAGGATCGAATAGCTCGGGCGTCGGCCCTCGCGGAGGTCGTAGCCGGTCTCGAGATGGGCGAGCCCGAAGCGGTCCTGCGCGTCGAGCGCGGCGAGCGTGCCCTCGACCACATCCTGCCTGATACCGCGCGTCGCGCGCGCATCGAGACCCACGAACGGATCCTCGCCACCGGCGAGGCGTGCCGCGCCGTCGCGCAGTTCCATCGCGCCGCGCGCCCGCAGGCGCTCGGCGATCTCGCGCACGATCGGAAAGGCCGCAGCCGACGCCGGATCGATCTGCCTCGGCACGGGCGGTGGCGGCAGGACCGGATCGATCGCGCGCAGGATCGTCTCGCGCATCCGCTCGCGCACCACCTCACCGACGGCCGCCTCGCCCGTTCCTACGTTCAGTCCCGCCCCGATGCGCTCCAGTTCCGATTGCAGGCGCTGGCTTGCCGCGGACGGGGCGCGCACGTCGCCGGGGTCGGCGGCCGGAGCCGCACCCGCGGCGCACAGAACGAGCACGAACAGCACCAGCGCACGGCGCAGGGCTGCGGACATGGTCGCAAATGGGCGTCTGGTCATGGTGCAGTTCCGGGTTTCGCCGGACCTCCTCGGACATGGGGCGTGGGGCCTTCCGGCCGAAGCGACTCGCGCAATAGGCATGATCGCGGGCGTCTTCTCGCCTGCGATTGTGGCTTTGGCGGGGCAGGTTCTGGGCGGAGAGCGGCGATCAGCCGCTTTGGGGCAGCACGGGTGTGCCACCCGTGGCGACCGTGTCGCCCTGCAAGAACAGGGCGGCCGCCACGATGAGGCCGCGCGCGCGCATCCCCTCGGCCACCGCCAGCCCGCGCGCGAGCGCCTGCGCCCGCATCTCGGGCCCGAGCGGACCGACGCCGACCGTGACCGGCCGATCGCCGAGGTCGCTGTCGGCCTGGATGTCGCGGGCGGGGCGGCGCGCGACGGCCGGGTGGCCGGGCAGGTCGACCGCGTTGGCGATGAGGGTTGCAGCGGCATCGGCGGCGGCGGCCGAGCCGGCCAGCACCGTGACCGCATCGGCGATCCCGAGCGAAAGGGACCGCCCGCCCCAACCCGAGGTGGCGATGCCGCGCACTGGGTCCTCGCTTGCGATCCGGATCCTGTCGGGCAGGCCGGGGCGCGCGGCGATGGCGGCGCGCAGCACCTCGCCCGGTTCCAGATGCAGCGCGATGTCGCCGCCGTTGTTGGCATGGACATGGCGCAATCCGCCAGGCGCGCCGTCCGCGGCCCCCGCCACGAAGGCTGCCACAAGCGCGTCCGCAACCGCACCCGCCACTGCCGCCATCGGCGTCACGAACACCGCCGCGTGGGGCGCCACTGCCGCCGCCATCGCCTGCGCGACCGGGCCGTGGACACGGACGGGCGCGGGGCTGCGCAACGCGGGCAGCTCGGCCGCAAGTTCAGCGAGGAGCACCGTAAAGCGCGCCGCCACCGCGCGTTCCCCCGCGGCGACGGCCGCGGGCGTGCCCGCGGCGCCGAGGATCACGTCGATCGGTCCGTGCTGGAGGTGGAGCCGCCCGTCGGCCAGACGCGCGACGAGCGCGCCGGTCATCCCGCGGATCGGGTCCGGGGCAGCAGCCGCGCCGCCGTCGGATACTCGCCCCCCCGCATCAGGATGTCGCCAAGGCCACGCACCGAGCCGACATGGCCCCCGAGGTGGGCGTATTCCCCGGCCGTCATGGTGAATTCGAGTGGCGCGACCAGCGCGGGCGTCGGCACGTAGCCAAAGCTACCTAGCGGCAGGTCGAGCACATCGACCATGAAGGTGATCCCACCGCCCGGCCAGACGTGGCATTCGGCCCCGCCCGAGGTCAGCCGTGTCCGCCCCGCCTGCACCGACCGCGTGAGGGCGACGGGGTTGCGCGTGACGCCCGCCCGCAGGCTGCCCCCCGCCCCGCCCATGAACAGGACGGTGCAGAGCGCGGGCTCGCAGTTCTGCTCGATCAGCGCGACGCTTGCGCGCAGCACCTCGGGCAGGGGCCGCGGGCGTGGCACGAGGTCGGCGTCGAGTTCGAAATAGGCGTGATCCTCGCCCGTCGTCGAAACCATGAGCAGGCTCAGCCCCGGCCGCGCCCCCTTGCGCGCATTCCACGGCCCGAGGATGTCGAGCGGGTCGGTGATCTGCGTCCCGCCCCAGCCCGCACCGGGCTCCGAGACACGGAAATAGCGCCCCGGCGTGGAGCGGTGGCCGCGGATGCGGATGCCGGTATCCTCCCAGCCCAGCACCTTGCCGGCCTGATGCTCGCTCACTACCCCGGTGATGTGGTCATCGACCACCACCACCTCGTCGACAAGGCCGCGCCACTGATTGGCGAACATCCCGATGGCGGCGGATCCGCAGCCCACCCGCATTCGTCGTTCGGTGATGCCGTCGACGACGGGCGGGGCACCCGCCTGCACCCGGACCTGCGCCCCCCCGTCGATCGAAAGCTCGACCGCCTCGCGGTTGCAGAGCGCGAGCAGGGCCGCACAGGTTGCACGCCCTTCGGCCTTGGAACCGCCGGTCAGGTGGTGGACACCGCCGAGACTGAGCATCTGGCTGCCGTATTCGGCGGTGGTGACATGGCCGATGGCCTCACCATCAGCACGCACGGTGGCTGCCTCGGGGCCGAGCGCGCGGTCGGTGTCGATCTTCACCTTGACCCCGCAATAGGAGAAGATGGCCTCGGTCACGACGGTGACCACATCGGCCCCCTCGACCTGTGCCGCGACGATGAAGGGGGCGGGTTTGTAGTCGGGATAGGTCGTGCCGGATCCGATCCCGGTCACGAAGGCATCGGCCGGCACCGCGCGGCCACCCTCCCACGCGGCGGCAGCGAAGGGGACGACCGGCCCGCCCGCCTCGATCGCGCGGCTCAGGATCGTGACCGGATCGACCCGCACGATCCGCCCCGCCTCGTTGGCATAGCGGTCGCAGGCGCCCGCCTGCCCCGGCGCGATGTAGCACATGACCGGGCAGGCATCGCAGCGGATCTTGTCGGCCAGTCGCCCGGCCCGCCCGCCGCCCGTGCCCTCGGCGGACACCTCGGGCGCGGGTTCATCGGTGGCGGGCGCGCTCATGCGGCCCCCCTCGCCGCGGCGATGGCGGCACGCACGCGGTGGGGCAACGCGGGCAGCGCGCCGATTTCGGCCCCGGTCGCGTGGCGGATCGCGTTGAGGATCGCGGGCGCGGTCGGGATCAGCACATGCTCGCCAAGGCCCTTGGCACCCATCGGCCCCTCGGGGTCGGGCACCTCGATCAGGATGGGCACCACCTCGGGCACGTCGCCCGTGGTCGGGATGAGGTAATCGTGCAGGTTCTCGGTCCGGCCGGGGATGTATTCCTCCATCAGCGCGAGGCCGAGGCCCTGGGCGATGCCACCCTCGATCTGGCCGCGGGCGAGCGCGGGGTTGATCGCGCGGCCGACATCGTGGGCGGCCGTGATGCGCACGACGCGCACCGTGCCGAGTGCCGGATCGACCGCGACCTCGGCCATCTGCGCACCCCAGCCATAGACGGCATAGGGCGCCCCCTGCCCGTTGGCATCGAGCGGCCGGGTCGGCGGATCATAGCTCTGCTCGGCCGACAGCACGAAGCCGCGCGCATCCGCCCCAAGCGGGGCGAGCGCGATCTGCCGGGCGCGCCCGCCCTCGGTCACGACCACGGCACCGGGCACCAGCGCCAGTTGCGCCCCTTCGCCCGCATTGGCGCGACGCAGGATCTCGGCGCGCAGCGCCTGCCCGGCCGCAAGCGCGGCGCGCCCCGTCACATAGGTCTGGCGCGAGGCCGAGGTCTTGCCCGCATCGGGCGTCAGCGCCGTGTCCGGCCCGATCAGGCGGATCGCCCCGATGGGGACGCCCAGCGCATCGGCCGCGATCTGGGCGATGACGGTATTCGACCCCTGGCCGATGTCGGTCGCTCCCTGATGCAGCACCACCTCGCCCGCCGCCGTGAGGCCGATCAGGATCGTCGAGGGGTTGGGCAGGCCAGTGTTGCCGCAGCCATACCAGCACGACGCGACGCCGACGCCATGACGCAGCGTGCCACCGGCGCGGTTGGCGGCCTCGGCCTCTGCCAGTGCCCGCCGCCAGTGGGGTTCGAGCGCCTCGAGGCAGGCCCCGATCCCGACGGCGCCGGGGATCTGGCCCGTGGCGGTCGGCTGGCCGTCGCCCAAGGCATTGACGCGGCGGAAGGCAAGCCGGTCGAGCCCCGCCGCCTCGGCCAGCCGGTCATAGAGGGTTTCTTGCAAGATCGCGGCCTGCGGCACGCCAAAGCCGCGAAAGGCGCCCGAGATGGGATTGTTGGTGTGGATCGCGCGCGTCTGCGCAAGGATCGCGGGCGTGAAATAGGGGCCCGAGCAATGCACGGGCACGCGAGTCGCCACCGTCGGCCCCCAGCTCGCATAGGCGCCGGTGTCGAAATCGCCCTGAAACTCCATCCCCGTCACGCGGCCCGATGCATCGCAGCCGATCCGCGCCCGCATCCGCGCCGGATGCCGCTTGGTCGTCGACTGCATCGATTCGCGCCGCGAATAGGTCATCCGCGACGGTCGCCCGAGCCGCAGCGTCGCCAACCCCAGATAAGGCTGGAGACTGAGGTCGAGCTTCGATCCGAACCCCCCACCCACTGCCGAGGGCACGATCCTCACCCGCTCGGGCGGAAGTGCGAGGATGCGCGCCACGTCGTCGCGGTCCATCACCGGGGCCTGCGTGCAGGCCCGGATCACGAGGGTGTCGCCCTCGATCCACGCGGCGCCGGCCTCGGGCTCGATGTAGGCGTGCTCGATGAAGGGGGTGCGCACCTCGCCTTCGACCAGATGGGCGGATGCGGCAAGGGCCGCGGCCGCATCACCCCGCGCCACCCGGCCGCGTGTCAGCACATTGCCTGGGCGCGATGGGTGCATCGGCTCGGCATCGCCCGCGAGCGCAGGGTCGAGCACCTCGGGCAGCGGCGTCCAGCGGACCGGGAAATCCGCGAGGTCGGCGGGGCCGCCATCATCCTCGAAGGCCACGAGGGCCACCGCCTCGCCGCGGTGGCGCACGGCGTCCTCGGCCAGCGCGGGCTGATCGGCAAAGGGCGGGATCACGCCGAAGCGGTTCTCGCCGGGGACGTCGGCGGCGGTGAAGACGGCCGCAACGCCGGGCCGCGCGGCCTTCCAGGCCGCGATGTCGCCGAACTCGAAAGCCGCGCGATGATGCGGCGCGCGCACCGCCCGCAGCACCACTCCCCCGGTCTGCCACAGATCGGCGCCGAACCGCTCCTGCCCCAGCACCTTCTCCGCGCCGTCGAGACGGGCAAGCGCCACCCCGACAGCCTGCCCCGCCGCGGGCGCGGGTGCGGGCGGCGCGTCGCGCCAGGCGTCGCACACCGCCGCGATGATCGCGCCATACCCCGTGCAGCGGCAGAGCACCCCGCCCAGTGCGTCGGCAGCCTCGGCATGGGTGGGGCGCGGGGTCTCGGCCAAGAGCGCTGCCGCCGCCATCAGCATGCCCGGCGTGCAGATGCCGCATTGCGCCGCGCCGTGGCGCAGGAACGCCGCGCGCAACCGGCCGAGCACCGGGTCGGCCGTATCCTCGATGGTGCGCAGATCGCACCCCTCGGCCCGACCCGCGGCGGTCAGGCACGCGCAGACGGGCGCGCCGTCCAGCAGCACCGTGCAGGCACCGCAATCGCCCGCATCGCAGCCGATCTTTGTCCCGATCAGCCCGAGATCCTCGCGCAGCGCCTCCGACAGGCGGCGCGCGCGGTCGGAGCCGATCCGCACCGCCGCGCCGTTCACCCTGAGCGACAGGGGTGCGTCGGTCATGGCTGTCCTCCCTGCGCGCACAGATCGCCCACCGCCCGGCGCAAGAGTTCGGCAGCGGCCGCGCTGCGGTGCGCGGCAGTCGCGCGGATATCGTCGAGCGGGGCGAGCGCGGCGCCAACCGCCGCCGGATCGACCGCACGGGTCGCCTCGGCCGCCGCGCGACCGATCAGCGCGGCCTCGACCGAGGCCAGGCGCCGCGGCACCGCCGATGCCGCCCCGACCGCGACCGCGGCCTCTGCGACGCGCCCGCCATCGAGCACGATCCGCACCGCCACCGAGACGATCGAGATGACAAGATGCACCCGCGCTCCGTGCTTGAGGAACGCCCCCCGCCCCCCAAGCGCGGCCGCCGGCAGATGCACCGCCGTCACGATTTCGGCCGGGCCGCGCGCTGTGCGCCGGGGGCCGAGGATGAAGTCGGCCAGGCCCAGCCTCCGCAGCCCGGCAGGCCCCACAAGCTCGACCTCCGCCCCCAGCGTGAGGAGAGGCGGCACGCCATCCGCCGCAGGCGAGGCGTTGCACAGGTTGCCGCCGATCGTGCCCGCCGTCTGCACCTGCCGCCCGCCGACCAGCAGCGCGGCGGCCTGCAACCCTGCGCAGGCGGGTGGCAGAGCGGCGCGCGCGATATCGGCCCAGCTCGCACAGGCGCCGATGCGGATGCCGCCCGCGTCATGCGCAATCCCACGCAAGGCCGCGATGCCCGAGACATCGACAACCCGCCCGGCCAAACGCGGCCCCTCGGCCGCCGGGTAGAGGTCGGTTCCCCCCGCAAGCACGACAGCCGGCCCACGCGCCAGCGCAGCGAGGGCATCATCAAGCGTCGCGGGCCGCAGATAGCTGTCGACGGAGGGGATCAAACTCGTTTGCATACCAATTATTCTGCGGCATCGGGGCGGGGTCTGTCAACGCGGCCGCGCGGGGGCGGTTTACGGCGGCAGTGATCCGTGCAACCCTTGGCGACGCACCCACGACAGGCCCGTCCGATGCCCGATCCCACCCTGCCCGACTACCGGCTCGAGGATCAGATCGGGTTCAAGCTGCGCCTCGCCAACCAGCGCCACCTCGAGATCTTCGCCCGCCTCATGCCCGAGGTGACGCCGACCCAGTTCGCCGTTCTGGCCAAGCTGCGCGAAAGCGGGCCCGCCTCGCAGAACCGCCTCGGGCGGCTCGTGGCGATGGATGCGGCCACGACGAAAGGGGTCATCGACCGGCTGAAGGCGAAGGGATTCGTCGCCGCGCGCCCGAGCGCGACCGACCGCCGGCGGACCGAGATTTCGCTGACCGAGGCGGGCGCGGCCTTCGCCGACCGCGCGACGGCTGTCGCGGCCGCGATCACGCGCGAAACGCTCGCGCGCCTGCCCGCCCGCGACGCCGCGCGCCTCTGCGCGCTACTCGACCGGCTCTGACCCCTAGCGCAGGCCGTCGCGGCCCTCGGCCTCGGCGTGGGTCAGGCCACCCACCCGCGCGAGCGGTCGGCCGCTGTCGGTCAGGGCGACAGCGACCATGATCTCGTCGGCGCGCGGCGCATCGTTGAGGCGCACCTCCACCCCGTCGAAATGCGAGCGCACATAGGCCGCATCCTTGTGCCCGAGTGGAATGTCGAGATCCTGTCCCGGACCGCCCATCTTCTTCGAAGAGGGCACCAGCGCCGCACCCTTCTGCACCGCCTGCCGAAGCGGCGCACCAAGCTTGGGGTGCAAGATGGCGGCGGCGTGTTCAAGTTCGCCCGCCTCGCCCACCATCGCGGCCTTGCCATAGCTCTGCACCGCCTCGGGTGCGATCCCGAGGGCAGCGACGGCGCGCGCCCCGAGCAGCGCGCCGAGTTCGGCCCCGATCTCGATCAGGGTCGAGAGATCCTCGACATAGGCGCCCGCATGGGGGTTGCGGATGACGGCGACAGCCACGGCCTTGCGCGTCGGGGGGGCGACGTCGCGGCCCATCTCGCGGTGGGTTTCCTCAACCCAGACGGCAAGCTTGCGGATCTCGGCCTTCATCTCAGCCCGTCCTCGCCCTTGATGTCGGCGGCGGCAAGCCCGCCTGCCCGGTCATGCACCCGCGGCCCCGTCGTCATGACGAGGGCAAGCAGAATCTCATGCGCCCGGGGGGCATCGTTCAGGCCGACTTCCATCGCGTCGAAATGGCTGCGGACATAGGAGGCGTTGACATGCGTCACCGGGACGTCGAGCCGCGCGCCCACCCCGCCCACCTTCTTGGTCGAAGGCACGATCGCCCGGGCACCGCCCAGCACCTCGCGCATCGCATAGCCCCCCGGCGCATGCCAGAGCGCACCATGTTCAAGTTCGCCCGCCGCGCCGATGATCGCGCCCTTGCCATAGCCCTGCACGACCGCCGGATCACCGCCCAGCACCTCGACCAGGCGCCGCGCCATCCGCAGGCCAAGAGGCTTGAGATCCTCCATGAAGGGCACGATGTCGGCGACATAGCGCCCCGCGAAAGGGTTCTCGATCACCGCAAGGCAGGCCGCGCGGCGCAACGGCACGGCGACGGGCGGACCGCCCTCGTGGTGGATCTCCTCGACCACGGTTGCAAGCTTGCGCAGGACGATGTCGGGCATGGCGGTTCCTCTCGGCCTCTTGCCTTCCTGCCCCCGGGCCCGGTCCCTCGTCAAGCCCGGGGCCGATGCGGCGGCATCCGCGCACCGGCTTGAACGCCGGGCGTTTTCGGCTAGGCTTCGGTACAGCAACGCAGGAACCGCCATGGCCGAAGCCGCATCCGACGCCCCCGATCCCCACCGCAAGCTCGTGATCCGCAACGTGGGGCTGATGCTCTCGGGCCGGATCGAGGAGCCGATCCTCGAGGCCGACTGCGTGGTGGCGATCGGCGGGCGCATCACCGCCGTCGGGCGCGAGGCCGACCTCGACACCGAAGGCGCGGCCAGCATCATCGACGCGAACGGCGTCACGCTGGCACCGGGTTTGATCGACAGCCATGTCCACCCCGTCGTCGGCGACTACACCCCCCGCCAGCAGCAGCTGCACTGGATCGATTCGACCCTTCACGGCGGGGTCACCACGCTGATCTCTGCCGGCGAGGTTCACATGCCCGGCCGCCCGCGCGACATCGTCGGGCTGAAGGCGATGGCGATTGCGACCCAGCGCTTCTACGAGAATTTCCGCCCCTCGGGTGTGAAGGTCATGGCCGGCGCCCCGGTGATCGAGCACGGGATGGTCGAGGCCGACTTCGCCGAACTCGCGCGCGCGGGCGTCACGCTGCTGGGAGAAGTCGGGCTGGGTAGCGTCAAGGACGCACCAACGGCGCGCAAGATGGTCGACTGGGCGCGCGCGCATGGCATCCAGTCAACGATCCACACGGGCGGACCCTCGATTCCGGGTTCGGGCCTGATCGACGCCGAGATGGTGCTCGAGGTCGGAACGGATGTGGTGGGTCACATCAACGGCGGTCACTCGGCGCTGCCCGACGACCAGATCCTGTGCCTGTGCGAGCGCTGCACGGCGGCGCTCGAGATCGTGCACAACGGTAACGAACGCGCGGCGCTGCTCACGCTCAATGCAGCGCGCGAACTCGGGCGGCTCGACCAGATCATCCTCGGCACCGACGGGCCGGCCGGATCGGGGGTGCAGCCGCTCGGCATCTTGCGGATGGTGGCGATGCTCTCGGCGCTGGGCAACATACCGGCCGAGGTCGCCTTCTGCTTCGCGACCGGCAACACCGCGCGGCGGCGCAACCTCGATTGCGGGATCATCGAAGTCGGGCGGACGGCGGATTTCGTGCTGATGGATCAGGCCCAGCACGCCCCGGGAATGGGGATCCTCGGGTCCGTCGCGCTCGGCAACCTGCCCGGGGTCGGGATGACGGTGATCGACGGCATCGTACGCAGCAGCCGCAGCCGCAACACCCCACCGGCCGGACGCATCCCGCTCGTCGTGCGCTAGGCGGCCTCGGACAGGATCGCGAGCACGCGCGCCCCCTGCCCCGCGCCCAGATCGCGCGCCCCGGCCAGAAGCGCGGCCACCCCCGCCCCGCCCGAGGGGGTCGTGGCGAGGCCCATCGCCGCCATGCGCGCGATGCCCGCCTCGGCCTCGGCCTCGGAGATCAGCGCGAAGGCGTCCGAGTCGCGCGCCACCGCCGCGAGCGCCAAGAGCGAGGGTTCCTTGCAATCGAGCCGGCCCATGCACGACACCGGCCCCGGCGCCACCACGGGCCGCCCCGCCGCGATCGAGGCCTGCAGGGCGGGTGCCACCTCGGGCTCGACCACGACGATGCGCGGCGCGCTGCCCCAGACGCGGCGCGCATGGGCCGCCACCGCGGCCGCAAGCCCGCCCACGCCGGCCTGCAAGAGGATGTGGGTCGGGGGCTCGGCCATTGCCTCGGCGGCCTCGGCGGCAAGGATCAGATAGCCCTCCATCACGCCTGCGGGCAGTTCGAGATATCCGGGCCACGAGCTGTCCGAGAGCAGCGTGCCCCCCTCGCGCGCCGCGATATCGACGGCGGCGGCCATGCTCTCCTCATAGACCGCGCCCGCGCGCACGACGCGCGCGCCGCGCTCGGCCAGGCGCCGGGCGAAGGCTTCGGGCACCGTCTCGGCCAGCACGATCACCGCCTCGGCACCAAAGGCGCGCGCGCCGGCCGCGACCGACAGCCCGTGGTTGCCCGCACTCGCCGCGACGAAGACGCGCCCCGGCAACCGCCCGCCCGCCGCCACCGCCTCGGCCGCGATCACATGCGCGGCACCCAGGGCCTTGAAGCTCCCGAGCCCCATGCGGCCCCGCTCGTCCTTGAGCATGACCGACGCCACCCCCGCGGCGCGCGCGACCTCGGGCGCCGCGATCAGGGGCGTCGGCGCCGCGCGCGGGCAGAGCGCGAGGAGCGCGCGCGCCGGGCCCGCATCGTCGCGCACCCGCCCCGCCAGATCGGCGAGCGCCGGGATCCCCGCCCCGCGCCAGGGGTTCTCGTGGACCTCCATCCTCAGGCGATCCTCGGCATCTCGCGCGGGGCGCGGCGGGTCAGCAGTTCGGGGGCGCCGGCGCGGATCACCAGATTCTCCTCGTGCACGATCATCCGGCCCGGGGCGTATTCGATGCCGGGCTCGATCGTCAGCACCATCCCTTCGGTCAGCACCGTGCCATCGCCCGGCATGTTCGAAGGCGGCTCGGTCAGCTGCATGCCGAGGCCGTGGCCGAGTCGGCCCACGTTGTTGCCAAGCGACCCGGCCGCATCGATGATCGCGGCCATGGCGCGGTGGACGTCGTCGGTCGTGGCGCCGGGACGGGCGGCGGCGATGCCGGCCTCGGTCGCCAGCCACATCGCCTCATGCGCGCGGAGCGCGGCATCGGGGATGCGCCCCACCGCATAGTTGCGGTCGAAATCGCACCAGTAGCCGTCGAAGGTCGAACCCGTGTCGAAGAAGAGCACATCGCCCGGCGCGATCACCCGGTCGTTCGGGCCGCAGACGATCTGCGGCACACCGCCGGGCCCCGCGATGGCGGGCAGGAAGGGGGTGGAATCGGCCCCGAGTCGCGCCAGTTCGATGCGCAGCGCCCGTGCGGCCTCGCGCTCGGTCATGCCGGCCCGCACGAGGTCGGGCACGCGGTCATAGGCATCGCAGGCGATGGTGCAGATGTGGCGGATGTGGCCGATCTCGGCCTCGGTCTTGACCATGCGGATCGCCCAGATGAGGGCGCCCGCATCGGCGCAGTCGATCCCCGGCAGGCGGCCGCGCAGCTCGAGGAACTGCGCCACGGGCATGCGCAGCGCCATCTCGCGCCCGAGCTCCCACCCGGTGCGGCCGAAGCGGCGCGGCAGCCCCGCGAGCACGCCCGCGAGCAGCGCGGTGCCGTCATCGGCCGGTCGGGGCGAGGGCCAGGTGCGGATGTCGCGGACCCAGGTCGCGGCCATCTGCGGCGCCGCGATCTCGGGGATGACGGCGATGGGGCCCCCCTCACGCGGGAGGACGACGAACCACGGGCGCGTCGGGCTCTCCCAGAACTGGCTGTCGAAGCCGGTGGCCCAGCGGATGTTGTGGGGCGTGGTGAAGACGAGGGCGTCGAAGCCCGCCTCGGTCATCATCTTCTGGGCGCGGTCGGTGCGGCGGGCGAATTCGGCGGGGTCGAAGCCGCGCTTGGGTCCGGTCATCTCGGGGCTCTCGGTTCGGGCGCCTTGGTGGCGCGCGCGGACCTTCGCGCCGCGCGCGCCCGACTTCAAGCCCCGTCGGACCTGCCGTCGGACCTGTCGCCGGACCCGCCGACCGGCCGGCCGGGGCGCGAGCGGTAGACGGGCAGCGACCAGCCGAGCCCGATCGCGCCGGCCCGGATGCCGAAGGAGACCACAACGCCCGCCGCGACCGCGCCCCACTGCACCACGCCGAGGTGGCTCGCCGCCACGAAAACAGCGCCGCCCGCGACGGGGGCGGTCACATAGATCTCGCGCCGCAAGAGGACGGAGGGCTCGTTCGCCAGCACGTCGCGCAGGATGCCCCCGAAACTCCCCGTGAGCGCCGCCATCACCACCGCGATCACCGCCGAGCCGGTCTCTGCCTCTCCCTTTACGGCGCCGAGCACGCCATAGGCCGCGAGCGCCACCGCATCGCACCACAGGAGCCAGCGATACCGGTACTCGATCAGATGGGCCGAAAAATAGACCAGCACCGCCGTCGCCGCGCAGAGAATGACGGGGAGCGGATCCTCGACCCAGAACACCGGCACGCCGAGGATGAGGTCGCGCACTGTGCCGCCGCCGATGCCGGTGACGGTCGCGAGAAAGACGAAGCCCATGAGGTCCAACTGCTTGCGCGAGGCCGCAAGCGCACCCGTCGCAGCAAAGAGCATGACCCCGAGCGGGTCGAGCGAGGCAACCGAGATCATGCGCGGACCCCCGAGACTAGCGCGGCGGTCACCCTCGCGCCTGACGGCGGATCGCGCAAGCCCCGCGGGCGCACAGCCCCTGCGCAGATCAGCGCAGGGTCTTGCCGACGGCGATCAGCGCTTCCATGCGCCGGGACTCGAGCATCGCCTCGCATCTGCCATCGTCGTAGACGCGACAGCCCCAGCGGATCGATATGCCCTGTCCACCATGCATCATCTCGGTCGACTGATAGGATGCGGAGGTGAAGTTTTCGGCGCGCACGATCGTGACCGGGGTCCAGGAGGTCGCGAGATTATCGTAGACCCTCCGGATCTTGACCTCGTCGACATCGACCAGAAACCCCGTCCCGAGCCATGATTTCGCGATTTCATCCGTCCGCGCGCCACGGTAGCTTTCGTAGGTGCACAACGTGTCGGCCGCGGCAGGCCCTGCGAAAAGCCCGAGGGCTATGCTCAGGGCGGCCGCGCACAGCGTCATTTTCCGCATTCCGGAACTGTTCAATCGACCCTCCAATAACTGGAACCAATGCGACGACAGTATGGCCTGCTTTGACCGATGCAAGGCTTGACCTGCCCGACCACGCGCCCCTTTCGCGGCGGTGCGTTCCGTGACACTCTCGGCCGATCCCTTGGAATGCCTCCGCCATGAACCGACCCGTCATCCGCATCGCCCATTCGGTCTGCCCGCATGACTGCCCCTCAACCTGCGCGCTCGATGTCGAGGTGCTGGCGGACGGGCGGATCGGGCGGGTGCACGGGGCGAAGGGCAACGACTACACCGACGGCGTCATCTGCGCCAAGGTCGCGCGCTATGCCGACCGCATCCACCACCCCGACCGGCTGACGCGCGCCCTCCTGCGCACCGGCCCCAAGGGCAGCCGCCAGTTCCGCGAGATCCCGCTGGCCGAGGCGCTCGACCGCACGGCCGAGGCGTTTCTGGCCGCCGAGACCCGCCACGGGCCGGCCGCGGTCTGGCCCTATTTCTACGCGGGGACCATGGGCCTCGTGCAGCGCGACGGGATCGAGCGGTTGCGCCACGCCAAACGCTATTCGCGCCAGTTCTCGACGATCTGCACCAACCCGGCCTGGACGGGCTTTGCCGCCGGCACGGGGCGCCTTGCGGGCCCCGACCCGCGCGAGATGGCGCGCGCCGATTGCGTCGTGATCTGGGGGACGAACGCGGTCGCGACGCAGGTCAACGTGATGACGCATGCGATCAAGGCACGCCGGACCCGGGGGGCGAAGATCGTCGCGATCGACGTCTACGAGACGGAAACGGTCCGCCAGGCCGATCTCGGCCTCGTGCTGCGGCCGGGCACGGATGCGGCGCTGGCCTGCGCGGTCATGCATGTGGCCTTTCGCGACGGCCACGCGGATCGTGCCTTCATGGCGCGTTTCGCCGATGCGCCCGATGCGCTCGAGGCCCATCTCGCCACCCGCGGGCCGGATTGGGCGGCCGCGATCACCGGCCTGTCGGTGGCCGAGATCGAGGATTTCGCGCGCCTTGTCGGCACGACACCGCGCACCTTCTTTCGCTTGGGCTACGGCTTCACCCGGACACGCAACGGGACGGTGGCGATGCATGCGGCGGCCTCGGTCGCGACCGTGCTCGGGTCATGGCAGCACGAGGGGGGCGGGGCGTTCCACACCAATTCGGCGATCTTCGCCCTCGACAAGACGATGGTCGAGGGGCTCGACATCCTCGACCCGACGGTGCGCGAGCTCGACCAGTCGCGCATCGGGGCGGTGCTGACGGGCGAGGCAGACGCCCTCGCGGGCGGGCCGGGGGTGGCGGCGATGCTCATCCAGAACACCAACCCCGTCAACATCGCGCCCGAGCAGGAGAAGGTCCGCCGCGGGTTCGCGCGCGAGGATCTGTTCGTCTGCGTGCACGAGCAGTTCCTGACCGAGACCGCCGCCATGGCCGACATCGTCCTGCCCGCGACGATGTTTCTCGAGCATGACGACATCTATCGCGGGGGGGGGCATCAGTACATCATCTGGGGGCCCAAGACCCTCCATGCGCCGGGCGAGGCGGTCGAGAACCACCATGTCATCGCCGAGCTGGCCCGCCGCCTCGGGGCCGGGCATCCGGGCTTCGGGATGAGCGCGCGCGACCATGTGGACTGGATGCTGCGCGCCTCGGGTCGCGGCACGCTGGCCGAGCTCGAGGCCGCGCGCTGGATCGACTGCCAGCCGCCCCCCGAGGTCGCGCATTACCGCGAAGGCTTCGCCTGGCCCGACGGGCGTTTCCGCTTCCGCCCCGACTGGACGG
>JBIKVM010000236.1:0-4322 GCA_044356825.1 Limisphaerales bacterium
AGCATCAGGGGTGCGGCATGGCCGGGGATTGGGCGAAGATGACGGCGGCCGAGACGGGCCGCGAGATCGAGGCGGGCCGGGCCGATCCGGTCGCGCTGGCCGAGGCCTTTCTCGGGGCCATCGCGGCGCATCCCGACGGCGCGCGCGTCTATGCCCGCACGACGCCCGAACGCGCGCTGGCCGAGGCGGGCGCGGCGCGCGCGCGCGCCCGTGCGGGGCTGCGCCGCCACCCCCTCGACGGCGTGCCGCTGAGCTGGAAGGACCTCTTCGATACCGCCGGCACCGCGACCGAGGCGGGCAGCGCGCTCCTGCGGGGCCGCGTGCCGCAGGCCGATGCCGACGTGCTGGCCGAGGCGACGCGGGCGGGCCTTGTCTGCCTTGGCAAGACGCACATGTCCGAGCTGGCGTTTTCGGGCCTCGGCCTCAATCCCGTGACGGCGACGCCGCCGAACGTGAACGATCCCGCCCGCGTGCCCGGCGGGTCGTCGTCGGGGGCGGCGGCGTCGGTGGCGCTCGGGCTCGCGCCGGCGGCGATCGGGTCGGACACGGGCGGTTCGGTGCGCATCCCGGCCGCGTGGAACGATCTGGTCGGCCTCAAGACCTCCGAGGGCCGGCTTGGCCTCGGCGGAACCGTGCCGCTGGCCGAAAGCTTCGACACGGTGGGCCCGCTCGCGCGCAGCGTCGAGGATTGCGCGCTTCTCCTCTCGGCCCTCGGTGGCGGGCGGCCGATGGACCTGCGCGGCGCGCACCTCGGGGGCGTGCGCCTCCTGATCCTCGAATCGGTCGCCTTCGACGAGATCCGCCCCGAACCGGCCGCCGCCTTCGCCGATGCCGCCCGCCGGCTCGAGGCCGTGGGTGCCACGCTCTCGCGCGCCCGCGTCCGGGCCGCGGCCGAGGCGCTGACCCTCGCGCCCGCCCTCTTCGCGCCCGAAGCCTACGGTACCTGGTCCGGGACGATCGAGGCCGCGCCGCACCTCATGTTCCCTCCGATCCTCGAACGCTTCCGCGGGGGCGCGAGCGTCAAGGCGATGGATTATGTCGCGGCGCGCCGGCGGATGCGCGCGCTGCGGGCCGAATGGGCCGCCGAGGTCGCGGGCTTCGACGCGGTGATCCTGCCCACGGCGCCGATCCTGCCGCCCGATGCCGCGCGGCTCATGACGGATGCTGCCTATTACACGGCCGAGAACCTGCTCGCGCTGCGCAACACGCGCATCGGCAACATCCTCGGGCTTTGCGGGCTCAGCCTGCCGACGGGGCATCCGTCGTGCGGGATCATGCTGCTTGCCCCCGCCATGGCCGAAGAGCGTCTCTTGCGCGTCGGGGCCGCGGCCGAGGCCGCCCTCGGCGTCTGAGGCGCCTCAGCCCAGCGGGCCGACGGCGCGTTCCTCGAGTTCGGCCGCTATGGCCTCGGCCCGCGCGGCCAACTCGGCGAGCGTCTCGGTCACCTCGGGCGGGATGACCGGCACCTCGATGCGCTCGGGCCGGGGCGGCGGGCGGTTGGCGAGTGCTGCCGCCTGCGCGCGCACCTGGCTCAACTCCGCATCCTGCGCGATGGCGCGGTCGGCAAGGACAAGGCCCGCCATCAGCATCATCGTGACATCGGGCATCCGCCCGAGCGCCTTCGTCAGGTCGACCGCCTCGGCATCGAGCATCCGCGCAGCCGCGATCAGCGAATCCTCGCCCCCCGGCTGGCAGGCGACGCGAAAGGCGCGCCCGCCGATGGTGATGTCAAGCTCCGCCATGGGTCAGCCCCCCCGCGATCAGCGGCTTGAGTTCGGCGAGTATGCCGTCGAGTTCGGCGACCTCGGCCGCGCGGTCGGCGCGCAGGGCCTCAAGCTCGGCGCGCAGAGCGCGGTCAATGCTGCCCGGATCGACGGCACCCTGCGCGATCTGGTCCTCGAGGAGCGCGAGGCTTTCGCGCAATCCCGCATTGGCCGCCCTCAGGCGCTGGTTCTCGCGCGTCAGGGCATCGATGCGCGCCTGCACCTCGGCCGGAGCGGGCGGAGGCGGGGGCGGCGCGGGCTCGGGCGCATCGACGAGCGGGCCGAGATGCTCGGCGCTGCGCGCGATGCGTTCCAGCGCCGCCGTGATGCGCCGTTCGTATCCTGCAATCTCACCCATGCCGCGATCCCGATTGCGCGCCGGGCAGGACGAGCCCACCCCGCGGTTCCATCCGCCTGCTGTACTCTGCCATGCAAGGGTGCGCGACTTCAACACAAACGCGCATCCTGATGGCAAAGCAACGATGCGGACGCTTGCCAACCGCCCAAGGGCTGCTATGCACGATCCGCCCCGCCATGCCAAGGAGCCGCCCCGTGGATATCGAGACCCTGCGCACCCGCCACCCCGACCACTGGCAGATGGCCTGCGCGATCCGCGCGCTGGCGATGGATGCCGTTCAGGCCGCGAACTCGGGCCACCCCGGCATGCCGATGGGCATGGCCGATGTTGCGACCGTCCTCTATGCGCGCCACCTGCGCTTTGATGCCGCGTCGCCCGACTGGGCCGACCGCGACCGCTTCATCCTCTCGGCCGGGCACGGCTCGATGCTGCTCTATGCGCTCCTGCATCTGACGGGCCACGCCGACATGACGCTCGATCAGCTGCGCGCCTTTCGCCAGTTCGGATCGGCGACGGCGGGCCACCCCGAATTCGGCCACGCCAAGGGCATCGAGACGACGACCGGCCCGCTGGGGCAGGGTCTCGCCAATGCCGTCGGCTTCGCGATGGCCGAGGCCGCGCTGCGCGCCCGCTTCGGCGAGCATTTCGTGAACCACCGCACCTGGGTGATCGCGGGCGACGGCTGCCTGATGGAAGGCATCAGCCACGAGGCGATCGGCCTTGCCGGGATGCAGAAGCTCAACCGCCTGATCGTGCTGTGGGACAACAACGGCATCTCGATCGACGGCAAGGTGTCGCTGTCGGACACGACCGACCAGCGCGCGCGCTTCGCCGCCGCCGGCTGGCAGGTGCTGTCGTGCGACGGCCACGACCCCGACGACATCGACCGCGCCCTGACCGCCGCCCGCGAGGCCGAGGCGCCGGTGCTGGTCGATTGCCGCACCCACATCGGCTTCGGCAGCCCGAAAAAGCAAGATAGCGCCGCCGCCCACGGCTCACCCCTCGGGGCCGAGGAAATCGCCGCCGTGCGCGCGATCTACGGCTGGCCGCACGCCCCGTTCGAGATCCCGGCCCCCGTGCGCGCGCTGTGGCAGGCGGCGGGCACGCGCGGCGCCGCCGCCCGCGCCGAGTGGGAGGGGCGCATCGCCGCCGCCCAGCCCGGGCGGCAGGCCGAATTCGCCCGCGTCATGTCGGGCGAAGCGCCCCGCCGCCTTGCCGGCGCGATCCGCGCGCTGAAGCGCAAGCTTGCCGCCGAGACGCCCAAGGTCGCGACCCGCAAGGCCAGCGAGATGGCGCTGGCCGTCATCAACCCCGTCATGCCCGAGACGATCGGCGGTTCGGCCGACCTCACCGGGTCGAACAACACGCTGACGCCGGGCCTCGGCATCTATGGCCCCGACAACCGCAAGGGGCGCTATGTCCACTACGGCATCCGCGAACATGCGATGGCGGCGGCGATGAACGGGATGATGCTGCACGGCGGCCTCAGGCCCTATGGCGGCACCTTCCTGTGCTTTGCCGATTATTCCCGCCCCGCGATCCGCCTCGCCGCGCTGATGAAGCAGCCCGTCATCCATGTGATGACGCATGATTCGATCGGTCTGGGCGAGGATGGCCCGACCCACCAGCCGGTCGAGCATCTGGCAAGCCTGCGCGCCATGCCCAACCTTCTGGTCCTGCGCCCGGCCGACGCGATCGAGACGGCCGAGGCGTGGGAGGTGGCCCTCGGCGCGCGCACGACGCCCTCCGTCATCGCGCTGTCGCGGCAGAACCTGCCCACGGTGCGCGCCAAGGCCATCGGCAAGAACCTGACCGCGCTCGGCGGCTATGTGCTGGCCGACGCCGAGGGCAAGCGGCAGGCCGTCCTGCTCGCGACCGGCTCGGAGGTCGAGATCGCGCTCAAGGCCCGCGACATCCTGCAGGCCGAGGGGGTGGGCACGCGCGTCGTCTCGATGCCGTGCTGGGAGCTTTTCGAGGAGCAGCCGCAGGAATACCGCGCCAAGGTGCTGCCGCGCGGCCCGGTGCGCGTCGCGGTCGAGGCCGCGATCCGCTTCGGCTGGGACCGCTGGCTCTTTGGCGAGGGCGGCCGGCGCGAGCGGTCGGGCTTTGTGGGCATGCATGATTTCGGCGCCTCGGCCCCGGCCGAGCGGCTCTATGCCGAGTTCGGGATCACCCCCGAGGCGGTGGCGCAGAAGGTGCGC
>JBIKVM010000237.1:0-4299 GCA_044356825.1 Limisphaerales bacterium
CTGCGTCAGCGCGTGCAGCGGAAAATCGCCCTCGGGCAGGAGCGTCTCCTCGAAGGGGCGATACCAGACCGGCAGCGGGTCCATCGCGGCCCTGAGGCGCGCACGCAGATGCTCGGGCGGCTGGCGCGGCCCGAAGCCCTCGGCCGCGAGCTGGAAGCGGCGAATCGGTTCGCTGTAGAGGTTGAACACATAGGGCTGCGGTGCGTCATAAAGGCCGCGCGCCACCGCCCAGGCCTGATAGGCGGCGTTCCAGGGCTTCATGAAGCGCGCCTCGTCGGGGATGTGATCGACCCAGAAGCCGCCGTTCTCGATGTAGCGCTGGATCTGCGAGGGGTTCGGCGCGCCGCGCCCCTTGCCCGTCCCGTCCGCCCCCCGCCAGCCCGCCAGCGGCCCGACGCCCGGCCTGCGTTCGTGGCGCTGGATATAGTCGGCGTAATCGCGGAACTTCGCCTGGCCGTCGGCCTCGACCATCCCCGGCAGGCCGAGGCGCGCCCCGAGGTCGATGAGCACCGACTGAAAGCCGCGCACGTCGCGGTCGGGCTCGACCACCGGCCAGCGGATCGCGTCCGCCGCCGCATCGGCCTCGCAGATCGGCCGGTCAAGGAGGCTGATGCAGTCGTGCCGCTCCAGATAGGTCGTGTCGGGCAGGATCAGGTCGGCGTAGGCCACCATCTCGGAGGAATAGGCATCCGAATAGATGATGCGCGGGATGACATATTCCCCGTCGGCGCGCCGGTCGGTCAGCATGGCGATGACCTCGGCGGTGTTCATGGACGAATTCCACGCCATGTTCGCCATGTAGAGAAAGAGCGTGTCGATCGGATAGGGATCGCCCGCGTGCGCGTTCGAGATCACCATGTGCATGAGGCCATGGGCCGAAAGCGGCGCCTCCCACGAAAACGCCTTGTCGATCCGCTTCGGCGCGCCCGCCTCGTCGATCAGCAGGTGCTCGGGGCCGAGCGGATAGCCCAGATGCGGCCCATCGAGCGGCTTGCCCGGCGTCACGCCCGCATGGGGGCGGGGGTGGGCCTCGGGCGGCTTGGGGTAGGGGGGCTTGAAGCGAAAGCCCCCGGGCGTCTCGACCGCGCCGAGCAGCACCTGCAGCACATGGAGCGCGCGCGCGGTCTGAAAGCCGTTCGAATGGGCCGAGATGCCGCGCATGGCATGGAAGCTGACGGGCCGGCCGGTCATCTTCGCGTGGCGCTCGCCGCGGAAGTCTGTCCAGGGCTGGTCGATCTCGATCGCCTCGTCGAAGGCCACGCGCGCGATCTCGGCCGCGATGGCGCGGATGCGCGCGGCCGGGATGCCGCAGCGCTCGGCCACCGCCTCGGGTGCGTGCTCGGGCGAAAGATAGCGCTCGGCCAGGTGCAGAAAGACCGGGCGGTGCGTGATGCCCGCCGCATCCGTCCAGCCCCGCGCCAGATCGGCCTCGACCCCGGCCGCGTCCCAGGGGCGCAGCGTGCCCGTCTTGCGGTCGCGCACGAGGGGCTTGCCGTCCGCGTCGCGCAGGAACAGCCCCTTGCCCGCCCCCTCGGCCGCATCGAGCAGGAAGGGCGCGTTGGTCCAGCGGCGCAGATAGTCGAGATCGACCCTGCCCGCCTTCAGCAGGCAATGGATGAGCGCGAGGATGAAAAGCCCGTCGGTGCCCGGCGTGATCCCCACCCAGTCGTCCGCGACCGCCGAATAGCCCGTCCGCACCGGGTTGACCGACACGACCCGGGCGCCCCGCGCCTTGAGTTCTCCGAGCCCGATCTTGATCGGGTTCGAATCATGGTCCTCGGCCACGCCGAAGATGAGGAAGAGCTTCGTGCGCTCCCAATCCGGCTGGCCGAACTCCCAGAAGGCGCCGCCGAAGGTATAGATCCCCCCCGCCGCCATGTTGACCGAGCAGAACCCGCCATGCGCGGCATAGTTGGGCGTGCCGAACATCTGCGCCCACCAGCCGGTGAAGCTCTGCGACTGGTCGCGCCCGGTGAAGAAGGCGAGTTTCTCGGGCGCGCTCTCGCGGAGGGGCTTGAGCCAGCCGACGGCGGTCGCGAGCGCCTCGTCCCAACTGATCTCGCGGAACTTGCCCGACCCGCGCGGGCCGTCGCGCAAGAGCGGCGCGCGCAGCCGCGCGGGCGAGAGATGCTGCATCACCCCCGCCGAACCCTTGGCGCAGAGCACGCCCCGGTTGACGGGATGGGCGCGGTTGCCCTCGATGTGGCGGACCTTGCCGTCCTTGAGGTGCACCTCGATGCCGCAGCGGCAGGCGCACATGTAACAGGTCGTGCGCCGCACCTCATCCGAGATGCGCGGGCTCAGGTCCAGATGGGGATCGTCCATGCCGCCTCCACTTCGGATGCAGAAAACCCGATATGTCGCGGGATGGCAAGAGAGGGCGTCAGCCGCCCGTGTGGCTCATGTGGCGCGAGACCTGCCCCTCGACCTTCTGGCGGGAATAGTCGAAGTCGTGCCCCTTGGGCTTGCGCGCGATCGCGCCCCGGATCGCCTGTTCGAGCGCGCCGTCATCCCCGCCCGAGCGCAGCGCCGCGCGCAGGTCGGCCTTGTCCTCCTGCCCGAGGCACATGAACAGCTCGCCCGTGCAGGTCAACCGGACGCGGTTGCAGCTCTCGCAGAAATTGTGGCTGAGCGGCGTGATGAAGCCGAGCTTCTGCCCCGTCTCCTCGATCCTGACATAGCGGGCGGGGCCGCCCGTGCGCTCGTCGAGGTCGGTCAGCGTGTAACGCTCCGACAGCCGCGCGCGCAACTCGCGCAGCGACCAGTATTGCCCGATCCGGTCCTCGCCCCCGAGATCGCCCATCGGCATGACCTCGATGAAGGTCAGCGTGTGCCCCTCGGCCGCGCACCATTCGGCGAGGGTGAAGACCTCATCCTCATTGAAGCCCTTGAGCGCGACGGTGTTGATCTTGACCTTCATCCCGGCGGCCTTCGCGGCCGCGATCCCCTCCATCACCTGCGGCAGACGCCCCCAGCGGGTGACGCGGGCAAAGCGGTCGGGGTCGAGCGTATCGAGCGAAACGTTGATCCGCCGCACGCCGCAGGACGCGAGTTCCGCGGCATGGCGGGCAAGCTGCGAGCCGTTGGTCGTGAGCGTCAGTTCGCGCAGCGCGCCGGATTCGAGGTGGCGCGACATGGCGCGGAAGAACTGCATGATGCCCTTGCGCACCAGGGGCTCACCCCCGGTGATGCGCAGTTTCTGCACGCCAAGCCGCACGAAGGCCGAGCAGAGCCGGTCGAGCTCCTCGAGCGTCAGAAGCTCGGCCTTGGGCAGGAAGGTCATGTTCTCGGCCATGCAGTAGACGCAGCGGAAATCGCAGCGGTCCGTGACCGAGACGCGCAGATAGCTGATCGCACGCGCGAAGGGATCGATGAGCGGCTGGACGGATGGCGCGTTCATGGACAAAAGCCTAGCGAAAGCGTCGGGCTTTGCAAGCCCCTGCCACGCGGCGCGAAGGTCGCACCCGCCGCGCGTTGCCAATCGCCGGCTTTGCCCTTATCTGCAGGCCATTCCCGACCGGAGTCGAGCGCATGCGCGATCTGACCATCCCCGGCGAGCGCCACCCCGAAAAGGCGCACCGCCCCGACAACCCGCAGCCCAAGAAGCCCGCGTGGATCCGCGTCAAGGCGCCGACGGGCGCGGGCTACAAGGCCACCCGCGACATCATCCGGGCGCAGAAACTGACCACCGTCTGCGAAGAGGCGGGCTGCCCCAACGTCGGCGAATGCTGGAGCCAGGGCCACGCCACCATGATGATCATGGGCGAGATCTGCACGCGCGGCTGCACCTTCTGCAACGTCGCCACCGGCCGGCCGCAGGCGCTCGATGCCTTCGAGCCCGGCCGCGTCGCCCATGCTGTGGCCGAGCTCGGCCTTGCCCATGTCGTGATCACCAGCGTCGATCGCGACGATCTCGATGATGGCGGGGCCGCGCATTTCGCCCAGACCATCCGCGCCATCCGCCGCCAGAGCCCCGCGACGACGATCGAGGTGCTGACGCCCGATTTCCTGCGCTGCCCGCCCTCGGCGCTCGAGACCGTGATCGAGGCCCGTCCCGACGTCTTCAACCACAACCTCGAGACGGTGCCCGGCCTCTATCCCGAGGTGCGGCCGGGGGCGCGCTATTTCCACTCGCTGCGGCTTCTCCAGCGCGCCAAGGAAATCGACCCCGCGATCTTCACGAAATCGGGCATCATGGTGGGCCTCGGCGAGGATCGGCAGGCGGTGCATCAGGTGATGGACGACCTGCGCGCGGCGGATGTCGATTTCCTCACGATCGGGCAGTATCTGCAACCGACG
>JBIKVM010000054.1:0-14647 GCA_044356825.1 Limisphaerales bacterium
GCTGATGGCGGGCGATCTGATCCGCGCCATCGAGGGCCAGCCCGTCGAGACCCGCGCCGACCTCGCCGCCCTGACCGAGACGCTGCCCGAGCGCGCGCTGCTGACCTATCGGATCGAGCGCGCGGGCGATGTGCGCGAGGTCGCGGGGCCCCACCCGCTGCCGCCGCTCGTCGATGCGGTGGCGCCCGATTCGGCGGCGGGCGACGTGGGGCTTGCGGCGGGGGATGTGGTGCTCGCCATCGACGGCGCGCCGGTCGCGACCTTCGCGGCGCTGCGCCGGGCGGTCGAGGCATCGGGGGGCGCGCCGCTGGCGCTCAAGGTCTGGCGTCCGGGGGCGGAGGCGTTCGACCTCGTGCTGGTGCCGCGGCGCACCGACTTCCCGACCGAGTCGGGCTTCGAGACGCGGCTGATGATCGGGGTGGTGGGGGCGGGCGCCTTCGAGCCCCAGACCGTCACCCCCGGCCCGGTCGAGGCCCTCTCGCACGGGGTGGCGCAGACGGCGGAGATCGTCGGAACCTCGCTCTCGGGGCTCTGGCACATGATCGCGGGGCAGATCAGCACCTGCAATCTCGGCGGGCCGGTCCGCATCGCCGAGACCTCGGCCGCCGCCGCCGAACAGGGGATTGAAAGCTTCGTGTGGTTCGTCGCGATGCTCTCGGCGGCGATCGGGCTGATGAACCTCTTTCCGGTCCCGGTCCTCGATGGCGGGCACCTCGTGCTGATCGGCTGGGAGGCCGCGACCGGCCGTCCCCCGCCCGAAAAGGTGCTGCGCGCGCTGCTGATCGCGGGGCTCGCGCTCCTCCTCACGCTCATGCTCTTCGCGACCGCCAACGACATCGGCATCCTGTGCTGAAGCCGCCTCCGGGCGGCGTCCCTCTTTGACATTCGGGGGGCGAGCGGCTAGTCACTTCCGAGGGTGGCGGTCAATTCCGGCCCGGACTGCAACGCGCCCTGCGGGCGTCAATTCGGAGGGCGCATCGGTGGCGGAAATGGGGAAACGGGGTCGTCTGTCGCGCGGGATGCGCATCCTTGCGGCCAGCACGATCCTGATCTTCGGCCCGACGCTCCTCACCGGGCAGGTCGTGACACTCGAGACCATCGCGATCAGTGGCAACCAGCGTGTTGACGAAGCCTCGGTGCGCGCGCTCCTCGGGTTGCAACCGGGCCAGCAGGTGACGGCCGCGCAGGTCAACGAGGCGCTCCAGCGCCTGACGGCGTCGGGCCTGTTCGAATCGGTCGCGATCACGCCCGAAGGCGCCACGCTGAGCGTCGTGGTCGCAGAATGGCCCGTCATCAATCGCGTCGCCTTCGAGGGCAACCGGCGCATCGATGACGAGGCGCTGGCCAACATCATCTCGTCCAAGGCCCGCCGGGTCTATTCTCCCGATCAGGCGCGCGCCGATGCGGCCGCGCTGGTTGAGGCCTATCGTGCAGCGGGACGCACGTCGGCCTCGGTCGAACCCAAGATCATCCGTCGCGACAACGACACCGTCGATCTCGTGTTCGAGATCGCCGAGGGCGGCGTCATCGAGATCGAGCGCATCACCTTCAACGGCAACGAGGCCTTCAGCGACGCCCGGTTGCGGCGCGTGCTCGCGACCAAGCAGGCGGGACTTCTGCGTACCTTCATCCAGGCCGACACCTTCGCGCCTGAGCGCGTCGACCTCGACCGTCAGCTCCTGCGGGACTTCTACCTCTCGCGCGGCTACGTCGATTTCCGCGTCCTCGATACCACCGCCGAATACACCGCCGAACGCGATGCCTTCCTCGTGAACTTCACCATCCGCGAAGGGGCCCAGTTCCGCTTCGGGTCGTTCTCGGTCACCTCCGAGTTTCCCGACATCGACACCGCCGACTATCTGCAGGCGAATTCGATCGACACGGGAGATGTCTTTTCGCCGCTCGCGCTCGAAAACGCGATCGCCAGGCTTGAGGCGCTGGCCCTCCGGCAGGGCATTTCCTTCCTGCGGGTCGAGCCGCGCATCACCCGCAACGACGCGACATCAACCCTCGATGTCACCTTCGCCCTCGTGCGCGGCCCCCGCATCTTCGTTGAGCGGATCGACATCGCCGGCAACGTCACGACACTCGACCGCGTCATCCGCCGCCAGTTCCGCACCGTCGAGGGCGATCCGTTCAATCCGCGCGAGATCCGCGAGGCGGCCGAACGCATCCGCGCTCTGGGCTTCTTCGAAACCTCCGACGTCGACACGCGCCAGGGCAGCGCGCCCGATCAGGTCGTGGTGCGCGTGGACGTGACCGAGCGGCCGACGGGCTCGCTCGGCTTCGGCGCGGCCTATGGCGAGGTCGACGGCGCCTCGTTCACCTTCAACCTGTCCGAGTCGAACTTCCTCGGCCGTGGCCAGTTCCTCTCGGTCGAGGGCAACATCGGGGCGAGCAACGCCAACACCGCGCTGCGCTTCGCCGAACCCGCCTTCCTCGGGCGCGACCTGCGCGCCTCGGTCGCGCTTTCGAACACGCGCGGGCAGGCGACCTATCTGGCCTTCGATTCCGAGGTCTCCGAGTTCCGCCCGGCGCTCGAATTCCCCACGACCCCCAACGGGCGGATCGAGGGCTTCTTCCGCATCGCCTCGAGCAAGCTCAGCGGGATCGATGCCGCCACCGGCGCGCCTGTGCTCGTGACCGATCTTGCGCGGGGCAGTCTGCTCGGCTCCGGCATCGGCTACAGCTATTCGTGGGACAATCGCCGCGCGGGTCTGGGCGGCGATGCCATTGCCGTCCTGCGCCTCGGGCAGGAATTCCAGGGCCTCGGTGGCGATATCGATTCGCTTTCGACCACGGGCAGCGCGATCTTCGAGACGACGCGCTTTGGCGGCGACCTCACGTTGCGCGCCACGCTCGAGGCGGGGCATCTCGAAACCGCATCGGGTCAGCCCAGCCGCGTCACCGACCGTTTCGCGCTGGCCGGCAAGATGCGTGGGTTTGAACCCTACGGCCTCGGCCCGCGCGACATCACCGCGCCCGGGCGGGATGCGCTGGCGGGCAACACCTTTGCCGTGGCGCGCCTCGATGCCGAGTTTCCGGTTGGCCTGCCCGAGGAATACGGGATCAGCGGCGGGGTGTTCCTCGATGTCGGATCGGTCTGGGGCCTCGATGACACGCGCGCCTTCGACGGCTCCACGGTCGATGATTCCGCTCGGCTGCGCTCGGCCGTCGGCGTTTCGGTGCTGTGGGACACCCCCATCGGGCCGCTGCGCTTCAACTTCTCCTCCCCGGTCGAGAAGCAGAGCTATGACCGCACGCAGGGCTTCGATCTGACCATCGCCACGCGGTTCTGATGACCGGGGCGGCGCGGCTGATGCAGGCGCTGCTGGTCGCGGCGCTTCTGGCCGCACCCGCGGCGGCGCCCGCGCAGGCCCCCGTTGCCGCCGTGATCCTCGACGAGCAGCGCCTCATCACCGACACGGCCTATGGTCGTCGGCTGATCGCGGGGTTCGAGGCCGACCGCGCCGCCCTGATCGCCGAAGGCGATGCCCTTGCGGCCGAACTCGCCGAAGAAGAGCGCGCGCTCGTCGACCGGCGCGCCACCCTCTCGCCCGAAGAGTTCCGCACCATCGCCGATGCCTTCGATGCCCGCGTCGAGGAAGTCCGCGCAAGCCAGATCGGCCGCGAGCGTGCGCTCATGCAGGTGCTCGAAGAATCGCGCCAGGCGTTTTTCGTGGCCGCGACGCCCATCCTTGCCGAACTGGCGCGCGAACTCGGGGCGGTGGTGATCCTCTCGCCCCAGGCGATGTTGCTGGCGATCGGCAGCGAAGGCAACCTCGCGGCCGCCGACATCACGGATGCCGCGATCACGCGCCTCGATGCCGTGCTGGGCGATGGCAGCGCCGCACCCCAGCCCGACTCCGCGCCGTCTGCCGCACCCGCCGCAGACTGACGCCGCGCGCCTCAGCGCGCGATCTCGACCCGCTGGCGCAAGGCGCCGGTCGCGCGGTCGAAGATCAGGATCGCGTCGCCCTCGACCACCACCGCATACCAGTCGCGCCCCTGCGTCAGCGCGATCACGCGCGCGCCCTCGGGCAGGGCCAGCGTCTCGGGCAGGGCGGGCGTTGGCGGCACGGGAAAGCGCGCGACGACGACCGCGACCACCGTGATGATCCCGCCGATCATCGTCAGCGTCAGCACCACGACCAGCCCTTGCAGCAGCCGCACGCTCCGTGGCAGCGTCGGGGCGTCCTCCTTCTCGTCGGTGCGCGTCATCGCCATGGCTTCCGATCAGGTCCTGCACGTCGTCATCGGCGACGACCCGCCCGGCCGCCTTGATAAGGCGCTCGCGCGCGATCTGCCAGAGGAGGCGGGCCTGTCGCGCGTGCGCCTCGCGCGGCTGATCGCCGAGGGCGCGGTCAGCCGCGACGGCGCGCCCCTGACCGCGCCCGCCGCGCGCGTCGTGGCGGGCGACCGCATCGCCATCGCCCTGCCCGAGGCCGAGGCGCCCGAGGCGCACCGGCCCGAGGCGATCCCGCTCGCCATCGTCCACGAGGATGCGGCGATCATCGTCATCGACAAGCCGGTGGGGATGGTCGTGCATCCTGCTCCGGGCGCGCCGGGGGGGACGCTTGTCAACGCGCTCCTGCATCATTGCGGCGAGAGCCTCTCGGGCATCGGCGGCGTGCGCCGGCCGGGGATCGTGCACCGGATCGACAAGGACACCTCGGGCCTTCTGGTCGTGGCCAAGACCGATGCGGCCCACCACGCCCTCGCGGCGCAATTCGCGGCGCACACGGCCGGGCGGGTCTATCAGGCGCTGGTCCACGGCGTGCCCGACCCCGCCGATCCGCGTCTGCGCGGCCTGCGGGGCGTTACGGTCGAGGCGGGCGGGACCATCGTCGTCACGACCGGCCTCGACCGCCACCCGACCGACCGGCAGCGGCAGGCGGTGACGTTTTCGGGCGGGCGCGTGGCGGTGACGCGGCTGCGCGCCACCGAGACCTTCGGCACGCCCCCGGCGCTCGCGCTGGTCGAATGCCGGCTCGAGACGGGGCGGACGCATCAGATCCGGGTGCACATGTCCTATCTCGGCCACCCGCTCGTCGGCGACCAGACCTATGGCGGGCGCCGGCGCGCCGCCGCCCGCAGCCTCGGCGCCGAGGCTGCGGCCGCGGTCGATGCCTTCCCGCGCCAGGCGCTGCACGCCGGCACGCTCTCGTTCGCCCACCCGCTGAGCGGGGCGGCCATGTCCTTCAGCACGCCGCTGCCCGCCGACATGGCAGCGCTGCTCGGGCGATTGGGCGGCTGACAACCGCGTGAGGGGGACGGCGCGCACTGGCATCGCCCGCGCGATCCGCTACGATCCCCCGAGGAGCCCTTGCATTCGGCCCCGGTGATTCCTACGTCGGCCCTTCAGGGCCTTTCCGTCCGATCCTTGTGAGGTGTCGCGATGAGCCAGAACGCCAACCTGCCCGCCCTCAGCCCCGAACAGGGCCTGAACCGCTATCTGGCCGACATCCGGAAGTTTCCGATGCTCGAGCCCGAAGAGGAATACATGCTGGCCAAGCGCTGGGTCGATCATCACGACCCCGAGGCCGCGCGCCGTCTGGTGACCAGCCACCTGCGCCTCGCGGCCAAGATCGCGATGGGCTATCGCGGCTACGGCCTGCCGCAGGCCGAGGTCATCTCGGAGGCGAACGTGGGCCTCATGCAGGCGGTCAAGCGGTTCGACCCCGAGCGGGGCTTCCGCCTTGCCACCTATGCGATGTGGTGGATCCGCGCCGCGATCCAGGAATACATCCTGCGGTCCTGGAGCCTCGTGAAACTCGGCACCACCTCGGCGCAGAAGAAGCTCTTCTTCAACCTGCGCAAGGCCAAGGCGCGGATCGGCGCGCTCGAGGAGGGCGACCTGCGCCCCGAGAACGTCGCGCGCATCGCGCATGACCTCAACGTGACCGAGGATGAGGTCGTCGAGATGAACCGCCGCCTGTCGGGGGGGGATGCCTCGCTCAATTCACCCGTCGGTGGCGGGGCGGATGGCGACGGTTCGACCCAGTGGCAGGATTGGCTCGAGGATGAGGCGACCGATACCGCCGAGGCGCTCGCGGACCGCGACGAGATGACGGTGCGGCTCGGCCTGATGGCCGAGGCGATGGCGGTCCTGAACCCGCGCGAGCGCGACATCCTGACCCAGCGCCGCCTTGCCGATGAGCCGGTGACGCTCGAGGATCTCTCGACCCGCTACGAGGTCAGCCGCGAGAGGGTGCGCCAGATCGAGGTGCGCGCCTTCGAGAAACTTCAGGCACGGATGCGCGAGCTTGCCGGCGCGCGCGGTCTGCTGCCATCGGGCTGAGGGGGACGCTCCATGGACGACCAGACGGATGCGCTGCGCCTGCGCGGCTGGCGCGACAGGCGGATCTGGAAGCGCGGCGTGCTGATGGTCGTGCTCGCGATCCTCTTTGGTGTCGCGCAGGGGATATTGGGGGTGGTCACGTTGCTCCAGTTTCTGTGGATGCTGGCGACGGGCCGCGCGAATGACGAGCTTGCCGCCTTTGGCGACGATCTCGGCAAATGGCTCGCGATCACGGCCCGCTTCCAGTCGGGCCGGTCCGAGCATCTGCCCTTTCCGTGGTCGCGCTGGGGCGCCTGAGGGCGGTCGATCGCCGAAGTCTTCGGCCGCTTGAATTTTTCCACCGAGAGTGTAGTCTTTTTCCTGTTTTCAATTTTGATTGACGCCGAGGGATCTGCTTCGGCCCGTTGCGAAAGGCAGTTTCATGACGATCTTCGGCTTGAGCCGGCGGTTTGCGCTTGCCCTGACTTTCCTTTCGGTCGCGTCCGCCCATGCCGCCGGGCCGACGCCCGTTCTCTCGGATCCGGTTGTCACCCCGCCCGCATCGGCCGCGGCGCGCTTCTCGGGACACTATATCGGGGCGTCGCTCGCCTATGCGTGCTGCGGGGCCGACAAGGTCGGGGTGCGCTACCTCGGGACCCTGACCCAAGGGCCGGAACTCCACATCGAGGGCATGATCGCCTCGGCCCGCGTCGGCACCCGACAGTCGGTTGGCGAGCACATCTTCGGCATCGAACTCGAGGCGGAATTCGGCGATGTCGACGACACCAAGCGCAGGAACGGCATCACCGCGACTTCGGTCATATCGAACATCGTTGCGATGAAGGGCATGGTCTCGGTCGTCACGGGCGATGACTACATGCTCTATGCCGTCGCCGGGGCGGCCTCGGGGCGGTCGCGCTATACCGTTCGCGATTCCTCGTTCAGCGTCTCGCGGGCCCAGCGGTTCCCGGGTTATCTGGTCGGCGTCGGCCTTGAGGTCGCGCGCACCGACGAATGGTCGCTGCGCGGCGAATACCTCGTCTATGAATTCGGCCGCAACCGCGTGAGCGGCGCGGGCCGCTCGAGCGAGGCCACGCCCACTTTCCACGCCCTGCGTCTGGGCATCAACTACGACTTCTAGGAGGGCCCTCAGCCCTCCATCGCTTCGAGCTCGTCGATCATCCCCGCGATCATTGCAAGCCCCCGCCCCCAGAAGGCCGGATCGGACGCGTCGAGGCCGAAGGGCGCGAGGAGTTCCCGGTGGTGCTTCGATCCGCCGGCCTTCAGCATCTCGAAATAGAGATCCCGAAAGCCCGGCCGCCCCTCGGCGTGGACGGCATAGAGCGCGTTCACCAGCCCGTCGCCGAAGGCATAGGCATAGACGTAGAAGGGCGAATGGACGAAATGCGGGATGTAGGACCAGAAGGTCTCGTAGCCCGGCATGAACTCGAACGCGTCGCCGAGGCTCTCGCCCTGCACCGACATCCAGAGCGTGTTGATGTCCTCGGGCGTCAGCTCCCCCGTGCGGCGCGCGGCGTGCAGGCGGCTTTCGAAATCGTAGAAGGCGATCTGGCGCACGACCGTGTTGATCATGTCCTCGACCTTGCCCGCGAGCAGCACCTTGCGCTCGGTCGCGTCGCGCGCGCCCGCGAGCATGCGCTGGAAGGTCAGCATCTCGCCGAACACGCTCGCGGTTTCGGCGAGCGTCAGGGGCGTCGCCGACAGCAGTTCCCCCTGCGCGGCGGCAAGGCGCTGGTGCACCCCGTGGCCCAGCTCATGGGCAAGCGTCATCACGTCGCGCGGCTTGCCGAGATAATTGAGCATCACATAGGGGTGGGCGTCGGTGACGGTCGGGTGCGCGAAGGCGCCGGGCGCCTTGCCGGGCTTCACCGCCGCGTCGATCCAGCCGCGGGTGAAGAAGGGCTCGATCAGGTCGGCCATGCGCGGATCGAAGGCGCAATAGGCCTCGGAGACGGTGCTGCGCGCCTCGTCCCAGCCGACAAGGCGCGGCGTCTCGATTGGCAGCGGCGCGTTGCGATCCCAGACCTGCAGCTTGGGCAGCCCCATCCAGCGCGCCTTGAGCCGGTAGTAGCGGTGCGAGAGGGTGGGATAGGCCGCGACCACCGCATCGCGCAGCGCCTGCACCACCTCGGGCTCGACATGGTTTGAAAGGTGGCGGGCGTGCTGGGGCGTGGGCATCTTGCGCCAGCGGTCCGAGATCTCCTTGTCCTTGGCGAGCGTGTTGTGGACGCGGGCGAAGAGCTTGACGTTGCGACCGAACACCTCGGCCAGGGCGCGCGCGCCGGCCTCGCGGCGGCTGCGGTCGGCGTCGGTCAGCAGGTTCAGCGTCGCTTCGAGGCTGAGCGGCGCCTCCTCGCCCGCGACCGCGAATTCGAGGCCCGCCATCGTCTCGTCGAAAAGGCGGTTCCACGCGGCGGCGCCGACGGTCGACTGGTCGTGCAGGAACTTCTCGAGCTCATCCGAGAGCTGGTGCGGCCGCATGGCGCGCATCCGCGCAAAGACGGGCGCATAGCGCGCGAGCCCCGCGTCCGCCGCGAGAAGGGCCGCGAGGTGGTCATCCTCGAGCCGGTTGAACTCGAGCGTGAAGAACACGATCGGCGTTGTCGCCGTGGTGATGCGGTCCTGCACGTCGGCCAAGAACTTGGCCCGCCCGCTGTCGAGCGTGTCCTGATAGTGCCGGAGCCCCGCATAGGATCCGAGCCGCCCGGCCACCATGTCGATCCGCTCGTACCGCTCCACGCAGCCCCGCAGCGCGGCGGCATCGAGCGTCGCGAGCTTGCCCTCGTAGTCGGCCGCAAAGCGCGCGCAGGCCTCATCGAGCCAGTCGAGATCGCGCGCGACCTCGGGAGCGTCGGGCGCCGCGTAGAGATCGCGCAGATCCCATTCGGGCAGGTTGCCCAGATGCTCGCTGCCCGAGCGGGCGTTGGCGTCGTGGACGGGGCGGGGCAGGGGCATGGCGGACCTCGGGCGCTGGAGACACCCCTTTCATAGGGCGCCGGGCGGCGGGTGCAACCCGCCTTGGCCCGGGATCAGCGCGCGCAGCGCCGCGATGTCGTCGATCTCGTGCGCGCCCTTGTCGCGCCGCCAGCGCAGCATGCGCGGAAAGCGCAGCGCAACCCCCGATCGGTGCCGCCCGCTCGCCTGCACGCCCTCGAAGCCCAGTTCGAACACGAGTTCCGGCCGCACCCGCCGCACCGGGCCGAAGCGTTCCTCGGTGTTGGCGCGCACCCAGCGGCTGATCTCTTCGAATTCGGCGTCCGTCAGGCCCGAATAGGCCTTGGCCACGGGCACGAGGGCGTTGCCGTCGCGCAGCGCAAAGGTGAAATCGGTATAGAGCGTCGCGCGCCGCCCATGGCCGGCCTGCGCATAGACCATCACCGCGTCGATGCTGAAGGGGTCGAGCTTCCACTTCCACCACGCCCCCCGCCGCCGCCCGGCATGATAGCCGCCCCCCCGCGACTTGAGCATGAGGCCCTCGGCGCGCGCCCCCCGCGCCCCCTCGCGCAGCGCGGTCAGCCCCGCCCAGTCGGCGAAGGCGACCTCGGGCGACAGGGCCAGCGGCCCCCCCGCCGCCAGCGCGGCGACGATCTGCCCGAGCAGCGCGCGCCGATCAGTCAGCGGGCGTGCGCGAATGTCTGCGCCGCCCCATTCGAGCAGGTCATAGGCCAAGATCCGCGCCGGCGCCTCGGCCAGAAGGCGGCGCGGCACCGACTTGCGCCCGATCCGGGGCTGGAGCGCGCCGAAGGGCAGGGGCGCGCCCGCGCCCGCGTCCCAGGCCAGCACCTCGCCGTCGATCACGGTGCCGTCGGGCAGATGGGCGGCGAGCGGGGCGAATTCGGGAAACCGCGCCGCGATCGCCTCTTCGCCGCGCGACCACAGATGCAGCGCGCCCCCCCGCACGATCGCCTGCGCGCGGATGCCGTCCCATTTCCATTCGGCGAGCCACTCCTCGGGCGGGCCGAGCGCCTCGGGCCCGTCCTCGAGCGGATGGGCGAGGCAGAAGGGATAGGGCCGCGTCGCATCGCCGTCGCCCGACACGAGGCCCGCGAAATCGACCGCCGCCGGATCCCACGCCCCCGTCAGCCGATGGGCGAGCGTCGCGGCCTCGACCCCCGTCGCCTCGGAGAGCGCGCGCGTCATCAACCCCTGGCTCACCCCCATGCGGAAGCCGCCGGTGATGAGCTTGTTGAAAAGGAACCGCTCATCCCTGCCCAGCCGGCCCCAGGCCTCGAGGATCGCGGCGCGGCGCGCCTCGGCCGGGGCACCCGCGAGCGCGCGCAGCCGCCCGATCCAGGTCGCGAGCCCCTCATCCCCCGCCGTCCCGTCCGCCGTCCCGCCGCCCTCGGGCAGAAGGCGCGCGATCGTCTCGCTCAGATCGCCCGCGACGCCGTGGCATTCCTCGATCAGCCATTCGGGGATCCCCGCTGCCTCGGCCGCCCAGGCGCGCAACTCGGCCGTGTTCGCCGCCCGCCGCGGCCGCCGGCCCGAGAGGATCGCGATGGTCCAGACCCGGTCCTCGGGAGGGGCCTCGCGGAAATAGGCGGCTAGGGCCGCGACCTTGGCGCCCGTGCGGGTCGTGGCGTCGAGCGCGGCGAAAAGCTCGGCAAAGCGCCTCATTCCCCCTCCCCCTCGCCCTCGCGCGCCTCGCGCCCCGTCGCGACCACGGCCGCATCGAGGCCCCGCCCGGCCAGCCAGCGCGCGAAGGGGGCGGTGTAGCCGTGGGTCACGAAGACGCGCGCGGCGCCCGTCTCGGCGATGGCGCGATTGAGCGCCGGCCAATCGGCATGGTCCGAGATCACGAAGCCCCGCCCCAGCCCCTGCCGCCGCCGCACGCCCCGCAGCGCCATCCACCCCGAGGCGAAGGCGGTTTCATGCGCCCCGATGCGGCGGGCGAACCCGGCCTCGCCCAGCGCCGCGGGCGGCGCGATCACGAGCGCGCCGGGCGGGGCCTTGGCGCCTGCGCCGAGCACCTGCGCCTCCGGCACGGCATAGCCCTGCGCGCGCAGCACCCGGCTCATGCCCTCGACCGCCGGATGGGCGCAAAGCGGGCCCGGCCCGTCGCCGAGCGCCGCCATCAGCCGCTGCGCCTTGCCGAGGCTGTAGGCCCCGATCACTGCGGCCTTGCCCGCCGCCGCCGCCTCGGCCCACCAGCGCCGGATGCCGGCCACCACCTCGGCCTGCGGCGCCCAGCGAAAGATCGGCAGCCCGAAGGTGCATTCGCTGATGAAGGCGTCGCAGCGGACGGGCTCGAAGGGCTCGCAGAGCCCGTCGGGTTCGAGCTTGTAATCGCCCGAGACGACCCAGACCTCGCCGCCGCGCGCCACCCGCACCTGCGCCGAGCCCGGCACATGCCCGGCAGGGTGAAAGCTCAGATCGACCCCCCCGATCCGCCGCACCTCGCCCCAGCGCAAGCCCTCGATCGCGATCGGCCCGAGGCGCGCGCGGATCACCGGGGCGGCGGCGGCCGAGGCGAGATAGGCGCCGTGCCCGCCGCGGGCGTGGTCGGAATGGCCATGCGTCACCACCGCCCGGTCCACCGCGCGCACCGGGTCGATGAAAAACCCGCCCTCGGGGCAGAAGATGCCGCGGTCGGTGAAGGTCAGAAGCGGATCGCGCGCCATGGCGCCAAGGATAGGCCGCCCCATCCCCGCCGGAAACCCCCGGAGGTTTGATCGCTGTCGTTGCGCGCGCCCCGGACCGCCCGCAAGCCTTCGGCAGGTGATCCAGCCCGAAGGTGCCGCCATGCTCGAAATCAGCCCCGCAAAGGTCGTTCAGGTCATCTTCCAGTCGCGCGAGGGCGACCGCGCGGATGAGGAACTCGAAGCCTTCATCGAGGCGATGAACGAGGATGAAAAGACCAGCCTCGTGGCGCTGGCGTGGATCGGGCGCGGCGCCTTCGACCCGGCCGAGTTCGACGAGGCCCGCGCCATCGCCGCCGCCGAGGCGACGATTCCCACCGCCCGCTACCTCATGGGGATGCCGCATCTGGCCGAGAACCTCGAAGCGGGCCTCGACGCCATGGGCATTGACGTGACCGAGGCCGAAGAGGATTTCCTCTGAGCCTGCGTCAGAACCGCAGCGGCGGAAATCCCAGCGCCACCGCCGGCCCCTCGGCTGCGAAATAGTCGATCGAGGCGCGCGTGCGCCAGTATCCGGCGCTGAGCCGCAGCATCCCCCCGAGTGGCACCGTCAGCGTCGCGCCAAGGATCGTCTCGGTCCGCGCGATGCCAACATAGTTGCTGCCCGAGGCGGCCGCGACGCTCGCCTCGAGTTGTACCCAGCGCGCCCCGACAGGCAGGCGCAACCGCACCACGCCTTCGCGCCGCACCGCATGGCGCTCGGGCATTGCCGAGCCCGCCATGACCTGCACGCCCCCGTGCCAGCCCGCGGGGAGGATCATGTCGAAGCGCCCGATCAGCCGGTTCTGGCCCGCGAAGTCGAGCCGCATCCGCGCCGCCGCGCCGCTTGCCTCGGCATGGATACCGCCGCGCGTCGTGAAGACGCGCCCCAGGCGCAGGGTTGTGGCGCGCGTGTCGCTGCGCGCGAACTCGCGCAGGCTGCGCTGTATCTCGGCGCAGCCCTCGGCGAACCATCCGCGCAGGAGGTCGCGCTCGGCGCAGCCCTGCACCCGCACCGTCCGGATGCCCGGCCCCCCGGCCCCGTCCGTCACCCCCGACCAGGCGGCGAGTAGCCCCAGCCGCAGCCCCGGCGGGTGGGCGTGGCGCAGGCTCAGCCCGATCTCGGCACCCGCCACGACGCCCGCGCGGCGCGCCCGCGCCGGATCGCCCGTGAACACGAGGTTTCCCAGGATCAGCGGCCGGGCGGGATTGCCGCCGTTGATGTCGGACTCGTGCCGCAGGATGGGTGTCGCGAACGGCCGAAGGCGCGGCGGATCGGCAAGCCCGTCGATTCGGCCCTGCGCGCGCGCCAGCCCAGCAAGGGCCGCGAATTCTGCCCCACCGATCGACCGCCCACCGGCCAGCGCGAGACGGCAGCGCAATTCGAGCCGCGCCCCCGGCGCATTGGCGCAGATCGCGTCCCCGCCCAGTGCAGGCGCCACCTGCGCCATCGCCCCCGCCGCGGCCAGCGGCACAATCAGCGCGGCAAGGATCGCAAGGCCACGACGCAGGGCCGGGCAGCATGCGCAACCGACCCACCCCCACATCTTGCCCCCGCAATGCGCCCCGCTCGAATGGCGCCAGAGTGATCCCCCGATCCCCACCCGTCAAGCGCGCGTGACGCCACCGCCCGTGTCACGCGCAACCCCGTTCCGCGCCCGGTTGCGCAGCCGCCGGGTGGGCGCGATAAGGGGGCTTAAGTCCGGAGGTTCCGATCATGCGCATCATCGCCCGCCTTGCCGCCCTCGTGTTGCCTGCGCTCGCCCTGATCGCTGCCGCCCCGGCCCGGGCCGACTGGCAATCGGTCCTCGATGCCGCGCGCGGGCAGACCGTCTATTGGCACGCCTGGGGGGGCGATCAGCGGACCAACGACTTCATCGCCTGGGTCGGGACCGAGGCGATGGCCCGCCACGGGGTCGCGGTCGCGCAGGTGAAACTCACCGACACCGCCGAGGCGGTGACGCGGGTTCTGGCCGAGGTCTCGGCCGGGCAGACCGAGGGGGGGGCGGTCGACCTCATCTGGATCAACGGGCCGAACTTCCTGACGATGAAGGAAAAGGGCCTGCTGCACGGCCCCTTCGTGCAGGATCTGCCCAATGCGCGATTCCTCGACCTTTCCCCCGGCGCCGCCGCCGCGACCGATTTCACCGTGCCGGTCGAGGGGATGGAGAGCCCGTGGCGGCTGGCGAAATTCGTCCTCATCCACGACGCCGCCCGCCTGCCCGACCCGCCGCGCAGCATGCGCGCGCTGGCCGGATGGGCGGCGGCGAACCCCGGGCGGATGACGCATCCCGACGCGTCGAACTTCATGGGGGCGACCTTCCTCAAGCAGGCGCTGATCGAGCTCGCGCCCGACCCCTCCATCCTCCAGCGCCCGGCCGACGATGCGGCCTATGCGGCGGCGACGGGCGATTTCTGGGCCTGGTATGACGCGCTGCGCCCCAACCTCTGGCGCGGGGGGCGGTCGTTTCCCGAAAACCAGTCGGTGCAGGAGCAGCTTCTGGCCGACGGCGAGATCGACATCGCGATGTCCTTCGATCCGGCCTCGACGGCCGCGCAGATCGCGCAGGGGCTTCTGCCCGAGACGGCGCGCGTCTTCGTCCCCGAGATCGGCGCGCTCGGCAACGTGAGCTTCGTCGCCATCCCGATCAACGCCGCGAACCGGGCGGGCGCGATGGTCGTCGCGAACCTGCTGCTCGATCCGGCGGTGCAGGCGCGGATGCAGGAC
>JBIKVM010000238.1:0-4230 GCA_044356825.1 Limisphaerales bacterium
CGAGCGCTGTCTGGCCGAGGCCGGGATCGGCTTCATGATGGCGCCCATGCACCACCCCGCGACGCGCCACGTCGCGCCCGTGCGGATGGAGCTTGGCACCCGCACGATCTTCAACATCCTCGGCCCTCTGACGAACCCCGCCGGGGTGCGGCGGCAACTGACGGGCGCGTTCTCGCCTGCGCTGCTCGAACCGATGGCCGCGACCCTGCGCGAACTCGGGTCCGAGGCCGCCTGGCTTGTCCACGGCGGCGACGGCAGCGATGAGCTCTCGATCTCCGCCCCCTCTCGGGTCGTGGCGCTCAAGGGCGGGGAGCTGCGCGCCTTCAGCGTGGCGCCCGAGGATGCCGGCCTTCCGCGCCATCCGTTCGAGGCCATCGCCGGCGGCACGCCCGAGGCCAATGCGGCCGCGCTGCGCGCGCTGCTCGACGGCGCGCCGGGGGGCTATCGCGATGCCGTCCTCCTCAATGCCGCGGCGGCGCTTGTCGTCGCCGGGCGGGCGGCGGCCCTGCCCGAGGGGGTCGCGATCGCGGCCCGAAGCATCGACAGCGGGGCGGCGGGCGACAAGCTCGCGACGCTTGCCCGCCTGACGCAGGGCTGAGCCGATGGCGACGATCCTCGAGCGCATCCGCGACTACAAGCTGGCCGAGATCGCGGCGCTGCGCGCCCGCACGAGCGAGCAGGCGCTCGAGGCCGCGGCGCGCGCCGCCCCACCGCCGCGCGGCTTCGCCGCCGCGCTTGACCGCGCCGCGGGGGCGGGTTTCGCCCTCATCGCCGAGATCAAGAAGGCGAGCCCCTCGAAGGGCCTGATCCGCGCCGACTTCGATCCGCCCGCCCTCGCGCGGGCCTATGCGGCGGGGGGGGCTGCGTGCCTGTCGGTGCTGACCGACGCGCCATCCTTTCAGGGCGCGCCCGAATATCTCGCGGCCGCGCGCGCGGCCTGCGCGCTGCCGGCGCTGCGCAAGGATTTCCTCTACGATCCGATCCAGGTGCTCGAGGCGCGCGCGCTCGGGGCGGATGCGATCCTCATCATCATGGCGAGCGTGTCGGACGCGCAGGCGGCCGAGCTCGATGCCGCCGCGCGCGGGCTCGGGATGGATGTGCTGGTCGAGGTCCACGACGCGCCCGAGCTTGACCGCGCGCTGCGGCTGACGCCCGGCCTTCTGGGCATCAACAACCGCAACCTGCACGATTTCTCGGTGACGCTCGAGACCACCCGCGCGCTTGCCCCCCGCGTGCCGGCGCCCTGGCGCGTCGTGTCGGAAAGCGGCCTCTATACCCACGCCGACCTCGCGGGCCTCGCGCCCCTTGGCGTGCGCGCCTTCCTTGTGGGCGAGAGCCTGATGCGCCAGCCCGACGTCACCGCCGCAACCCGCACGCTGCTCGGAGCCGCGCCATGAGCCTCACGCATTTCGACGCCGAGGGGCGCGCGCATATGGTCGATGTCTCGGACAAGCCGGTGACGAGCCGCGTCGCCGTCGCGGCCGGGGCGGTGCGGATGCAGCCCGAGACGCTCGCGCGCGTGACCGAGGGGCGGGCGGCCAAGGGCGATGTGCTGGGCGTCGCGCGGCTTGCGGGCATCATGGGCGCCAAGCGGACGGCCGATCTCATTCCGCTGTGCCATCCGCTCGCGCTGACGCGGGTCGCGCTCGACCTCGTGCCCGATCCCGACCTGCCGGGCGTGCGCATCGAGGCGAGCGTGCGCACCTCGGGCCAGACCGGGGTCGAGATGGAGGCGCTGACGGCCGTCTCGGTCGCGGCGCTGACGGTCTATGACATGCTCAAGGCCGTGGACCGGGGGATGGAGATCACCGACATCCGCCTCACCCTCAAGGACGGCGGCAAGTCGGGCCGCTACGAGGCCCCCGCATGATCCCGGTCGAGGAAGCGCTGCGCCGCGTCCTCGACCTCGCCCGACCCGTGGGGGATGAGCGTGTGGGGTTGCGGTCCGCGGCGGGCCGGGTTCTGCGGGCCGCCGCGACCGCCCGCCTCGATCAGCCGCCCTTCGATGCTTCGGCGATGGATGGCTATGCCGTCCGGGGCGATCCCGGCCCCGGCGCGCGCTTCAGCCTGATCGGCGCGTCACGGGCGGGGCTTGGCTTTGCCGGCACGGTCGGGCCCGGAGAGGCCGTGCGCATCTTCACCGGCGCGCCGATGCCCGAGGGCGCCGACCGCGTCATCATCCAGGAGGACGCGGACCCCGACGCGACCGGTTTCGTTCTGCGCGAGAATGCTGACCGCGGCCGCCACGTGCGCCCGCGCGGGGGCGACTTCGCGGTGGGCGACGTGGTCGATGCGCCGCGACGGCTGAGGCCCGCAGATCTTGCGCTCCTTGCGGCGATGGACGTTCCCGAGGTGACGGTTGCGCGCCGCCCAGATGTCGTCATCCTCTCGACCGGGGACGAACTCGTGATGCCAGGCGAGGCGCGCGGCGCCGACCAGATCGTGGCCTCGAACCTCTTCGCCATCGCGGCGATGGCCGAGGCCGAGGGGGCGAGCGTGCGTATCCTGCCAATCGCCCCCGACGATCCGGAGCGTCTTGGTGCCCTGTTCGCGCGCACGCGAGGGACCGATCTCGTGGTCTCGATCGGGGGCGCGTCGGTCGGCGAGCACGATCTGGTCGCGGCAAGCGCAACGGCGGCGCGCGGTTTCATGCCTGCCTTCTGGAAGATCGCGATGCGCCCCGGCAAGCCGCTGATGGCGGGCCGCCTCGAGGACGGGGCGATGATGCTGGGCCTGCCTGGTAATCCGGTTTCGGCCATCGTCTGCACGATCCTCTTCCTCCTGCCGCTCGTGCGCGCGATGCAGGGCCTCACCGATCCCGCGCCGCGATTGCATCCGGGGCGCCTTGCGCGCGGGGTCGAGGCGAACGGGCCGCGGGCGCACTACATGCGCGCGCGCATCCTGCCCCCCGGCAGCGACGGCCTGCCCCGGATCGAGCCCTTCGCCGATCAGGACAGCGCACGGTTGCGCGTGCTGTCGGCAGCCGATGCGCTGCTCGTGCGTCCGGCCCATGCGCCGGCGTCCGAGGCCGGATCGGACGCCGTCTTCCTGCCCCTGTGATTCGACGCAGGGTTGACACCCGCCGTTCGCTCTGCCAAAACAAATCAAGAACACGGTTCGGCGGGGGACGCCATGCTGACGACCAAGCAAATCGAACTTCTGGCGCTCATCAAGCGCAGACTCGACTCCGACGGTGTGCCACCCTCGTTCGAAGAGATGAAGGACGCGCTCGACCTCAGGTCGAAATCGGGGGTGCACCGGCTGATCATCGCGCTGGAAGAGCGGGGATTCATTCGTCGCCTGCCGCACCGGGCGCGGGCGCTTGAGATCCTGCGCCTGCCGGATGTGATGGAGCGGCCCGACTTCCGCCCGCCACCCCGGACCGAAGCGGGGCCTCGGCGGGGGCGTCCGCGGTCAGCGCCCCCTGCACCCCGCGCGATTGAGGCGGGCAGCATCGAGGTGCCGCTCATGGGCCGCATCGCGGCCGGTCTGCCCATCGAGGCCATCGCCGACGGCGCCCGCCACCTCGCGGTGCCCGCGGGCATGACGAAGGCGGGGGCCAATCATTACGCGCTCGAGGTCAAGGGCGACTCGATGATCGAGGCGGGGATCAATGACGGCGACATCGTCATCATCCGCGAACAGCCCTCGGCCGAGAACGGCGACATCGTCGTGGCCCTGATCGAGGATCAGGAGGCGACGCTCAAGCTCTTTCGCCGCAAGGGGGGAATGATCGCGCTCGAGGCAGCCAACCCCGCCTATCAGACCCGCCTCTATCCCGATCACCTCGTGCGGATCCAGGGCCGCCTCGTGGGCCTCATACGCAGCTACTGAGGGGCCATCGCAAGGGCGGGCGCCACCGGCCGCAGCACCGCCACCGAGGGCCCAACCGTCCGCCAACTGCGCGGCCACGGGCCCGGCGCGTCGTCGGGCCGCCTCTGCGCCGCCCCCGACCAGGCGCGACGGTCGGTGAGTGTGGCGCGCAGACGCAGCGCGCCGTCCGCCCCGAGCGTGACCGCAAGCGCCCCGGTGCGGGCCAGAAGCCGCTGGTCAATCACGCGGCAGCCCGCGGGCACATCGGGCCAGACACGGGCCGCGATGATCACGAGGTCGGCCTCGGCGCAGGCGGGGCCGAGGGCTGCGGGCGCGCGCGAGCCCTTCAGCACCGCGATCCGCCAACCGCCCAGATTGAACCGCCGGTCGGCTGGTGGCCCGGCGAAGGGGCCCGCG
>JBIKVM010000239.1:0-4187 GCA_044356825.1 Limisphaerales bacterium
CGCGGAAACCTGCGGAGTCGCGCCGACCCTGCCCTTGCCCGAGATCCAGATTTTCGGCGGCGGCGCCCATGCGGGGCGCCGTGTCGACATCCAGGACTTCATGGTGATGGTCCCCGGCGCCGGCAGCTTCGCCGAGGCGCTTGACGTCACCGCCGAGATCTACCGCGCGGCAGGGGCGCGGCTGCGGGCGCGGGGAAGGCTTGCAGGGGTGGCCGACGAAGGCGGCTGGTGGCCGGACTTCGCCAGTAACGAGGAGGCGTTGGAAACCCTCGTTGCCGCCATCTCGGACACGGGGGAAAAGCCCGGGGATCGAGTGGTGATTTCGCTTGATGTCGCCGCTTCGGAGCTGGGTTCGGCGGGCCGCTACCGGCTCTCGCTCGACGGGTCGGAACTCGACACCGCCGGGATGATCGACCAGCTTGGCCGATGGCTCGACGCCTACCCGATTGCATCGATCGAGGATCCCTTAGCCGAGGACGACGCGGCGGGCATCGCCGAATTCACCGCCCGCTACGGCAAGCGGGTTCAGGTTATCGGAGATGATTATCTCGTGACCAACGCCAGGCTCGTGTCGCAGGCAGCCGCGGACGGTGCCGCAAATGCCGTGCTCATCAAGGTGAACCAAGCTGGAACTGTGACAGAGGCGTTCCAATGTATCGAGGCCGCGCGGAAAGCAGGCTACCGCGCGATCGTGTCCGCCCGATCCGGCGAGACCGAGGATGTCTCGATCAGCCACCTCTCCATCGGACTGGCCACAGGGCAACTCAAGGTAGGCTCCTTCAGCCGCACGGACCGGATGGCAAAATGGAACGAATGCCTCCGGATCGAGGAAGTTCTGGGTAAAGGAGCATTCGTAGGGGGGCGGCCACTGTCCGACACCTGGTGGGGGCTCAGATCTGGAGCGTCGACATGAGGGTCATGCGATTGAGAACAGGGCAAGGCAGAATTCTTCCCTGCCTGGTCGACGAGGCTGGCGAGGTGAGGGACGCAAGCGCGCTGATCCCGGACGTGGGCCCGGATACCTTGGGGACAGACCTATTCGACCGACTAGCTGCTGCCGACGTCCGGGCGTTACCCGCAGTTCCGCAAGGGCAACTTGCTCTTGCGCCCCCAATCGCGCGCCCCCGGACGATCTGGTGCATCGGCCTGAACTACGCGGACCATGCCCTCGAAGCTGGCCTGCCGATCCCTTATGAACCCATCCTCTTCAACAAGTCCGGCGCCACGTTCTGTGGGCCCGACGATCCGATCCTGTTCGCAGGGTCCATGACGAAGCTCGACTGGGAGGTCGAACTCGGCGTTGTGATCGGCGCCCCAGCCTTCGGGGTCAGCCCGCACAAGGCGCTTGCCCATGTGGCGGGCTATGTTGTGGTTAACGACCTGTCCGAGCGCGCCTGGCAAATGGAACGTGGCGGCCAATGGGTGAAGGGCAAGAGCTTTCCCAACTTCTGCCCGACCGGTCCGGTTCTCGTGACACCGGACGAGGTGCCCGATGTCCAGAACCTTGACATGTGGCTTGACGTCAACGGCCAGCGGATGCAGCGGGGCAGCACGTCGAGCATGATCTTCAGCGTGGCGACCATCGTCTCGTACCTCAGCGGCTTCACCCGCCTTGAGGCTGGCGATCTGATCTGCACTGGAACTCCGCCAGGAGTCGGTGCTGGCATGATACCTCCACGCTGGCTGGCACCCGGAGATGTCGTGACCCTAGGGATCGCGGGGCTTGGTGTCCAACGTCAGGTGGTCAGGAAAATCGAGGATGTCGAATGAACAGCTATGACTTCAAGGGGCAGGTGGCGGTTGTCACCGGCGGGGCGAATGGCATCGGCGCTGCGGTCGCGCGGAGGCTTGTTGTGTCAGGTGCCAGGGTGGCGATCTGGGACCTCGACGTTCTGGCGCGCGATGAGAGGGCCGCCTCGCTTCCGGCTGACATGAGCCTGTTCCAGACCACGGATGTCGCGGACGAGAACAGCGTCACGCGCGCGACAGAGGCGACCTTGGATGCTTTCGGTAGGGTTGACGTCCTGATCAACAGTGCCGGGATTGCCGGCCCCACCGCCACTTTGGCCGAGTACCCGCCCGACCAGTGGCGGCGCGTCCAACGGGTGAACCTGGAGGGGACATTCCTTGTTTCGCGGTCGATCGTTCCGATCATGGTGGCGCAGAACTATGGCCGGATCGTGAATATCGCCTCGATTGCCGGCAAGGAGGGCAATCCGAATGCGTCTGCCTATTCAGCCTCGAAAGCGGCCGTCATTGCACTTACGAAATCCCTCGGGAAGGAGCTTGCGGCACACGACATCGGTGTAAACTGCGTGACGCCGGCCACGGCCAAGACGCGCATCCTGGACCAGGTCTCGCAAGAGTTCATCGACTACATGCTCTCCAAGATTCCCCGCGGGCGGTTTGTAACGGTCGAAGAAATCGCGGCTATGGTGCTCTGGATGGCCTCGCGCGAGAACTCGTTCACGACAGGTGCGGTCTTCGATCTGTCTGGCGGCAGGGCGACCTATTGAACCGCCTGACGTCCGGCAGTCCGCTACCAGTCGACAACCGTGCCGTCCGGGAGAACGGCATAGCGCGAGTGGAGGATCTCCTGCTTGAAGGGATGCCGTGCGACGGCGCGCTCGTCGATCTCGATACCCAGGCCCGGGCGCTCCGGAGCGTTCCACTTTCCGGGAACGCGGTCGATGGGCCATTCCACAACCTCTTCGTACCAGGGGACGGCGCCCGACATCTCTTCCTGGATGATGAAGTTGGGCGTCGAGATGCCGAAGTGCAGCGCAGCCACACCGGCGACCGGGCCCAGGGGGTTATGAGGTGCAATCCCTATACCCTGGCTTTCCGCGATCGCCGCGATCTTCTTCGTCTCCAGAAGCCCGCCTGTATGGCATATGTCGGGTTGCGCGATATCGAAGGCCTTTGCCTGAAGTGCCGGGATGTACTCGCGGCGCGCGACAAGCCTTTCGCCTGACGCTATGGCGACCGGAGAGTCGGCGGTCAATCTCGCCAGCCCGGCCAGATCTTCCGGTGGCACGGGTTCCTCTATGAAGAGCGGCCCGATTGGCGCGATTGCCTCTACGAACTGGCGTGCAGCAGCCTCGGATGCCGGTCTTCCGTGAAAATCCACCATGATGTCGACCGAAACCCCCACGGCTTGCCGCAAATCCTCCATCATGCGCCCCACATTCGCAACGTCGGCGCGCGACGGCACATAGTGGCAGTAGGGCAGCGGGACGATCTTTACGGCATCGTATCCCGCCTCGACCACCTTTTGTGCCCGTTCGACCAGTGCATCCGAGGAAACGGTTTCGTAGACGGCGCTCATGTCGCCCATCCCGAGATGGGTATAGGTCCGCAGGCTGTCGCGGCACTTGCCGCCCAGCAGGCGCCAAACCGGCACGCCCAGGCTCTTGCCCAAGATGTCCCACAGCGCCAACTCGATGCCGCTAACCGCCGACATGCCGATGATCCCAAGCCGCCAGAAACTGTGGCGCGTCATGACCTGGAAACACCGCTCGATGTCACGCGGATCGAGGCCGATCAGCATCGGCGCAAGGTCATCGACCGCTCCGACCACGGCGCGCGACTTCCATTCGAGGGTTGCCTCGCCCCAACCCCACAGGCCGTCCTGATCTGTTTCGACACGGACAAAGATCCAGTTCCGCATCTCGGCGTTGCAGACCAGCGTCCGAATGGAGGTGATCTTCATGTCTTCTTCCCCTGGCGCAACTCGAGGAGCCGCAACGAAGTTTCGCATTATGAACGATCGCGGCTAAAGCCTTCTCGCCGCAGTCGCGCAAAATATATTGCACGCCGCCCGCAGTCATGCAACTTAATATCATACATTAAAGGGGGGGGTCATGCTGGTCTCGCAGGTGAGCGAAGTGAAATGGTCGGTCCAGATCGGAACAAGCCGCTATGACATCGGCCTTGAGGAAGGAGAGCTTCGGAACTCCTATTTCGGGGCGGCTGACGGGGCTGATCCCGTGCCCGTCCGCGAGCACGCGAACAACAGGGACAACCTGAGGCTTCTCCGTCCCGAGGCGGCCGTCTTCACCGGGTCCCGATCCGACCTCATCCGATGGGCGAAGGCAACGTCAGACCAGGCAAGGGATCGATTCACGCTCTTGCTTGAGGCGCGGCATCATCCGCTCCGGCTGCACTGGACGCTGGAGCACGACGCC
>JBIKVM010000055.1:0-14508 GCA_044356825.1 Limisphaerales bacterium
GAGACGGGCTGGAAGATGTCGGGCTGCCTGCGGCTCGCGACGAACGCCGACCGCTGGACCGAGTTCCGCCGCCTCGCGACCACCGCGCGGTCGTTCGGGATGGAGATGCACCTCATCTCGCCCGAGGAGGTGCGGCGGATGTGGCCGCTGATGGATGTCTCCGACCTCGTCGGCGCAAGCTGGCTGCCGACCGACGGGCAGGCGAGTCCCTCGGACATCACCCAGTCGCTCGCCAAGGGCGCGCGGATGCACGGGGCGCGCTTTTACGAGGGCGTGCGCGTCACGGGCTTCCGGATGGATCGCGGCCGCATCACCCATGTCGAGACGACCGCGGGCACCATCGGCTGCGAGACGGTCGTCAACTGCGCCGGCCAGTGGGCGCGGCAGGTGGGCGCGATGGCGGGGATCACCGTGCCGCTCCAGCCCGTCCGCCACCAGTATATCGTGACCGAGCGCATCGAGGGCCTCTCGCCCGATGCGCCGACGATCCGCGACCCCGACCGGCGCACCTATTTCAAGGAAGAGGTCGGCGGCCTCGTGATGGGCGGGTATGAGCCCGACCCGCAGCCCTGGACGACGGGCGATGTGCCGGACGACTGGCAATTCCGCCTCTTCGATGACGATTTCGACCATTTCGAGCAGCACATGACGCAGGCCATCGCGCGGGTGCCCGCACTCGCTGAGGCGGGCGTCAAGCAGATGATCAACGGCGCCGAGAGCTTCACGCCCGACGGCAACTTCATCCTCGGCCGGGCGCCCGAATGCGCCAACATGTATGTGGGCGCGGGCTTCAACGCCTTCGGCATCGCCTCGGGCGGGGGCGCGGGCTGGGTGCTTGCGGAATGGGCGATGACGGGCGAGGCCCCGCTCGACCTCTGGGTCGTCGACATCCGCCGCTTTGCAGGTCTGCATGCCGACCGCGACTGGGTCTGCGCGCGCACCTGCGAGGCCTACGGCAAGCACTACACCGTCGCTTTCCCGCACGAGGAATACGACAGCGGCCGGCCCCGCATCGTCTCGCCGCTCTATGCGCGCCTCAAGGCCGCGCGGGCGGTCTTCGGCTCGAAGCTCGGCTGGGAGCGCCCGAACTGGTTCGCCCCCGAGGGGGTGGAGGCGCGCGACATCTACGCGATGGGGCGGCAGAACTGGTTTGCCCATGTCGGGGCCGAGCACGCCCATGTGCGCGAGGCAGTCGGGATCTTCGACCAGTCCTCCTTCGCGAAATACGAGATCACGGGCCGCGACGCGGGCCGCGCGCTCGACTGGATCTGCGCGGGCAATGTGTCGAAGCCGCCGGGGCGCGTGACCTATACCCAGCTTCTGAACTCGCGCGGCGGGATCGAGGCCGACCTGACCGTGGCGCGGCTGGCCGAGGATCGCTTCTACGTCGTGACGGGCACGGGCTTTCGCACCCACGACCTCGGCTGGATCCGCGACCACCTGCCCGAGGGCGGCGATGTCGCTCTGCGCGACGTGACCGAGGAATGGGGCACCCTCTCGCTCATGGGGCCCAGCGCGCGGCGGGTGCTCGAACGGGTGACGGCGGCCGATGTCTCGAACGCGGCCTTTCCCTTCGGCCATGTGCGCGAGATCGCGATCGCGGGCGCGCAGGTGCGCGCGGTCCGGATCACCTATGTCGGCGAACTCGGATGGGAGCTGCATGTCCCCCTTGCCGCGACGGGGGCGGTCTATGACGCGCTGATGGCCGCGGGCGCGGCCGAGGGCATCCGGCCCGTGGGCTACCGCGCGCTCGAATCGCTCCGGCTGGAAAAGGGCTATCGCGCCTGGTCCTCCGACATCACCCCCAACGACACGCCCTTCGAGGCGGGCCTCGGCTGGGCGGTCAAGATGGCCGCGAACACCCCCTTCATGGGGCGCGCGGCACTCGAGGCCGCGGCGGGCCGGCCGCTCGCCAAGCGGTTTGCGGGCTTCACGCTCGCCGATCCCGCTGTCGTCCTTGTCGGCCGCGAGACGATCCTGCGCGACGGCCAACCGGTCGGCTATCTGACCTCGGGCGGGTTTGGCTACACGATCGGGCGCAACATCGGCTTTGGCTATGTCAGGAACCCTGCGGGCGTCGATGACGCCTTCCTGCGCTCGGGCCGCTATGAGCTCGTGGTCGCGGCCGAGGTCCACCCGGCCGAGATCACGCTCGGACCCCTTTACGATCCCGAGGGCGCGCGGGTGCGGGCCTGAGACGCCCCGCCACGGTTGCCTGACCCGTGCCGCGCCGCTAGGGTTCCCCGAACGAAAGAGGCATGAGATGCGATTCTTGAGTGCGGAGAGCGTCGCGCAGGCGACGGCGGCCCTTGCGGCGGAACCGGGCATCGCGCGGGTGCTCGGGGGCGGAACGGATCTGCTCGTGCAGATGAAGGCGGGGATGGTCGAGCCGGCGCTGATCGTCGACATCAAGCGCATCCCCGGCATGTCCGAGATCGTGGCCGAACACGACGGCGGTTTTCGCATCGGCGCGGCCGTCTCGGGCGCGCGTCTGGGCGAGCATGCGGCGTTGCGCGCAGCCTGGCCCGGCGTGGCCGAGGCCTTCGCGCTGATCGGCTCCACCCAGATCCAGGGGCGCTGCACGATGGCGGGCAATGTCTGCAACGCCTCGCCCGCGGGCGATTCGGTGCCGGCGCTGGTCGCCGCCGGCGCGCGGGCGCGGATCGAGGGCCCGCAGGGCGCGCGCGAGGTCGAGGTCATCGAGATCGCGGCCGGCCCCGGGCGCACGACGCTGCAAAAGGGCGAGATCGTGACGGCCATCTTGCTGCCGCCGCGCGGAACGCGGGCGGGTGACGCCTATCTGCGCTTCACCCCGCGCAGCGAGATGGACATCGCCGTGGCCTCGGCGGGGGTGAACCTGACCCTCGGCGCCGATGGCAGGATCGCTGCGGCACGCGTGGCGCTCGGCGCGGTCGGGCCCAAGGTCGTGCTGTGCGCAGCGGCTGCGGCCGCGCTGATCGGGACGCGGGCCGAGGATGCCGCGCTTGCGGCGGTCGCGGCGGCGGCCTCGGAGGCCGCGCGCCCCATCGACGACAAGCGCGGCACGGTCGCCTTTCGCAAGGCGACCGTCGGGGTTCTGGCACGGCGGGCGGCGCGCATCGCGCTTGCCCGGGCGGAGGGCACGGCATGACGGCGCTGCATATCACCACACGGATCAACGGCGATCCGGCCGAATTTCTTTGCGACCCCGACGAGACGCTGCTTGACGCGCTGCGCGGCAGGCTCGGGCTGACCGGCAGCAAGGAAGGCTGCGGGACGGGCGATTGCGGCGCCTGCACGGTGTCGCTCGACGGGCGGATCGTCTGCGCCTGCCTCGTGCTCGCGGCCGAGGCCGAGGGGCGCGAGGTCGGCACGATCGAGGGGATGGCGACGGGCGAGGTGCTGCACCCGCTCCAGCGCGCCTTCATCGACCACGCCGCGCTGCAATGCGGGATCTGCACGCCGGGCATCCTTGTCGCCGCGCGCGACCTGCTCGCGCGCAACCCCGACCCGACCGACGAGGAGGTGCGCTTCTGGCTTGCCGGAAACCTCTGCCGCTGCACGGGGTATGACAAGATCATCCGCGCGGTGCAGGCCGCGGCCGCCGAGATGAGGGGGAACTGACATGGCACTCGACACCCCGCGCAAGGATTTCCGCATCGTCGGCACGCGCCCCCCCCGCCCCGACGGGGTCGAGAAGGTGACAGGGCGCGCCCTCTATGGCGCCGATGCGGTGGCGCCGGGGATGCTGCACGGCGCGATCCTGCGCAGCCCGCACGCGCACGCCCGCATCCTCGGGATCGATACCTCGGCCGCGCTCGCCATGCCCGGGGTGAAGGCCGTGGTGACGGCGGCCGATTTCGCGGCCGACCCCGACCCGTCGGTGGCGGATGTGCAGGAAAACTGCCTCGCCCGCGACCGCGTCCTCTATGACGGCCACGCGGTGGCGGCCGTCGCCGCAACCTCGGCGGCGCTGGCCCGGCGCGCGGCGCGCGCGATCAGGGTGGAGTATGCCCCCCTGCCCCATGTCACCGACATCGAGGCGGCGCTTGCCCCCGATGCCCCCGCGATCCGCCCCGGCGCGGCGGATGAGAGCGTGCCCGCGGGATCATCGCCCAACATCACCAGCCACTGCGAATTCGGGCATGGCGATCTGGACGCGGGCTTCGCCGCCGCGGATGTGGTGATCGAGCGGCGCTTTCGCACCGAGGCCACCCATCAAGGCTATATCGAGCCGCACGCCTGCCTCGCCTCGGTCACGGTCGACGGCAAGGCGGACCTGTGGTGCTGCACACAAGGCCAGTATCACGTCCGCACCGTATGCGCCGCCATCGTGGGAATGGAGGCAAGCCAGCTGCGCGTGACCGCATCCGAGATCGGCGGCGGCTTCGGCGGCAAGACGACCGTCTTCATCGAACCCGTAGCGCTCGCGCTCTCGCGCAAGGCGGGACGGCCGGTCAGGATCGTGATGGCGCGTGACGAGGTGTTCCGTGCGACTGGCCCGACGGTTGCTTCGGTCATCGACGTGCGCATCGGCATGACGAAGGCAGGCCGCATCACCGCCGCCGAGGCACGGTTGCACTACACGGGCGGCGCCTTCCGCTGCGGCACCGTCGATATGGGCGCGCAGGCGGCCTTCGCGGCCTACGATCTTCGGGCTGTCCGCAGCCTTGGCTGGAACGTGCTGACGAACCGCCCCAAGGAGGCCGCCTATCGCGCGCCGGGGGCGCCGCAGGCGATCTTTGCGGTCGAGAGCGTCATCGACGAGCTGTGCCAGACGCTCGCGCTCGACCCGCTCGAGGTGCGGCTCGCCAATGCCGCGCGCAAGGGCACGCGCGCCTCTTACGGGCCGACCTATCCCGACATCGGACTGATCGCGACGCTCGAGGCCGCGCGCGCGCATCCCCATTACAGCGCCCCGCTGAAGCCCGGACAGGGGCGCGGGATCTCCTGCGGGTTCTGGTTCAACTTCGGCGGCAACACCTGTGTCAGCCTCAACATCAACGCCGACGGCACGGTGGGCGTGACCGAGGGCAACCCCGACATCGGCGGCTCGCGGGCCTCGATCGGGATGATGGCGGCCGAGGAACTCGGAATCCCGCTCGAGAAGGTCCGCACGATCATCGCCGACACCGCCTCGCTTGGTCACAACGACACGACCGACGGCAGCCGCGTGACCTTCTCGGTCGGGCTCGCCACGATCCGGGCCGCGCGCGATGCGATCGGCAAGATGTGCACGCGTGCCGCCGCGATCTGGGGGATCGCGCCCGAGGCGGTCGAATGGGTCGATGGCGCCGCGGTGCCCGCGGGCCCCAACGCGGGCCGGTTTCCGCCCATGACCCTGGCCGAGATCGCGGCCGTCGCCTCCGAGACGGGCGGGCCGATCGCCGGGCATCACGAGGTCAACGCCGATGGTGCGGGCGTGAGCTTTGGCGTGCACATCGTCGATGTCGAAACCGACCGCGAGACCGGTGCCACGAAGGTGCTGCGCTATACGGTGCTGCAGGACGCAGGCCGGGCGGTCCACCCCGACTATGTCGAAGGGCAGATGCAGGGCGGGGCGGTGCAGGGCATCGGCTGGGCGCTGAACGAGGAATATGTCTATGGCGCCGACGGGCGGCTGCAGAACCCGGGCTTTCTCGACTATCGCGTCCCGGTCGCCTCGGACCTGCCGCGCATCGACACCGTGATCCTCGAGATCCCGAACCCCGGCCACCCTTACGGCGTGCGCGGCGTGGGCGAGACGCCGATCGTGCCGCCGCTTGCCGCGATCGCCAATGCGGTGTCGCGCTCGGCGGGCGTCCGGATGCGCCATCTGCCGATGTCGCCGCCCCGCGTGCTGGCCGCGATCACGGCGGGCGGCTGAGGGGTGCCAACCCTGCGCGTGCGGCTCTGGGGCTCGCTGCGCCGGGCCGCCGACGGTTTGGAAGAGGTGGAGGTCGAGGCGCGCACCGTGCGCGAGATGCTCGGTGCCCTGACCGCACGCCATCCGGGCCTCGGTCCGCAGGTGGCGCGCGGCGTCTCGGTCGCGATCGACGGGGTGATCTATCGCGAGGCGTGGCTCCAGCCGCTCAGGCCCGAGAACGAGATCGTCCTCATGCCCTACATGACCGGGGGCTAGGGGGCGGGCGGCGGTTGCAACGGGCGGCCGGCGGGCATATCTGACAGGGGCCGAAGGCGGGGCCACCGATGAACTGGATCACGAACTACGTCCGACCCAAGATCAACTCGCTCTTCTCGCGCCGGGAAGTGCCCGAGAACCTCTGGACGAAATGCCCCGAGTGCGGGACGATGCTGTTCCACCGCGAGCTCGCCGACAACCTCAACGTCTGCGGGAATTGCGACCACCACCTGCCGATCAGCCCGCGCGAGCGCTTCACGGCCCTCTTCGATGCCGGGATCTTCACCGAGGTGAAGGTGGCCGAGACGGTGGCCGACCCGCTCCAGTTCCGCGACCAGAAGAAATATCCCGACCGGCTCAAGGCCGCGCAGAAGGAGACGGGCGAGCGCGAGGCGATGCTCGTCGCCGAGGGCGAGGTGCTGCGCACCCCCATCGTCGCGGCGGCGCAGGATTTCGCGTTCATGGCGGGCTCGATGGGCGGGCATGTCGGCAACGCGATCATCGCCGCGTCCGAGCGCGCGGTGAAGCTGCGCCGGCCGCTCGTCCTCTTTGCCGCCTCGGGTGGGGCGCGCATGCAGGAAGGGATCCTGAGCCTCATGCAGATGCCGCGCACGACGGTCGCGCTCGCGCTGCTGCGCGAGGCGGGGCTGCCCTATGTCGTCGTCCTCACCAACCCCACGACGGGCGGGGTGACGGCCTCTTATGCGATGCTGGGCGATGTGCAGATCGCCGAACCGAACGCGCTCATCTGCTTTGCCGGGCCGCGCGTGATCGAGCAGACGATCCGCGAGAAGCTGCCCGAGGGTTTCCAGCGCGCGGAATACCTGCTCGACCACGGGATGATCGACCGGGTGACGCACCGCAAGGCGCTGCGCGAGGAGATCGTGACGATCCTGCGGATGCTGACGCTCCAGCCGCCGGCGATCAAGGGCGACCTGCCGCGGCCCGAAGCCGGCGGGGCCGCATCGGGCGGAGCCCCGGCGTGAGCGCGGATCCCTCCGACGTCATCCTCGCCCGGATGATGTCGCTGCACCCCAAGATCATCGACCTCACGCTCGACCGGGTCTGGCGGCTGCTCGCGGCACTCGGCCACCCCGAACGCGCGCTGCCGCCCGTCATCCACATCGCGGGCACGAACGGCAAGGGCTCGACCCAGGCGATGATGCGCGCGGGTCTCGAGGCGGCGGGGCAGCGGGTGCACGCCTATACCTCGCCCCATCTCGTGCGCTTTCACGAACGCATCCGCCTCGCGGGCAGGCTGATCGAGGAGGACGCCCTCGCGGCCCTTCTCGATGAGGCCGAGGCCGCGAACGGCCCCGACCCGATCACCTATTTCGAGATCACGACCTGCGCGGCCTTCCTCGGCTTCGCGCGCACACCGGCCGATGCGCTTCTGCTCGAGGTTGGGCTCGGCGGGCGGCTCGATGCGACGAACGTGATCGACCGGCCGGCGCTTTGCGTCATCACCCCCGTCTCGATGGACCACGAGGCCTATCTCGGCCCGACGCTCGGCGCCATCGCGGGCGAGAAGGCGGGGATCCTCAAGCGCGGCGTGCGCGCCGTGATCGGCCCGCAGGAGCCCGCCGCGATGGCCGTGATCGAGGCGCGCGCCGAGGCCGTCGGCGCCCCCCTCTTTGTCGCCAACCGCGACTGGCAATCGCGGCGCGAGCGCGACCGGCTGATCTACGAGGATGACCGCGGCCTGCTCGACCTGCCGCTGCCCGCGCTGCCGGGCGTGCACCAGATCGACAATGCGGGCGCCGCGATCGCGGGTCTGCGGCTGATGGGCCTCGATGCGGCGGCCTGCGAGGGGGCGGTGACGCGCCCCGAATGGCCCGCGCGGATGCAGCGGCTGACGCGCGGACCGCTCGCGCAATCGGCGCCGGGGATCGAGCTCTGGCTCGACGGCGGCCACAACCCGGGCGCGGGGGTCGCGATCGCGGCGACGCTCGCGGGCATGGCGCGCCGGCCGACGCATGCGATCTGCGGGATGCTCAACACCAAGGACGTCGCGGGGTACATGCGCCCGCTTGCGGACCGGATCGCGAGCCTGCGCGCGGTGTCGATCCCCGGCGAGAAGAACACGCTGACGGCCGAGGAGACCGCCGCCGCCGCTGCCGCCGCCGGCATCCGGGCCGAAACCGCCGCCTCGGTCGCGGATGCGCTGGCCGCCATCGTGGCCGAGGCCCCGCAGGCGCGCGTGCTGATCTGCGGCTCGCTCTACCTCGCCGGATCGGTGCTGCGCGAGAACGGCTGAGATCAGCCGAGGTCGAGCCGCGCGCGCTCGCCCTCGGCCAGACGGCGCAGCACGGCCGGATAGAGGCGATGCTCCATCGCCAGCACGCGCGCCCCGAGCGTCTCGGCCGTGTCGCCGGGCAGCACCGGCACCCGCCCCTGCCCGAGGATCGGCCCCGCGTCGAGCTCGGCCGTGACCTCGTGCACGGTGCACCCCGCCCAGGCCTCGCCCGCCGCCAGTGCGCGCGTATGGGTGTCGAGCCCCGGATAGGCCGGCAGCAGCGAGGGGTGGATGTTGACGATCCGCCCCGCGAAGCGCGCGACGAACCCGGCCGAGAGGATGCGCATGAAACCCGCAAGCGCCACGATGTCGGGCCGCGCGTCCTCCAAGGCCGCGGCCAGCGCCGATTCGAACCCGGCGCGCGTGGCGTGGGCGCGGTGGTCGATGATGGCCGTCGGCACACCCTGCGCCGCGGCGCGCCGAAGGCCCCCCGCCTCGGGGCGGTTCGAGATCACGAGGACGGGCCGCGCCGGATGGGTGCCCGCCATGCTCTCGATCAGGCGCGCCATGTTCGACCCCGACCCCGAGATCAGGATCGCGACGCGTTTCATCCCAGCGCGCCGCGCCAGGCGACCCCCTCGCCCGGGACGACGCGGCCGAGGGGCACGACCCGCTCGCCGGCCGCGCGCAGCACCTCGGACAGGGCCTCGGCACGGTCGGGCGCGACAACAAGGATCATGCCGATGCCGCAGTTGAAGGTGCGCAGCATCTCGGCCTGCGCGATCCCGCCCGCCGCGCGCAACCAGGCAAAGACCGGCGGCAGCGCCCAGGCCGCCAGATCGACCTCGGCCCCGAGCCCCTCGGGCAGCACGCGCGGCAGGTTCTCGGTGATGCCGCCGCCGGTGATGTGCGCGATGCCCCGCACCCCCCCCGCCCGGATCGCCCCGAGCGCCGCCCCCACATAGAGCCGGGTCGGCCGCAGCAGCGCCGCGCCGAGCGTGTCGTCGGCGAAGGGGGCGCGATCCTCCCAGCCGAGGCCCGCGACCTCGGCCACGCGGCGCACGAGCGAAAACCCGTTGGAATGGACCCCGTCCGAGGCAAGGCCCAGAAGAACGTCGCCCGCCGCGACGCCCGCGGGCAGGGCGGTGCCGCGTTCCATCGCGCCGACCGCGAACCCCGCGAGGTCGAAATCGCGCCCGGTATAGAGGCCCGGCATCTCGGCCGTCTCGCCTCCGACAAGGGCGCAGCCCGTCGCCGCGCAGGCGCGCGCGATCCCCTCGATCACCCGCGCCGCCTGCCCGACATCGAGCGCGCCGGTCGCGAAATAGTCGAGAAAGAAGAGCGGCTCCGCCCCCTGGCACACGAGATCGTTGACGCACATCGCGACGAGGTCCTGCCCGATGTCGTCAAGCCGGCCGGTGTCGATGGCGATGCGCAGCTTGGTTCCGACGCCGTCGGTCGCGGCCACCAGGATCGGGTCGCGGAACCCTGCCGCGCGCAGGTCAAAGAGCGCGCCGAAGCCGCCGATCCCGCCCAAGACGCCCGCCCGGGCGGTTGCCCCGGCCGCGGGCTTGATGCGATCGACCAGCGCGTTCCCGGCCGCGATGTCGACCCCCGCCTCGGCATAGCTCAAGCCCGTCTCGCCCATCCGCACCCCCGTGAACCGTCAGCGCGGCCTTAGACGATCGGGCCGCGCGCCGCAACGCGGACGCGAAGGCGCTTGACGCATGGCACGCACCCGCTCACTCTGAACCCCATTCGATGAAGCTCCATCTTGCACCGGTTCATGGACACATTTCACGACAGCGTGCCCGACATTGCCGTGCATGGCGAAAGCGGCATCGACGTCTTCCGCAGGCGACCTGCGGCGTCGGAGAGGCTTTCGCGCTTCGAATGCCTCTGCACCCTGCGCCCGAGCGGAGCGGGCGGCCATGTTCTCATAGCGCACTCCGGCACAGCCCGCCATGCGCGGCCTGCAATCGAGGCGGCCGCGGACAGGCTGGCCGGGGCGCCGTGGCTAAACCAAGTCTTCGCACTCGGCCGCCCGGCCGGCTATGCGACGCCTCCGTCGGGCGCAAGCATCGCGGATAAGCTGCTGCTGGTTCTTCATCTCGATTTCCTGCGTGCCTGGCAGGTGGCGGAACTGGCCGTCGCGGGGCTCGAGGCGGGGATTGCCGCACGGCCCGGCATCTCGGCACGGCAGGCACGGAACATCCTGCAGCTTCTGGTCGATTTCAACCGGCCAAGGCGCGCGCGCCCGCTTGTCGTCAGGTTGATGCCGCGACTCCTTGCCCTGCCCGCCGATGCCGACGCCGCAGAGGCCGCAGGGGCGCTTCGGCTTGCAGGCGAACTTTGCCGGAGGCGGGGCGATGCGCGGCTTGCCCTTGCCGCCTATGAAGGCGCCTTGCGCTTTGGCGCGACACGGGGGCGGATCCAGCGGGCGCAAGCCGCCGCGCGCGCCGCGGGCGATGCTGCGGCCGAAGCCCGGATTGCGGCGCATCTGCCCCGCGTTGCCGACCTGGCCCGGCCGTGACCGGGTTCACCCTGCCCCCACCCGGCGAGGCGTTGGCGCGCGCGCTTTGGGAAGGGGGCGAGATCTTCGCGCGCCTTGTCGCCTCAGGCCCGCCCGAGGGATGGGAGCGCGACCTCGGCGTAGGCGCGATCGAGGCCACGCTGACCCAGCTTGCCGATGCCGGACTTGATGTCGGCGCGGCCGCGTGCCGCGCGTCCGTGGCGCGCGCCGACGATGCGGCGCTCGCCGCCCTTGCGGCCCGCACAGGCCCGGGAACGCCCGGAGGTGCGGACGCACTCGGCCGGCTTGCTCGGCTGGGCGAAACCGATGCCGTCGCGGCCCTCTCCCATGCCCGGGTGCTTCGCCTGATCGCCGGACCGGGTGCTTCGCTTGCAGCCCTTGAGCCGTTGCTCGGCGCGCGCTCGCCCGGGCGCGGTCCGCTTGTCCTCGCGATCGAATGTCGGCTCGAAGCCGCCGATCCTGGAGGGGCGCGCGCGCTGATCGCGCGGCTTGCAGGGGATGGTGGCGCTTCGCCTGCACGGGCGGCGGAACTCGCGTTCGATGCCGCACTCGCCGAAGCCGGGATCGCGGCGCTACGGGCCGAGCAGGCGGCACAGGCCCCGGCAACCCGCGCCCACCCCCACGCGCTGCGTCGGCTGATCCGCCACCTGCGCGCCCTTGGCGCCCGGGACGAGGCGCAGGCCCTGCGCGCCCGTCTTCCCGATCCTGGTCGGGCCGGCGCAGCCGAGGTGCGCCTGCTCGATGCGCAGGAGGCGCTCGCCGCCGACGATCCCGACCGGGCGGCGGCCCTCATCGCGCCCGACTGCCCGGCCGAAGCGCCATGGCGGTGGGGGGCCGCGCTTCAGGCACTCTGGCTGCGGATCGCCGCCCAGCGCGACGTCGATCCCGAATCGGTCGCACTGCATGCCCGGGGCGCGGGACGGGTCCATGGTGCACATGCGGGCGTGATGCGGCAGGCGCTGATCTGCCGGATGCAGGTCGAGGACTGGTCGGCGATCGAGGCCGAACCGCTGCCACCCGCCGTGCCCGCCGCCGCGGCACGGTCCGAGATCGACGCGCGCCTCGGCCGGCCCGACCGCGCGCTCGCGCGCCTCGCCGCTCTGCGCGATTGCCTGCCGCAAGATGCCAGGGTGGGGCGCGCGCGCCTTGCGGCCGCCGGCGCCAGTGCTGCCGCGCAGGCCGGCGCCATCGCCGCGGGCCTCGATCTTGCAGGCCAACCGGCACAGGGCCTGCCCGCGCCCGTGCGGATTGATCTGGGCCTGCGCATGGCCGATCTATGGCTGCTCGCCGGCCGAATTGGCCCGGCCCGGCGCAGCCTCGAGCCCCTGCGCAGCCTTGCGCCCGACCACCCGGGGCTGCGCGCGCGCGACGGGCGCATCGCGCTGGTGACGGGCGATGCCGCCGCAGCCACCGCTGCGCTCGCGCCACTCGCCGACACCGCCGAACCCACGCGGACCCGGGCCTGGATGCTCCGCGCGCTTGAGGCCGAGGCCGCAGGCGCACCCGGGCCACACCCCGCCCGAATCGCGCGCGGGCTCTGGCGGCGCCAGCGCAAGCTCGCCCCCGCCGTCTCGAAGGGGCACCATATCGTGCCGCGCATCCACCTCTATTGGGAAGGATCGGTGCCCGAGCCGGTCACGCGCGCCGTCTCGGCGTGGCGGGCCCTGATGCCCATGGCCGAGGTCACGCTCCACGACCGCGCCGGGGCCGAGGCGCGCGTGGGCCGTGACCTCGGACCCGAGACGGCCGCAGCCTTCGCCCGCCTCGCGCGCCCCGCCCAGCGAGCCGACCTGCTGCGCCTGTGCCTTCTGGCCGAAGCGGGCGGCGTCTGGGCCGACGCCGACGACCTCCCGCGGGCAGGCATCGCGGACTGGCTTGGGGACGCCGATGCGGTCTTCGTGATCGAGCCCTGGTTCGGTACCATCGCGAACAACTTCATCGCCACCCGTCCGGGACACGAGGCTATGCTTGAGGCGCGCGCGCGCGTCGCGGCAGCGATCCGTACCGATCCCGACCCCTACGCCTGGTGGCATACCGGCCCTGTGCCGCTGACGCTTGCCGTTGGACGAACCCTGCGGACCGAGGCCGGACGCGGCACGCGCCTCTTGCCCTATACGGACTACCTCGCCCGCATCGCCCCGACCCTGCCGCTGCCGCACAAGGTATCCGACAGGCACTGGCGCACTTCGCCGGCCCGGCTGGCCGCCGCTGTGGACGACGGCGCGCGCGCAGGGCCTCCGGGGGCGGCCAATCCCTAGCCGTTCAGCACCGCCAGCCGCGCCCGAACCGAGGCCGCATGCGCGCCGAGCCCCTCGCTGTCGGCAAGCCGCGCGGCCGCCGGCCCGATGGCGCGCATGGCCTCGGGCCCGAGCCGCGTGATCGTGGTGCGCTTCATGAAGTCGAGGACCGACAGCCCCGAGGAAAACCGCGCCGTGCGCGAGGTCGGCAGCACATGGTTCGGCCCCGCGACATAATCCCCCATCGCCTCGGGCGTCCACACCCCGAGAAAGATCGCCCCCGCATGGCGGATCCGCGCCGCCACCGCCTCGGGGTCCGCCGTCTGGATATGGAGATGCTCGGGCGCGAAACGCTCCGCGATCGCCGCCGCCTCGACCATGTCCCGCACGAGGATGATCGCCCCATGATCGCGCCAGCTCGCCCCCGCGATCTCGCGCCGCGCCAATCCCGCGAGCGCCGCCTCGACCTCGGTCGCGACCGCGCGCGCGAGCCCGGCGCTGTCGGTGACGAGGATCGCCCGCGCCACCGCGTCATGCTCGGCCTGCGCGAGCAGGTCGAGTGCCACCCACGCCGGGTTCGCGCCGCCGTCCGCGATGACGAGGATCTCGGAGGGGCCCGCGATCGAATCGATCCCGACCTTCCCGTGCACCTGCCGCTTGGCCGCCGCCACATAGGCATTCCCGGGCCCGGTGATCTTGTCGACGGGCGCGATCGTCTCCGTGCCATAGGCAAGCGCCGCGATCGCCTGCGCCCCCCCGATCCGATAGATCGTCTCCACCCCCGCGAGCCGCGCCGCGAGGAGGACGAGCGGATTGACGACCCCCCCGGGCGCCGGGGAGGCGATCACGAGCCGCTCGACCCCGGCGACCTGCGCCGGGATCGCATTCATGAGCACGGAGGATGGATAGGAGGCCGTCCCCCCCGGCACATAGAGCCCCGCCGCCCCGACCGCCGTCCAGCGCCACCCGAGCTCCGCCCCCGCACCATCCGACCAGCGCGCATCCTCGGGGCGCTGGCGCAGGTGAAAGTCCCGGATCCGCTCCGCCGCCAGCTCGAGCGCGCGCCGGTCATCGGGCGCGACCGCGGCGCAGGCCGCATCGATCTCGTCCGGAGCGATGACGAACCTGCCCGGCTCGAGCGTCAGGCGATCGAACCGGGCGGTCCAGTCGATGACCGCCCGATCCCCCCGCGCGCGCACATCGGCGATGATCCCGCCAACGGCCGCCTCGACCTCCGAAGAGTCGTCATGCCCCGCCGCGAGCAGGGCAGAAAACCGGTCCTCGAAGCCCGGATCTTCGCGCGTCATGATCAGGGGCAAGTGCGTTCCCTCCGTCCAGCACCAGTCACCTAGCTTTCGTCGTCCCCCCTCGCAACCCCCGCAAACCAGACCGGGGGGCGCTG
>JBIKVM010000056.1:0-14310 GCA_044356825.1 Limisphaerales bacterium
GCACCTGCACCCGATCAGCCCCGATGAGGCCTGCGCGCGCGTTCCCGCGCTCGACCGCGCCGCCGTGGCCTTCGCGGCCGCGCATGACGATGCCCACGACATCGACACCGACCGGCTGATCCAGCATCTGGCGCGCACGGCGCGCGCCGCCGGGGCCGAGCTGCGCACCGGCGCGCCGCTGCGCGCGCTGACCCGCGCGGGCGCGCACTGGCAGGCCGACGCGGCGGGCGAGGGGGTCCGCGCCCGCATCGTCGTCAACGCCGCCGGCGCCTGGGCCGACCGGATCGCGCTGCTGGCCGGGGTGCGGCCGATGGGCCTCGTGCCGCATCGCCGCTCGATCGCGCGGATCGCGGCACCCGGGGGGCACGACACGCGCGGCTGGCCGATGCTCTTTGGCCCGGGCGAAAGCTGGTATGCCAAGCCCGATGCCGGCGCGCTCATCGTCTCGCCCGCCGACGAGGACCCGACCGAGCCGCATGACGTCTGGCCCGACGAGATGGTGCTGGCCGAGGGGTTGGCGCGCTGGCAGGCGGTGGCGCGCCCCGCCGTCACCCGCCCGATCGCGACCTGGGCGGGCCTGCGCACCTTCGCCCCGGACCGCGCGCTGGTGATCGGCCCCGACCCGGCCGAACCGACCTTCTTCTGGTTGGCGGGGCAGGGGGGATACGGCTTTCAGACCTCGCTCGGGGCGGCGGCGTTGCTGCGCGACCGCGTCGCGGGGGTGCGGCCCGCGCTCGACCCCTCCCTGGTCGCGGCCCTCTCGCCCGACCGGCTGCGCTAGGCGGGGGCTTTTTCCCCGCCCGCTTTGCCGCTATGGCGTGCGCCATGTCCGCCAACCCGCCCCGCCTGCGCCCCGACCTCGCCCCCGCCCCGCGGATCGATGCCGCCCGCCGCCCCGGCCAGCCCGCGATCGGGGTGGTGAGCCTCGGCTGCCCCAAGGCGCTCGTGGACAGCGAGCGCATCCTGACGCGCCTTCGGGCCGAGGGCTATGCCGTCAGCCCCGACTATGCCGGCGCCGATGCCGTCATCGTCAACACCTGCGGCTTTCTCGACAGCGCCAAGGCCGAGAGCCTCGAGGCCATCGGCGAGGCGCTGCGCGAGAACGGGCGCGTCATCGTCACGGGCTGCCTCGGGGCCGAGCCCGACTACATCACGGGCGCCCATCCGCGCGTGCTGGCGGTGACGGGGCCGCAGCAATACGAGGCGGTGCTGAATGCCGTCCATGACGCGGTGCCGCCCCGCCCCGACCCCTTCATCGACCTCTTGCCGCCCCAGGGCGTGAAGCTCACGCCCCGCCACTATGCCTATGTGAAGATTTCCGAGGGCTGCAATCACGCCTGCCGGTTCTGCATCATCCCCGACATGCGCGGCAAGCTCGCAAGCCGCCCTGCGCACGCGGTGATGCGCGAGGCCGAGCGGCTGGTCGAGGCCGGCGTGCGCGAGCTTCTGGTCATCAGCCAGGACACCTCGGCCTATGGCGTCGACATCCGCCACGCCGAGGCCAAGGGCCACCGCGCCCACATCACCGATCTGGCGCGCGATCTCGGGGGCCTCGGCGCCTGGGTGCGGCTGCACTACGTCTATCCCTATCCGCATGTGCGCGACCTCGTGCCGCTGATGGCCGAGGGGCTGGTGCTGCCCTATCTCGATGTTCCTTTCCAGCACGCCCACCCCGAGACGCTGCGCCGTATGGCCCGCCCCGCGGCCGCCGCGCGCACGCTCGAGGAGATCGCGCGCTGGCGCGCCGTCTGCCCCGACATCGCCATCCGCTCGACCTTCATCGTGGGCTTTCCCGGCGAGACCGAGGCCGAGTTCCAGACGCTCCTCGACTGGCTCGACGCGGCCGAGCTCGACCGCGTGGGGTGCTTTCGCTACGAGAATGTCGCCGGCGCGCGCGCCAACGACCTGCCCGACCATGTCCCCGAAGAGGTCAAGCAGGAGCGCTGGGAGCGCTTCATGGAGAAGGCGCAGGCGATCAGCGCGAGGAAGCTCGCCGCGCGGGTCGGGCGCGTGCTGCCGGTGATCGTCGACGAGGTCGACGCCGAGGGCGCGACCTGCCGCACCGAGGCCGATGCGCCCGAGATCGACGGGAACCTCTTCATCGACGAGGGGTTCGAGGGCCTCGCGCCGGGCGACATGCTGACGGTCCGGGTTGAGGAAGCGGGCGAGTACGACCTCTGGGGCCGCCCCCTGCCCGCAGCCGGAGGCTGAGGGCGCCGCCTGCCGGCGCCTCCGCGGTTCAGGTGCGCACCGGACCGGGTGCGCCGGCGGGATCAAAGCAGCGGCTCAGATCCTCGACCAGCCGGACAGCCGCGTCCATCTCGGCCACGCTGCCCGCACTTGCGATCTGCTCGCTGCAATAGCGCCGCAGCCCCGGGTCCGGGATGTGGGTGAGTTGCGCCACGAAGGCTTCGATTTGCGCGGCGAGCCCCGGATCCTCGCGTCGGAGCCGCAGCAGTGCGCTCTCGGGCTGGAGGGTGATGACATCGTCCATCTCAGGCCACCATGAGCGTGCCGGGCAGCGCGACTGCGCCGGGGCGTGGCGCGAACACGTCGTGGGTGATGCCCGCATACTGGCGCAGTCGATCCACCCTCTCGGCCGAACAGTCCATGAGAACCGCGAGCGCCGTCGCCTTGCCGAAGGCCTTGGGCGTTCCGAGATAGCCGCTCGGACCGTTCCCCGAGCGGATCATGACGCGGTGCATGATCGGATCGATGACGGCTACCGCATCGGTGATCCCTGCCGCCATCCCGTATTCGAAGGCCCCGATCATCACCTCGCTGGTCACAGACGAGACCGACCGCGGACCGCGGCGTTCGGGCAGGCGGTTGATGTCGACGCAAAAGCGTGTCGCTTCCCACAGACGGGAACTGCGCGGCGGGGGGTCACCATCGAGCAGCGGCGCGAAGACATCCGCCAGCATGTGCGGCCCCGTCGTCTGCAGCAGGCGCATGCTGCCTACAACCGCCCCGTCGTCATCGATGCAGATGACATGGGTGGGGTCGAGGCTGTCGAACTCATCGATCTCGCGCCCGTCGCGCACGCTCACCTGCCAGCCGAGGCGGTCAGAAAAGACACGGGCGCGCAGCCGGTGCATTTGATCAAGAAGATCAAGGTGGTCACGCGCGTTGATTCCATCGACGATCACAATCATCCCGAACCTCACTATGTTTGCGGTCGAAGCGAAGACCGCCAGGTTTCGAATGAGGTCAGGATGGGGCAGGCGTCGCTCCGGGTCTATTGTGGAAACCCCGTAAACCTTGCGTTTACCCTTTCACGCAGGGCTCACGCGGCATGAATGAGGCCCAGCCGGATCGCCCGCCCCACGGCCTGCGATGTGGTGAGGGCGCCGAGTTTCTCGCGCGCGGATCGCAGGTGAACCTCGACCGTGCGCGCGGAAATGGACAAGATGTCGCCCACATCCTGTTGCTGCTTGCCGGCAGCGACCCATTGCAGGATCTCGCGTTCGCGCGATGACAGGCCATGATAGGGCTGGAAGCTTCCGATTGTCGTTACAGACATCACGGAATCGTGAATGTGGACTGCTGCGACCTGTAGGTCGCCGATGATCTTGCGCTTGAGCAGCTGCCACTCGCGGTCGTCGCAGGCGCGCGTGACATTGAGGATCCCGCAATCGCCGTAGGGCCCCCGAATGGGAACGCTGATCCCCTGCGGATGGATCCCGAAATCGCGCGAAGTCTGAAAGACGCGCGCAAATCCCGAGTCGCCCGCAAAACGCATCCAGTCGACCGGCGCTATGCTGAGGGCGGCCTTGCCAAGTGTCGGATCAATCAGGTGAAGTCCGTTCGTGGTGTAGTATTCCTTCCACTCTGCGGGATAGTTCGCGTAGCCTTCGACATGCCCCGAGAAGGGGTTTTGGCTTGCATAAGAGGCATGCTGAAGCTCTAGCCGATCGCACAGTTCGTCGAGGAACCTGGCGCGGTTCGCATCGTCGGGCGAGACGGTGCTGAGATCGACAATGTCCATTGCGCCGCCGCGGCAGGAAAAAGGGTTATCGCAAAGAGTAGGTCTAATGCGCGCATGGCGCAAGAACAGGGGCGCACACTCGCGCCTCCCGCGAAATGCGGGCGATGTCGTGCCCGGTCAGGCCTGCGCCGTGCCCAGTGTCCGGGTGAGTGCGAGCAAGGGCGCGCGCTGCGCTTCGGGCAGGGCACAGAAGGCGCGCAGCATCTCGGCCGAATCGCGGTCGATGACAACGGGATCGGCCGGCGCATCACCGGCGGGCGCCCCGATTCCCTCGAAGAAATAGGCAACCGGCACTTCGAGCACCTGCGCGATCTCCCACAACCGCGATGCGCTGACGCGGTTGGCGCCAACCTCGTATTTCTGCAACTGCTGAAAGGTGATCCCCAGGCGCTCGGCAACCGCCATCTGCGACAGTTTTGCAATCCAGCGCCGCTGGCGGATCCGCTGGCCGATATGCGCATCGATGGGGTGGCTCATGTTCACCTCGGTTTGTGCCTCAAATGTGAAAGTTAACACAAAGAAACGCCTCGTCTACCCGTTGTGCGCGGCGGCGCAATCCTGCCACAGCGCGCCATCCGCGCGATCTGCACAAGATTTAGGCAACTGCTGCGCGTCACCGTGCAAACATCCCCTTCCCGGGCGGTGCGGGCGCAGGCGGCACTTTGCCCGGCGCGCACGGCAGGCTACGACTGAAGGGACAGGGGCAGGGCGATGAGCGCGCACAGTTTCAACGAGATGTTCGACGGCGGCGAGGTCCGCCTGCCCTATGCCGCCCTCGGCGCCTGGGTCGAGGCGATGCCCGCGGGGCTGCGCAGCCTCAAGCAGGCCGAGGCCGAGGCGCTCTTTCGCCGCATCGGCATCACCTTCGCGGTCTATGGCGAGGGGGGCGACCCCGACCGCCTCATCCCCTTCGACATGTTCCCCCGCGTCTTCACCGCCGCCGAATGGGGGCGTCTCGATCGCGGCATCCGGCAGAGGGCGCGTGCCCTCAATGCCTTCCTCGCCGACATCTACGGCCGCGGCGAGATCGTGCGCGCCGGCCGCATCCCCGCGCAACTGGTCTATGGCAACGCCGCCTACGAGCCCGCGATGGCGGGCTTCGTGCCGCCGCGCGCGGTCTATTCGCACATCGTCGGCATCGACATCGTGCGCACCGGCCGGGATGAGTTCCTCGTGCTCGAGGACAACTGCCGCACCCCCTCGGGCGTCTCTTACATGCTCGAGAACCGCGAGATCATGATGCGGATGTTCCCCGACCTCTTCCGGGAAACCCGCATCCAGCGCATCGACGGCTATTCGGAACTGCTGCGCCGGACGCTGGCCTCGGTCGCGCCCGCGGGCTGCGAGGGGGCGCCCAACATCGTCATCCTGACGCCCGGCGCCTACAATTCGGCCTATTACGAGCACAGCTTTCTCGCCGACCTGATGGGGATGGAACTGGTCGAGGGGCAGGACCTCTTTGTCGAGGGGCGCCACGTCTTCATGCGCACGACCGAGGGGCCGCGGCGGGTCGATGTCATCTATCGCCGGATCGACGACGCCTTCCTCGATCCGCTCTGCTTCCGGCCCGATTCGATGCTGGGCGTGCCGGGTCTGATGGATGTCTACCGCTCGGGCGGGGTCACGATCGCCTCGGCGCCGGGGGCGGGGGTTGCGGACGACAAGGCGGTCTATGCCTATGTGCCCGAGATGATCCGCTTCTATCTGGGCGAGGCGCCGCTTTTGGGCAATGTGCCGACCTGGCAGTGCGCGCGGCCCGACGATCTCGCGCATGTGCTGGCGCATCTGCCCGAGTTGGTCGTCAAGGAGGTGCACGGCTCGGGCGGTTACGGGATGCTCATCGGCCCCAAATCCACCGCCGAGCAGATCGAGGCCTTCCGCGCGCGCCTGCGCGCCGATCCCGCGAACTACATCGCGCAGCCCACGCTCGCGCTCTCGACGGTGCCGAGCTTCGTCGAGGAGGGGATCGCGCCGCGCCATGTCGACCTGCGCCCCTATTGCCTCGTGGGCGAGCGGGTCGAGCTCGTGCCCGGGGCCCTGACCCGCGTCGCGCTGACCGAGGGCTCGCTCGTCGTCAACTCCTCGCAAGGCGGCGGGGTCAAGGATACCTGGGTGCTGGTGGATTGACGCGATGCTGAGCCGGACCGCCGACAACCTTTACTGGCTCGCCCGCTACATGGAGCGCGCCGAGAGTGCGGCGCGCCTTCTGCGCGTGGGCGGCCGCATCGCCATGCTGCCCGACATCGGGCAGGGCGTGCGGACCGAGTGGGAATCGCTCCTGCGCGCCACCGGCACGGCGGATGCCTTCGCGCGCAAGTATGGCGAACCCGTGCAGCGCAACCTCGAGAGCCACCTCTTCTTCGATCGCGACAACCCCTCCTCGATCGCCGCCTGCCTGACGCGGGCGCGCGAGAACGGCCGCACCGTGCGCACCGCGCTGACAAGCCAGGTGTGGGATGCCCTCAACACCGCGTGGGACGAGTTGCGCACGCTCGAGCGCACGCCGAGGAGCGACCTCACGCTCGATCGGCTGACGGAATGGACGATGCGCCACACCGCCATGCTGCGCGGCGCGATCGAGGCGACGCTCCTGCGCAACGACGGCTATGATTTCCTCAACCTCGGCTATCACCTCGAACGGGCGGACAACACGGCGCGCATCCTCGACGTGAAGTATTACGTCCTGCTGCCGCGCGCCGATTTCGTGGGCTCGGGCCTCGACAACGTGCAGTGGACGCTGCTGCTTCAGGCGCTCTCGGCGCAGCGGGCGTTTCACTGGGCCTGCGGCGGCGAGGTCAGCGCCGCGAAGATCGCCGATTTCCTGATCCTGAACCCGCAGATGCCGCGCTCGCTCGTGACCTGCCTGCGCGGGCTCGATGCCCATCTCGGGCGCCTCGCCGCCGCCTATGGCCGCGAGACGCCGGCCCATGACCGGGTGCGGGCGCTGCGCGCGGGCCTCGAGGGGCGGGGGATCGAGGCGGTGTTCGAGCGCGGCCTGCACGACTTCCTCTCGGGCTTCGTGGTCGAGGTGGGAGCCCTCGGCTCGGCCATCCACGACGCCTATCTGAGCGGCGAGGCACGATGAGGCTCAGCGTCGATCATCTGACGTCCTATCACTACGACCGCCCCGTGCGCCTCGTGGTGCAGTCGCTGCGCCTGACGCCTTCGGTTCATGAAGGACAGCGCGCAATGGAGTGGCATATCACTGTTTCCGGGGGAATCCCGGGCGGGTCCTTCGTGACCGGCGCGGGCGACCGGGTCGAGGCGTGGACGATCCAGGGCCCGGTCGAGCGCATCGACATCCATGTGCAGGGCTCGGTCGAGACGGCCGATCACGCGGGCGTCCTGCGCGGCCACCGCGAGGCGATCCCGCCGGCCGCCTATCTGACCGAGACGCCCGCGACGCGCCCGGACGCGCGCCTTGCCGCGCTGGCGGGTGGGGCGCCGGGGGCGGGCCTCGACCTCGCGCATGCCCTCGCGGGGGCGGTGACGGACGCGATCGCCTATCGCCCGGGCACGACCCATGCCCATACCACCGCGGCCGAGGCGCTCGCGCAGGGCGAGGGGGTCTGCCAGGATCACGCGCACGCCCTCATCGCGCTCGCACGGCTGCGCGGGATGCCGGCGCGCTATGTGTCGGGCTATCTCGGCGCGGCCTTGGGTGCGCCTGCGCACGAGGCCGCCCATGCCTGGGGCGAGATCTGGATCGAGGGTCTGGGTTGGGTCGGGTTCGATCCGGCGAACGCCTGCTGCCCGGATGCGCGCTATGTCCGCCTCGGCTCGGGTCGCGACGCGCGCGATGCCGCCCCCGTGCGGGGAATCGCCCAAGGCGGGGGTCAGGGCGGAGCGCAGGAGCGGCTTACGGTTCGCCTTGCCGTCGCCGAGATGCAGCAGCAATAAAGAAAGGCGAGGCCAGAGGGACGGTACATGACCTATTGCGTGGGATTGCTCGTGAACGAGGGGATGGTGCTGCTGTCCGATACGCGCACGAATGCCGGGCTCGACAACATCGCGACCTATCGCAAGATGTTCCTCTTCGAGGATCCGGGCGAGCGGATCGTGGCGATCCTGACGGCCGGCAGCCTCTCGGTCACGCAGACGACGATCGCGCGGCTGCGCGAGGCGGTCGATCATCCCGATCAGGCGCTCGGGCCATCGATCATGCAGGCGGGCACGATGCTCGAGGTGGCCGAGCTTGTGGGTAACACGCTTGCGGCCGTGCGGCGCGATGTCGACGAGAAGCTCTCGGTTATGAAGCAGGGTGCCTCGGCGTCGATGATCGTTGCCGGCCAGCGGCGCGGCGGGGCGATGCGGATGTTCCTCATCTATCCCGAGGGCAACTTCATCGAGGCGACCGAGGACACGCCCTTCTTGCAGATCGGCGAGCACAAATACGGCAAGCCCATCCTCGACCGGGTGGTGAAGCCCGAGACACCCCTTCCCGATGCGATCAAGGCGGTGCTGCTGTCGATGGATTCGACCATGCGTTCGAACCTTTCGGTGGGGATGCCGCTCGATCTCGCCGTAGTGCGGCGCGACGCGCTGAAGGTCGGGACGCGCCGGCGGATCGAGCGTGACGATCCCGCTTTTCGCGCCATGTCCGATGCCTGGTCGAAGGCCCTGCGCGATGCCTTCACGGGGATCGAGATCTGAGCGGTGGCCCGTCTCTGCATCACCGAACCCGTCCACCCGGACGCCGTAGCGATGCTCCGCGCAGCGGGGCTTGAGCCCGATTTGCTCCATGATCTGCCCGAGGCCGCGCGCGCGCGCGAACTCGAGCGCGCCGAGATCGTTCTGGTACGCACGCGGCCCCTGCGCGTCATGGGGCCGGCGCTGCGCCACATCGCCAAGCACGGTGTGGGCGTCGACAACATCGACCTGGCTGCCGCCGCGCGTGCAGGGGTAATCGTCACCAACACGCCCGGCGCGAATGCCGCATCGGTCGCCGAATTCGCCCTGATGGGGATGCTCGCCCTGACGCGGGGCCTGCCCGCCCTGATCGCGGGGCAGGGGGCGGGGCGGACGATGCCGGGCCTCGGCGGGCGGCGGCTGCTCGTCGTGGGCTTCGGCGCAGCGGGGCGGCGCGTTGCCGCGCTGGCGGCTGGCTTCGGGATGGATGTGCGCGTCTTCGGGCCGCGGCTGACTGGCGCGAGGACGGCCGAAGGCCATCGGATCGAGCCCGACCTCGGCGCGGCCCTGGCCGAGGCCGACGTGCTGTCGCTTCACTGCCCGCTCACGCCCGAAACGCGGGGGATGATCGGTGCCGTGGCGCTTGCGCGCCTGCCCCCCGAGGCGATCGTCATCAACACCGCGCGCGGCGGGCTCATCGACAGCGATGCACTGGCGGGCGCTCTTGCCTCGGGGCAGGTGGCGGGCGCGCTGCTCGATGTCACCGAGCCGGACCCGCTGCCGCCCGACCATCCGCTGCGTCACGATGCACGCTGCATATTGACCCCGCACGCCGCGACGCTGGGCGAGGATGCCTTTCGCACCATGGGTATGGAGGCCGCGCGCAACATCCTCGATCTGCGCGCGGGGCGGCTGCGCCCCGGCGTGGTGGTGGTCGGCGGGGGCTGAGGCTACGCGCCCGCCCGCTCGGCGAGGTCGAGCCAGTCGTCCTCGGCCTTGGCGAGGGCTGCCTCGGCGCGTGCAAGCGCAGCACTCGCGGTGTCGAAGGCCTTGCGGTCGCGGGCGAAGAGGTCGACCGGCGCAAGCACGGCGCGCAGGCGCGCGACCTCGGCCGTCAGGCGGTCGATCTCGGCCGGCAGGGCGGCAAGCCGGTGACGCTCGGAAAAGCTGAGGCCGTCGCGGGCGGGCTTTGCCGCCGGTGCCGCCGGCGCGGACGGGGCAGGGGCAGGCACTGCCGCACCGCCGCCCGCCATGCGCGCCAGAACGGGGGGCGCGCCGCGCTGGGCGGTCGCGTCGGTCCAGCCGCCGGCATAGGCCGTCACGCGCCCGTCGGGCTCGATCACCCATGTCGTCGTCGCGACGCGGTCGATGAAGTCGCGGTCGTGGCTCACGATCAGGCTGGTGCCGTCGAAATCGCCGATCACCTCCTGCAGCAGGTCGAGCGTCTCGATGTCGAGGTCGTTCGTCGGCTCATCGAGCACGATGAGGTTCGCGGGCCGCGCCATGATCCGCGCCAGGAGAAGCCGCGCCCGCTCGCCGCCCGACAGGGCGCGGACGGGCGCGCGCGCCTGCGATTCGTCAAAGAGGAAGTCGCGCAGATAGCCCATCACATGCCGCGGCGCCCCCCGCACCATGACCTGGTCGGACCGCCCCGGCACCCGCGTCGCGGGGTCGCCCGTCAGCGCCTCCTGCAGGCTCGCCTCGGGGTCGATCCCGGCGCGCGCCTGATCGAATGTCGCGATCTCGACCCCCGCGCCTAGGGTGATGCGGCCGAGGTCGGGTGCCATCTCGCCCGTCAGCACGCGCAGGAGCGTCGTCTTGCCAGCCCCGTTCGCCCCCACGATGGCGATGCACTCACCCCGGCCGACGCGCAGCGTGACGTCGCGCAGGATGGTGCGGCCGCCGCGCGCGACGCCGACGCCCTCGGCCTCGATCACCCTTTTGCCCGAGACGGGGCCAGCCTCGAGCGCCAGCGCCGCCGCGCCCTGGCGGCGGATCTGCGCCGCCCGCTCGGCCCGCAGCGCGGCGAGCGCGCGCAGCCGGCCCTGGTTGCGCTTGCGCCGGGCCGAGATCCCCTCGACCGCCCAGCGCCCCTCGGCCTTGATCAGCCTGTCGAGCTTGTGGCGCGCGGCGTCCTCTTCTTCCCAGACGGTGTCGCGCCAGGCCTCGAAGCCCTCGAACCCGCCCTGCATCCGCCGCACCGCCCCCCGGTCGATCCAGAGCACGCCGCGCGCGACCGCCCGCAGGAACGCCCGATCGTGCGAGACGACGACGATCCCCGCCTTCGACTGCGCCAGATGCGCCTCGAGCCAGCCGATCGCCGCGACATCGAGGTGGTTCGTCGGCTCATCGAGGAGCATGAGTTCGGGCTCCGCCGCGATCAGCCGCACGAGCGCGGCCCGCCGCCGTTCGCCGCCCGAGGCGGTATCGGCGCGCGTGCCGAGATCGAGGCCCACCCCCTCGGCCGCCATCTCGGCCCGCCAGTGCTCGGACGGATCGAGGCCCTCGGTCGCGAAATCGCCGAGCGTCGCGAAGGCGGCGAAATCCGGATCCTGCTCCATGTAGCCCACGCGCACGCCCGGGCCCGTCACGCGGCTGCCGCGGTCGGGCTCGATCAGGCCCGCCATGATCTTCATCAGCGTCGATTTGCCCGACCCGTTGCGCCCGACAAGCGCCAGCCGGTCCCCCGGCGCCACGACGAGGTCGAGCGCATCGAAGAGCGGCACCGCCCCGAAGCCAAGCCCGATGCCCGCGAGTTGCAGAAGCGGCGGCGCGGCCATCAGCACATCCCCCCGAGGCGCCCGAGCGCCCATGTCGCGGCCTCGGCCACCGCGCCATCCGCATCCGAAAGGCAGGCGCGCGCGGCGGGCGCAAGCGCGCGATCCCCCGAATTCCCGATCGCATAGAGCGCGTTGCGCACCATCCGCGCCCGCCCGATCCGCCGCACCGGCGTTCCCGCAAAGCGTGCGGCGAACCCCGCATCGTCGAGCGCCGCGAGGGTCGCGAGCGGCGGCGCGCCCTCGATCCGGGGGGCGTGGCGGATGTCGGCGGCGGCTGCGGCGAACTTGTTCCACGGGCAGACCGCGAGGCAATCGTCGCAGCCAAAGACGCGGTTGCCGATAAGCGGCCGCAATTCGGGGTCCACGGGGCCGCGATGCTCTATGGTCAGATAGGCGATGCAGCGGCGCGCATCGAGCCGGTAGGGCGCCGAAAACGCCCCCGTCGGGCAAGCATCGAGACAGGCCCGGCAACTGCCGCAATGCTCCTCGGCCGGGGCGTCGCGCGGCAGATCGAGCGTGGTGAAGAGCGCACCGAGGAACACCCAGTTCCCGATCTCGCGGCCCAGCAGGTTCGTGTGCTTGCCCTGCCAGCCGATCCCGGCCGCCGCCGCGAGCGGCTTTTCCATCACCGGAGCGGTATCGACGAACACCTTCACCCCGCCGCCGCCCTGCGCCTGCAACCACCCCGCGAGGCGCTTGATCCGCCCCTTGACCACGTCGTGATAATCGCGCCCGCGGGCATAGACGCTGATCGCGCCGCGCCCGGGCAGCCGCGTCGCGGCCAGCGGGTCCTCGGTGGGGGTATAGGCATCCGCCACCATCACGATCGAGCGCACCTCGGGCCAGAGCCGCAGCGGATCGCCCCGCCAGCCCTCGCGGCCCGGGCGGTCCTCCATCCACCCCATCTGCCCCTGCGCCCCCTCGGCGAGCCACGCGCCAAGCCGCCCCGCGGCCTCGGGGATCGCATCGGGCGCGCAGACGCCCAGGGCGGCAAAGCCCAGCGCGCGCGCCTCGGCCGCGAGCCCCGCCTTCAGCGCGGCGGGGTCAGAAATCGAGGTCGGCATAATGCTCGGGCTGCGGAAAGCCGGACACCTGATCGGCGAGAATCGACCGGAAGGCGGGGCGCGATTTCAGCGTCGCATACCAGGTCTTGACCAGATCGGAGCGGTGCCAGTCCACGTCCGAGATGTAATCGAGGCAGGACAGGTGCGCGGCCGCGGTGAAGTCCGCAAGGCTCATCACATCGCCCGCGAGCCATCGCCGCTGATCGAGGAGTGCCGCGAGGTAATCGAGGTGCCCCTTCATCGCCTGTGCTGCGGCCTTGATCTCGCGCGCGTCCGGGTGGCCCTGGCCCATCACCTTCTTCATCACCCGCTCGCGCATCAGCCGATGGCCGACCTCGTAGTGAAAGCCCGTGTCGAACCAGCCGCAGAGCCGGCGCACCTCGGCCCGGTCCTCGGGTGATGCGGGCATCAGGGGCGGCTCGGGCACCGTTTCGTCAAGATATTCGCAGATGGCCTGGCTTTCGGACAGGGTCAGCGACCCGATTCGCAGCACGGGAACCCGACCGGCCGGGTTGCGGCGCAGAAAGTCCGCGCCCTTTTCCCAATAGCGTTCCACGACCAACTCGGTCTCGATCCGCTTTTCAGCGAGCACGAGCCGCACCTTGCGGCTGAAGGGCGAGAGGGGAAAGTGATGGAGGCGATTCATGGGCGTTCCCTAGCGTGACCCTTCCTGCCCAAGGCCGTGCCCGAGTTCAACCCGAAGTCGGCGCCTCGAAGCACGCGGCCCGACCATCGGCCGCGATGGTCTCAGCCCCACTCAGGATGGCGCGGGTGCGCTCGCGCAGAAAACCCGTCGGGTTCGCCGGATCGCGCCGCTTGGGGGCCGGCAGGATCGCCGCGAGGCGCGCGGCCTGCACCGCACTCAGATCCGCGGCATCGACGCCGAAGTGATGGCGCGCGGCCGCCTGCACGCCAAAGACGCCATCGCCGAATTCCACCGAATTCAGATAGACATGCAAGATCCGCCGCTTGGTCCAGACCAGTTCGACGACGGGGGTGAGGGCCGCCTCGATCGCCTTGCGAGGCCAGCTTCGACCCTGCCAGAGAAACACGTTCTTCACAACCTGCTGGCTGATCGTCGAGGCCCCGCGGCCGCGGCCCTCGTCGATGGCGTCGCGGATGGCCTCCATGTCGAAGCCCCAGTGCAGGCAGAAATTGGCATCCTCCGCCGCAACCGCCGCGCGCGCCATGGCGGGAGGGATCGCGTCCCAGCCGATCCAGTCATGCGCGAGGCTTCCGCCACGGATGCGTTCGGCGACCATGTAGGGGGTCAAGGGCACCGGGACGACTGCAAAGAGCAAGACCAGCGCGCCCAACGCCGCCGTCGCACCGGCAGCGATGCGGGCGACGAGCCGCAGGGTGCGGCGGACAGGGCCCGGTCTGCGCCGCGGCCGCCGCGCCGGGGCGGCGGGCGTGCCGGCCGTTGCGGTTTCGCGCGCCGCCTCGGTGTCGGTCTCATGATCCATGGCGCGCCCTTCATCACGCGATCACATCGCCGTCAAGCAGCGCGCGGCTTGCGCACGGTCAATGCACCGCCCGCCCTGTCGCGCGACCGTGGCCCTGATCGCTGTGTTCGGTCGGGACAGATGCCATGCAGACCAACGAGACCCCCCGCTACGACGCCTCGGACAACCCGACGGGCTGCTGTCCGCGCTTCAACCCCGCGGGCTGGGACGGCGCGGTGATGCATTTTGAACAAAAGCCCTTCGTGCGGGCGCGGACACACAGCGTCATGCATGTTCCGATCGACATGGGGCGGGTGTTCGTGCGCGTGCAGCGCGCCATCGCTGAAGCCGGGGCCGACCGGCCCGAGGCGCGTCTAGTGTTGTCGCGCGATCTCTCGCCCTAT
>JBIKVM010000241.1:0-4061 GCA_044356825.1 Limisphaerales bacterium
TCCATGGTGAAGTGCCCGCCCGCCGCGAGGATCCCGATCTCGGGCGCGTGGAGCGCCTGAAAGACGGCCATGTCGGCCATGACGTCGGTATCGCCCGAGACATAGATCGTGCGCCCCTCGCCCGCGATCATGAAGCCCGCCTCGCTGCCCGCCGGGGCGGGTGCGCCGTCGCGGCGGATCGACGACGAATGGCTCGCCGCGACCATCGTCACCGCCACATCGCCCAGCCGCACCGTGCCGCCGCGGTTGAAGCCCACGACCTCGATCCGCTCGGTCTCGTGCCACCAGCCGACCAGATCGTAGATGCCGACGACGGGGATCCGCCCCGCGCGCGCGATCTCGACCGCATCGGCCGCATGATCGGCGTGGCCATGCGTCACGAGGACCGCCGTCGCCCCCGCGACCGCCTCGACCCGGCGCGCCTCGGGGAACATCGGATTGCCCCGGAGCCAGGGATCGACCAGCAGCACCTGATCGCCGATCGCGACGCGAAATCCCGAATGCCCGAGCCAGGTGATCTGCATTGCCGCCTCCGCGCTTCGCACTAGAATAGACCGCATTGGTGCAGGGAAAACCCCGATGAGCCTTTTCGACGCCGTCGACGCCTATTGCGAGCGGACCGACCCGAGCTTCTGGTCCGAACCCGTCAATGCCCTGACCAATGCCGCATTCCTGATCGCGGCCGCCGTGATGTGGGTCCGCCTGCGGGGCGAAAGCGATCCGACCGGGCGGGTGCTGTGCGTGATCCTCGCCGCGATCGGGGTCGGCAGCGGGCTCTTTCACACCTTCGCCAACCGCCTGACCGGGATCATGGACGTGACCCCGATCCTCGGCTTCATCCTCGTCTACATCTACGCGGCCCACCGGCGATTCTGGGGTCAGCGCCGGGCGGTGGCGGGGCTCTGGACGCTCGGGTTCATCCCCTATGCGGCGGTGATGGTGCCGGTGTTCGGCCTTGTCCCCGGCCTCGGATCCTCGGCGGGCTATGCGCCGGTCGCGCTGCTCATCGCGCTGCATGCGGCGGCACTCGGGCGCCGCGCGCCCGCGACGGCGCGGGGCCTCGGGATCGGGGCGGGGGTGCTTGTCGTCTCGCTCACGATGCGCACGATCGACGGGGCGGTGTGCGAGGCGGTGCCGCTCGGGACGCATTTCCTGTGGCACATCCTCAACGGGATCATGCTCGGCTGGATGATCGAGGTCTGGCGGCGCCATCCCGCGCGGGGGCATTAATCCCGGCTTAACGATTGCGGCGCAATTCTGGCGGCATCCTGACCCGGAGGCCGCGATGCGCGTTGCGTTCCTGCTCTGCCTTCTTCTTGCCGCCCTCGCCCCCCCGGTGGCGGCGGGCCCCTGGGCGCGCGAGGCGGGGGCGGTCTTCGTCGTCGCCACGCTCGAGGACAAGCCCGCGGGTGCCGAGGCGGGGCTTTATGCCGAACTGGGCCTCGGCTCGGGCTGGACGGCGGGCGCCGACCTCGGCCTGCCCGAGGACGGGATCGAGGCCGCGCGCGGGTTCCTCTTTCTCGGCCGCTCGTTCGGGTCGGGGCCGGCGCGGCTCGGGCTCGAACTCGGGGCGGGCTGGGCCGACGACGGCGGGGGGCGCGCGGCGCTGTGGCGGCCGGCGGTATCGTTCGGGCAGGGCTTCGGGGGCGAGTTGCCCGGCTGGGCCACCCTGACGCTGAGCCGCGAGGGCAGCCGCGACAAGGCGGTGGCAACCCTCGGCCTGCGCCCGGCCGACGGGGTCGCGACCATCCTGCAACTTCAGCGCGAGGCGGCCGGCGCAGAGGAGGCCGCGCTCCACCTCGCGCCCTCGCTCGTCTATCGCGCGACAGAGGGCACCGAGCTTGAGGTCGGCCTGCGCCGCGGCATCGGCGGGCCTGCCGAGGACAGCCTGCGCCTCGGCACATGGTTCAGCTTCTGAGCCCCGGCCGCCGCGGCAGGCCCGCCCCGGAGGCCGCATGTCGCTCATGGACCTTTCCGCAACCGACCTCTCGGCCCACCGTCCGGCGCGCAGCGGGCCCTGAACCCGCCCCCGACCGGTTGACGACGCGGCCCCGCACCGCCAGAACGGACCGACGCCCCGCCCGCCCGGTGGCGCCCGCACCCCCGGAGGCCTCATGTCGCTCATGGACCTTTCCGCAACCGACCTCTCGGCCCGCATCGCGACCCGGGAGATGCGCCCCTCCGAGGTGATGGCCGAGCATCTGGCCCGCGTCGCGGCCCTGAACCCGCCCCCGACCGGTTGACGACGCGGCCCCGCACCGCCAGAACGGACCGACGCCCCGCCCGCCCGGCGGCGCCCGCACCCCCGGAGGCCGCATGTCGCTTATGGACCTTTCCGCAACCGACCTCTCGGCCCGCATCGCGGCCGGGGAGGTGCGCCCCTCCGAGGTGATGGCCGAGCATCTGGCCCGCGTCGCGGCCCTGAACCCGCGGATCAACGCCATCGTCTCGGCCCCCGACCCCGAACGGCTGATGGCCGAGGCGCGCGCCGCCGATGCCGCCCCGCGCAAGGGATGGCTGCACGGCCTGCCCGTCGCGGTCAAGGATCTGCTGCCGGTGCGGGGGATGCGCACGACCTTCGGCTCGCCCGTATTCGCCGATTTCGTGCCGGAGCACGACGCCCTCATCGTGGCGCGGATGCGTGCGGCGGGCGCGATCATCACCGGCAAGACGAACACCCCCGAATGGGGCCACGGCAGCCACACCTTCAACCCCGTCCACGGCCCGACGCGCAATCCCTATGACCTCTCGCGCACGCCCGGCGGATCGTCGGGGGGCGCGGCGGCGGCGCTCGCCGCGCGCCTCGTGCCGGTGGCGGACGGCAGCGACATGATGGGGTCGCTGCGCAATCCGGCCGCCTTCTGCAACGTCTACGGCTTTCGCCCGACCTGGGGCCTCGTGCCGGGCGACGCCGAGGGCGACAGCTTCATGGCCACCCTCGCGACCGAGGGGCCGATGGCGCGGACCGTCGAGGACATCGCGCGCCTGCTCGGCACCATCGCGGGCGAGAACCCGCGCGTCCCCTTCGGCCGGCCCGCCGAAGACTATGCCGAACGACTCGGGGCCGAACGACTCGGGGCCGAACGGCTCGGGGCCGACCTGCGCGGGCTGCGGATCGGCTGGCTCGGCGATTGGGGCGGGACCTATGGCTGCGAGGCCGGGATCCTCGATCTCTGCGCGGCGGGTCTCGGGGTGCTCGAGGATCTGGGCGCGCGGGTGGAGGCGCTTGCGCCCCCCTTCGCGGCCGAGCGGCTCTGGCAGTCGTGGACGACGCTGCGCGGCTTTCTCAATGCCAACGCCAAGGGCGATCTGTGGCGCGATCCGGCGCGCCGCGCCCTGACCAAGCCCGAGACGCTGTGGGAGATCGAGCAGGGCCTTTCTCTCGGCGCGGCCGAGGTCCATGCCGCGAGCGTCACGCGCTCGGCCTGGTATGCGGCGGCGGCGGATCTCTTTGCGCGCTACGATGCGCTCGTGATGCCCTCGGCCCAGGTCTGGCCCTTCGATGTCGCGACGCGCTGGCCGCAAGAGATCGCGGGCCGCCGGATGGATACCTATCACCGCTGGATGGAGGTCGTCGTTCCCGTCAGCCTCATCGGTCTGCCGGCCCTGGCGGTGCCCTGCGGGTTCGGGGCGGCGGGTCTGCCGATGGGGATGCAGATCATCGGCCCGACCGGGGCGGATGCGCGCGTGCTCGCGATCGGCGCGGCCTATCACCGCGCGACCGACTGGCCGGGGCGCCGCCCGCCGCCGCTTGCGGCCTGATCAGCCGTCGATGACACCGAGGACGGCCCGCGCGGCGCGCAGGCCCGGCGCCTCGCCCCCCCGCCCGAGCCGCTCCATCGTCAGCGCCATCGCCTGCGCCTGCGCGGCGCGCGCTGGGCCGTCCTCGAGCAGGGCGGCGAGCGCCGGCGCGATCAGGTCGGCCCGGCAGCGCGGGCCGAGGAACTCGGGCACCGCGCGCGTCCCGGAGACGAGGTTGACGAGCGTCACCGTATCGACCCGCAGGAGCCGCCCCACGATCGCGCGGGTGATCGGGTTCATGTCATAGCCGATCACCATCG
>JBIKVM010000242.1:0-4049 GCA_044356825.1 Limisphaerales bacterium
ACACCGCCTTTACCGCCGGAGCTGTCGAGGGTCACGCCGTTGAGGACAAGCGTCAGGGTAGTTGCTGCCGCCGCGCTCACGACCGAAGCACCAGCCCCGCCGGCGCCACCGTTGCCGCCATCGCCGCCCGCGCCACCGTTGCCACCGTTTGTGGCCGCGCCGCCGTTGCCGCCCGCACCACCGTTGCCGCCATTGCTGCCGTTCGCACCGGCCGAGGTGACATCGTCGTTGAAGGTGAAGGTCAAGTGGCCCTTTGTATTGGAAGCCTCGATCGCGATGCCGCCAGCGCCGCCTGCAGCACCGAGCCCGCCATTGCCACCGGCACCACCGGCGCCACCGTTACCATCCGCTGCAGCACCGCCCCAACCACCGGCGCCACCGTTCGCACCCGCGGACGCAATTCCGCCCGAGCTGTCGAGGGACCCGCCATCGGTCGTGAACGCGAACGCATCGGCGACCGCAAAGGTGACCAGCTTGCCGCCTGCGCCACCCGCGGCACCGTTACCGCCCGCACCACCAGCGCCGCCAGCGGTTCCATTCACCCCGGTAGCAGTCGCCGTGAAACCGGCGCCGCCAGAGCCGCCAGCGCCGGCCGCACCGCCAACACCGCCGTTCGAGTCAAGATTGCCGGTGATCTCGAAGGTCGTCCCGGCTACCCAATTCGACAAGGCAATGGCCGTTGTCCCCGCGCTACCGACTTGGGCGGCACCCGGTTGATCGCCAGGGTCGCCGTTACCGCCGGCAACACCGACGGCCGTACTCGCCGTTCCGTTCTTCCCGGCACCGTCGCCATTTAGCCCGTTCGCGCCATCGACGGAGATCGCAGAGAAGCTGTAGGTCGTGGTTTCCGTGGTCTGGATCTGGGACGTATCCCACGTCACGGCTGCAGAGCCCGTGTAGGCGATCTCTTCGAAGCCCGACACATGCGACAGATCGAACTTCGTGCTGTCTCCGTCGGCAACCGACAGGACGTCGACGCCAGCGCCCTTGCCGCCGTCGAGGGTGTGCAGAAGAGCGCCCGCACCCAAAGCACCGATCGTGACGGTGTCGCTTCCTTCGCCACCCGTGAAGTTTACCTTCGCCGTCGCATCCTTAGCGATCGTGATGTCCGTCGTGCCGGTCGATTCCGAGGAGTCGATGGTCACGTCATTCTTGTTGACCGCGACCTCGAGCGATCCGCCTTCGGTCGCCGTCACTTTTGCGCCGGCGCCATAGGCGTCCGCTGCGACCACGACCGTTCCCGTCCCGCCGCTCGCGATCAGGATCGAGGCCGAGGCTGTGATGGTCAGCGTGCCCGCGCCGGTATTGGAAAGCTCATCGACGCCTGTACCGCTGAACGCGGCATCGCCGGAGCCGCTGTTCGTAACTTTCGCGGTCGCACCAGACGAGGTGATCGTCGAGGAGCCCGCGCCGCTCAGTGCGATGACTGCAGACTTGCCAGACGAGGTGATGGTCGCATCCCCATCGCCCATTATCGTGATCGCGGCATCGTCACCGCTCGAGGTGATCTCGGTGTCGCCATCGCCACTGACCACGACGTTGTTCAGCGAGCCACCCACCACGATGTTCGACTCACCATCACCCAGGATGGTGACCGAGCTCAGGCCAGCAGACGCATCGATGTCCGTTTCGCCGTCACCCGTAACCGTGACAGTGGTGCCGGAATGGGCCGACGTGACGGACGTCACACCGTCGCCAGCAACGGTAACGGCAACATCCGTGTCCGAAAGCGTCAGGTCGATCTCGCCATCGTCGAGGATGATAACCTTGGCCGCACCTTCGACGTCAATGACCCCATTGCCGACACCGCCGATGACGACCGTTTCGACAACTGCCACGATGTTCAAAGTATTGTCGCCCGTCAGGCCGAGCTCAAGCGTCTCGATCCCGCCCGAAACGATCGTCAGCGAAGTCGCCGCATTGTCGGCGTACACGTACTGCGTGTCGTCGTCACCCGAGACGGCGTAGGCAGAATGGGCAATGTAAGCACCACTCACCCCGAGGCCCGTGGTGATGTCGGTCAGCTCGATATCCGCAATCGCCTGGAGGCCCGACAATGCGACGATGCCAAAGAGATCCGTGAAGGTGATCGTCTCGACGTCATCAATCGACGTCATGTCGATCACGGCGATACCGACAGATACCAGACTGCTGATCACGAGGCTCTCGATGCCCTCGGACGAGAACTCGTAGGTCGCGACTTCGCCTGACGTCGACCCGCCGCTCACCGAAAGGATCAGGGTGTCATCGCCCAGACCGCCGTCAAGCTCATCGCCCTGGGCGTTCGTGCCCGTCCCGATGAAGATGTCATCCTCGGCTCCACCGGTGTGCATCTCGGCCGGGAGGCGCAGGACGAACGTGGTCGCTTCGGTGGGGATCTCCGCATCATCCGTACCGCCGCACGCGGCCAGAGACACAGCCATCAACCCGAGTCCGCCGACCCTCGCCGAAGCCTGAACCTGCTTTTTTTCCCATACTTTCAACAGCTTGGAAACCGCAGTGGAGGCCTTGCTGCTTGCATCCAGACCCGCTGGATTCCGCTGGTGCGGGGATTTTGCCCTTGTTTTTCAAGCGCTAGCTGGCAGGCGCGCAAATGTGCGACGAGGCTGCCGCGTTATGGCCTCAATGCCGGTGCGGCATGGCCGCCCTTTGGGGGCGGAAAGCCGGATGTCGACGGCGCTTCGCATGGCCCGCCATCTTGGCGCCGCGCCTGGTGCGAGATCCATAAAATAAAAATATATCAAGATCTTGGCTGTTCATGGCGGGCCAAGAGGTTCTCCAGATGAGAGCAAGTGCATGCATCGGAAAGCCCACCGGATTTGCCGCAGACACGCCGCGTGAGGGGGATCACGGGACACGCTTTCGGCGGTCTGTATATCGATCCAGCTTATCGACTTGTTCGTCCGCCTGATGTAAGAAGATGGAGATGCGAATGCGTGTCGACAGCTTGCAACGCGGCTTCGGGGTTCGGAAATACGGGGAGGTCCAGATGGATTGCCGCAGCTCATGGATGGGAGAGCCCCGAACGCCTTGCCGGTTCTCCCTCCGCCTTTGGCGAGATTGTCCGATCCTGCCCGGCGAGGTGCGCGCGTCCGAGCCAGCCCGCTGCGGTTAACTGCCCGCAGCATCCTTTCACCTTCAACTTAGCGATCGGAGAGCGCACCCGCGGGCTCCGACAGGGTTTTGCAGACCCCAGCCGAGGTATGCCATGCGTTGGACCAAGAGCAGTCTCGACACCCTCAGGGTACCTGACGGGAAGACGAAGCTGGCCCTTACCGACCCCGAGATCCGCGGCCTCGTCTTCGAGGTGCGCCCGGGGGGGCGGCACTTCTATCTGCGCTACACGCACGAGGGGCGTCAGCGGACGGTTGCGCTTGGACCCTATCCGACGCTGTCGATTGCGGATGCGCGTCGGAAGGCCGAGGAGCTGAAGCGTCAGGCGCTGATGGGCGAGGACCCGCTTGCCGAGCGCGACAGGGTGCGGCAGGTGCCGACCATCGCGCGCTTCTGGGCCGAGGTCTACTGGCCCCATGTCGAGTTGCACCACAAGAACAAGCGCGGCATCCGCTCGGCCTATCTCAACCACATCGGCAAGCGCTTCGACGGGGTGCGGATGGATCGCATCTCGAAACTCATGGTGCGCGAGTGGACGAACGATCTGGTCGCGCGGGGCTACAAGCCCTCGATGGTCAACCGCCTGCTCGTGATCCTCGGGCACATGTTCACCATGGCGCACGGCCTCGACATCGAAGGCGTGCCCCATCGCACCACGCTCGGCATCCGCCTGCTGAAGGTGCGCCAGACCCATGAGCGCCACCTCTCGCCCGAAGAGGCCAAGCGGCTCAACCACGCCCTGCGGCACTCCTCGAACCCGATGCTGCGCTACATCGTGGCCTACTGCTCTTCACCGGGGCACGCAAGCGCGAGGCGCTCGACGCCCGCTGGGCCGACATCGACCTCGAGGCCCGCACATGGGTCATCCCCGTGACGAAGACGGGCGGGCCGCGGACGGTCTACCTCTCGGACGGGGCGATGCGGCTTCTCGAGAC
>JBIKVM010000057.1:0-14020 GCA_044356825.1 Limisphaerales bacterium
CTCTATCGCGAGGAAGACGAGCATTCCTCCTGCGGGGTCGGACTGGTCGTCGACATTGCCGGGCGCCCCTCGCGCCGGGTGGTGCAGCTCGGGATCGAGGCGCTGAAGGCGGTCTGGCACCGCGGCGCGGTCGATGCCGACGGCAAGACGGGCGACGGGGCGGGCATCCATGTCCAGATCCCGGTGCCCTTCTTCTACGACCAGATCCGCCGCACCGGCCACGAACCCGACCGCGCCAAGCTGATCGCGGTGGGCCAGGTCTTTCTGCCGCGCACCGATTTCGGCGCGCAGGAACGCTGCCGCACCATCGTCGAGACCGAGGTGCTGCGGATGGGGCACTACATCTATGGCTGGCGGCATGTGCCGGTGAACACGGGCGTGCTGGGCGACAAGGCGAACGCCACCCGCCCCGAGATCGAGCAGATCCTGATCCGCAACGAGAAGGGCATCGACGAGGAGAGCTTCGAGCGCGAGCTCTACATCATCCGCCGGCGGATCGAGAAGGCGGCGGTGGCGGCACAGATCACCGGGCTTTACCTCTGTTCGCTGTCCTGCCGGTCGATCATCTACAAGGGCATGATGCTCGCCGAGCAGGTGGCGGAGTTCTATCCCGACCTCAAGGACGACCGCTTCGAGAGCGCCTTTGCCATCTATCACCAGCGCTATTCGACGAACACCTTCCCGCAGTGGTGGCTCGCCCAACCCTTCCGGATGCTCGCCCACAACGGCGAGATCAACACCCTCAAGGGCAACGTCAACTGGATGCGGAGCCACGAGATCCGGATGGCCTCGAACACCTTCGGCGAGATGGCCGAGGACATCAAGCCGATCATCCCGGCGGGCACGTCGGATTCGGGCGCGCTCGATGCGGTGTTCGAGGTGATGGTGCGGGCCGGGCGCTCGGCGCCGATGGCCAAGACCATGCTCGTCCCCGAGGCCTGGTCGAAGGCCACGGGCGAGATGCCCAAGGCCTGGGCCGACATGTATGCCTATTGCAACGCGGTGATGGAGCCTTGGGACGGGCCGGCGGCCCTCGCCATGACCGACGGGCGCTGGGTCTGCGGGGGGCTCGACCGCAACGGGCTGCGGCCGATGCGCTATGTCGTGACGGGCGAGGGGCTGCTGGTCGCGGGCTCCGAGGCGGGGATGGTGCCCGTCGAGGAGGGGGGCGTCATCGAGAAGGGCGCGCTCGGGCCGGGGCAGATGATCGCCGTCGACATGGCCGAGGGGCGGCTCTATCACGACCGCGAGATGAAGGACCGTCTCGCCCACGCCCAGCCCTTTGGCGAGTGGATCGAGAAGGTCGTCGACCTCAACGCCATCATGCGCGACGTGCCCGAGCGGGCGATGCATGCGGGCGCCGATCTGCGCCGGCGGCAGGTCGCGGCGGGCTTCACGGTCGAGGAACTCGAGCAGGTGCTCGCGCCCATGGCCGAGGACGGCAAGGAAGTCGTGGCGAGCATGGGCGACGACACGCCGCCCGCGGTGCTGTCGGACATCTATCGGCCGCTGTCGCACTATTTCCGCCAGAACTTCAGCCAGGTCACGAACCCGCCCATCGACAGCCTGCGCGAGACGCGGGTGATGAGCCTCAAGACCCGCTTCGGCAACCTCAAGAACGTGCTCGACGAGAGCTCGAGCCAGACCGAGATCCTCGTCCTCGAGAGCCCCTTTGTCGCCAACGCCGAATTCGACGAAATGGTGCGCCAGTTCGGGACGCAGGTTGCGCATATCGATTGCACCTTCCCGGCCGGCGGGCACCCCGACGCGCTGCGCCAGGGGCTTGAGCGGATCCGGGCCGAGGCCGAGGACGCGGTGCGCTCGGGCGCGGGGCATCTGGTCTTGTCGGATGCGGGCCAGGGCGAGGGGCGCGTCGGCATGCCGATGATCCTCGCCACCAGCGCGGTGCATTCGTGGCTGACGCGCAAGGGTCTGCGCACCTTCTGCTCGGTCAATGTGCGCGCGGCGGAATGCATCGATCCGCATTATTTCGCGGTGCTGATCGGCTGCGGGGCGACGACGGTGAACCCCTATCTGGCGCAGGATACGGTCGCCGACCGCATCGCGCGCGGGCTGATCGAAGGCACCCTCGTCGACGCGATGCGCCGCTATCGCGCCGCGATCGATGCGGGCCTCCTCAAGATCATGTCGAAGATGGGGATCTCGGTCGTCTCCTCCTATCGCGGCGGGCTCAACTTCGAGGCGGTGGGCCTCAGCCGGGCGATGGTGGCGGAGTATTTCCCCGGCATGCAGTCGCGCATCTCGGGCATCGGCGTCAGCGGCATCCAGCAGAAGGCCGAGGGCGTGCACGCGCGCGGCTGGGCGGGGGGCGATGCGGTGCTCCCGATCGGGGGCTTCTACAAGGCGCGCCGGACGGGCGAGAAGCACGCCTGGGAGGCGCAGACGATGCACCTCTTGCAATCGGCCTGCGACCGGGGCTCCTACGACCTCTGGAAGCAGTATTCGGCCGCGTTGCGCGCCAACCCGCCCATCCATCTGCGCGATCTGCTCGACATCAAGCCGCTCGGCCGGCCAGTCCCGCTCGAGGAGGTCGAATCGATCACCTCGATCCGCAAGCGCTTCGTGACGCCGGGCATGAGCCTCGGCGCGCTGAGCCCCGAGGCGCACAAGACCCTCAACATCGCGATGAACCGGATCGGGGCCAAGTCGGACTCGGGCGAGGGCGGCGAGGATCCCGCGCATTTCACCCCCGAGCCCAACGGCGACAATCCGAGCGCCAAGATCAAGCAGGTCGCCTCGGGCCGCTTCGGGGTGACGGCCGAATACCTCAATGCCTGCGAGGAACTCGAGATCAAGATCGCGCAGGGCGCCAAGCCCGGCGAGGGCGGGCAGCTTCCAGGCCTCAAGGTCACGAAGCTGATCGCGCGGCTCCGGCATTCGACGCCGGGCGTCACGCTCATCTCGCCGCCGCCGCACCACGACATCTATTCGATCGAGGATCTCGCGCAACTCATCTATGACCTCAAGCAGATCAACCCGCGCGCCAAGGTGACGGTCAAGCTCGTCTCTTCGTCGGGCGTGGGCACGATCGCGGCCGGGGTCGCCAAGGCCAAGGCCGACGTGATCCTGATCTCGGGCCACAACGGCGGCACCGGCGCCTCGCCCGCGACCTCGATCAAATACGCGGGCCTGCCGTGGGAGATGGGTCTGACCGAGGCGCATCAGGTGCTCGCGATGAACAACCTGCGCGAGCGGGTGACCTTGCGCACCGACGGCGGCCTGCGCACCGGGCGCGACATCGTGATCGCCGCCATGATGGGCGCCGAGGAGTTCGGGATCGGCACCGCCGCGCTGATCGCGATGGGCTGCATCATGGTGCGCCAGTGCCAGTCCAACACCTGCCCCGTCGGCGTCTGCACGCAGGACGAACGGCTGCGCGCCAAGTTCACCGGCAGCGCCGACAAGGTCGTGAACCTCATCACCTTCTACGCGCAGGAGGTGCGCGAGGTGCTGGCCGCGCTCGGGGCGCGGACGCTCGACGAGGTGATCGGCCGGGCGGATCTGCTCGCGCAGGTCAGCCGCGGGGCGGCAAACCTCGATGATCTCGACCTCAACCCGCTCCTGATCACCGTGGACGGGGCCGAGCGCATCAACTACGACCGCTCGAAGCCGCGCAACTCGGTGCCCGACGCGCTCGATGCCGAGATCATCCGCGACGGGGCGCGCTTCTTCGAGGACGGCGAGAAGATGGAGCTCTCCTATGCCGTGCGCAACACGCACCGCACCATCGGTTCGCGCGCGAGCAGCCACATCGTGCGCCGGTTCGGGATGAACAACGCGCTGCAACCCGATCATCTGACGGTAAAACTGACCGGCAGCGCGGGCCAGAGCCTCGGCGCCTTCGCGGTGCGGGGGCTGAAGCTCGAGGTCTATGGCGAGGCCAACGACTATGTCGGCAAGGGCCTGTCGGGGGGCCTCATCGTGGTGCGGCCGCGGATGGAATCGCCCCTCGTCGCGGCCGAGAACACGATCATCGGCAACACGGTCCTCTATGGCGCGACGGGCGGGCATCTCTTTGCCGCGGGGCGGGCGGGCGAGCGCTTCGCCGTGCGCAACTCGGGCGCGCGCGTCGTGGTCGAGGGCTGCGGGTCGAACGGCTGCGAATACATGACGGGCGGGGTGGCGGTGATCCTCGGGCGGATCGGCGCCAATTTCGCGGCCGGCATGACCGGGGGCATGGCCTATGTCCACGACCCCGACGGCACCGCGCGGGCGATGATGAACCACGAAACCGTCGTGACCTGCGCCCCCTCCCACCCGCATTGGGAGGAGGAGCTGCGCGCCCTCATCGCCCGCCACGCCGAGGAGACCGGGAGCCTCAAGGCCCGCGCGATCCTCGGCGAGTGGGAGAGCGAGCGGACGCGCTTCGTGCAGGTCTGCGCGCGGGAGATGCTCCCGCATCTGCCCGTGCCCCTGACGGCCGAGCCGCGCGCGGTGCCGGCGGAATAACAGCGTGGGGGGCGTCAGCCCCCCTGCCAGAACGCGGTCATCTCCCACACGAGCGGCACGCCGGCGAGCAGCATGAAGGGGAAGGTGATCCCGAGCGAGGCGGTGAGGTAGATCGAGGGGTTCGCCTCGGGGAAGGTCGCACGCACGGCGGCCGGGGCGTCGATGTAGCTCGCCGAGGCGGCGACGGTGGCAAGCACGAAGGCCGAGCCCATCGGCAACCCCGCAAGGGTGGCAAGCCCGCTCACCACAAGCCCGTTGACCATGGGCATGAGGATGCCAAAGGCGAGCATCCGGCCGCCGACGCGCGCGAAACCCCTGATTTGCCGCCCCGCCGTCATGCCCATCTCGAGCAGGAAGAGCACGAGAACGCCGCGGAAAAGGTCGACGAAGAAGGGCTCGATCTTGGCGAGGTTCGCCTCTCCCGAGGCCGCGCCGATGACAAGCCCGCCCCCGAGAAGCAAAAGCCCCCGTCCGCGCAGCGTCTCCATCAGCAGCGCACCGAGCGGCCCCCCCCGCGCGCCCCCCGACCGCGACAGGGCAAAGCGGCCGTAGAAGAGCGCAACGAGAATCCCGAGTTCCATCAGTGCTACAAGCCCGGTGACGTAGCCCTCCATCGGCATGCCGGCGGCCTCGGCGTAGGAGCGGGCGACGATGAAGGTCACCGAGGAGACCGAGCCATAGAGCGCCGCCACCCCCGCGGCATCGACGATCGAGAGGCCGATCAGATGGCGCGCGGCGAGAAATCCGGCAAGCGGCACGACGATGACCACGAACAGCGTGACCAGCGCCGCGCCCGTGACGTTGCCGAGGTCCGCCATCGCCAGTTCGCGCCCCCCCTGCAGGCCGATCGAGAACAGCAGGAAGATGGCGAAGATGCGGATCACCGGTTCGGGGATCTCGAGATCCGAGCGGCTCAGCGTGGCAAGGATGCCGAGCAGGAAGGCGAGGGTAACGGGCGAGATCAGGTTCTCGACGAGGATGCTGTCCATGGGCGTTCTCCGATTCCGCCGCCCCTTCTGCACGACCCAGCTTGAATGGAAAAACGGGAATTTTAGATCGGATTGATCGACATATCAGATAGGTTGGTTGGGATGCACGATATCGATACCGGGGTCCTGCGCACCTTCCTCGCGCTCGCCGAGACGGAGAGCTTCTCGCGCGCGGGCGCGCGGGTCGGGCGGTCGCAGTCGGCGGTGTCCGAGCAGATCCGCAAGCTCGAGGAGATGCTCGGCCGCCGACTATTCGAGCGCAGCACGCGAAGCGTGCGTCTGACGGCCGAGGGGGAACAGCTGCTCTCCTACGCGCGCGCGATGGTGGCGCAGGCCGACGCGATGCTCGCGCGCTTTCGCGCGCCCGACATCGCGGGCGAGGTGCGCTTCGGCAGCCCGGAGGATTTCGCCTCGGCCTACCTTCCCGAGATCCTTGGTGTTTTCGCCGCGGCCCATCCGGCGGTCGAACTCCACGTGACCTGCCAGCTGACACTACCCCTGCTTGAGGATTTGGGGGCCGGCAGGCAGGATCTGATCGTCATCAAGCAAGACCCGACCCGGCCCCATGCCGGTGCACGGCCGCTCTGGCGCGAACGGCTGGTCTGGGTCGCCGCGCCCGACCTTGCCGCCGGGTTCGCCGCAGTATCGCGCGGACGCGACCTGCCGCTTGTTCTGAGCCCCGCGCCTTGCGTCTATCGCGCCCGGGCGATGCATGCGATCGAGGCCGCCGGGGCGACCTGGCGCGGCGCCTACACCTCGCCGTCCTTCGCAGGGCTTGCGGCCGCGGTCCGGGCCGGACTTGGCTATGCGGTGATGCCGCGCGCGATGGTCCCGCAAGGGATCGCCATCCTTGACGACTGGCCGCCGCTCGCCGAGGCCGAGATCGCTCTTCTCGGCCAGACAAGGCCCACCCCTGCAGTGGCGGCGCTGGCAGAGTACATCGAATCGCAGGTGATGCGGCGCGAGGCCAAGGCAGAGCGTACCGGCTGAGCACCCCGGGCAACGGATCGTCCAGCCCCCGACGCAAGGGGTCCCACGGCCTGGCGAGGCCTCAGCCACGGGCAGGCGCGACCCGCGCGCCATGGGCCGGGTTTGAACCCCGCGCCAATCGATGTCATGACAGTCAAGATGCGGGGGGGCCGATCCCCGCTCTGGCCGACGTGAGGTTTTCAACCGTGACGCCCCTGCCTCGCACCGCCCTGGCTCTGGCGCTTGGCGCGTCCGGAGGGGCGATCTTCTTCGTACTCGGTCTGCCGCTGCCCTGGATGCTCGGGGCACTGACGGCGACGATGGCTGCCGCGCTGGCGGGTCTGCCAGTGCGGGGGCCGGGCCGCATACGCCCCGCAACCGTCGCGGTGATCGGCGTCATGCTCGGCTCGCGCTTCACGCCCGACCTCATCGACAGCGCGGCGGGCTGGATTGTCTCGGGGGCGCTGGTCGCGCTGATGGTCGCGCTGCTGACGGTGATCGTCGTGCCATTCTACAGCTATTTCGGCCGGCTGGATCGACAGACGGCCCTGCTCGCCGGGCTGCCTGGCGGCCTCAACGAGATGGTGGAACTGGGGGAGGAACGCGGCGCGGAGGTGCGCGCGATCATCCTTGCCCATTCCCTGCGCATCGTCATCACCATCGTCGTGATCGCGATCTGGTTCCGCCTGATCGAAGGGCATGCGGTGGGCGCGCTGCCACCGGCACCCACGCCGCTCACGATCGTGGATGCGCTGCTGCTCGCGGGCTGTGCGGTGGCCGGGACACTCGGGGGCGCGCGAATCGGGCTGCCGGCAGCGGCGTTTCTGGGGCCTATGATCCTTTCGGCGGTGCTGCACGCGACGGAAATCACCACCTCGGCGCCTCCGGGGCCTTTGGTCGTTGCGGCACAGGTTCTTCTGGGCACGATCCTTGGTTGCCGCTTCGTGGGGGTGGGTCTGGCGATGCTCGGGAGAGCAGCACTCCTGAGTGCCGCGAGCACGGTGCTGAGCGTCGGGGTCGCGCTCGGATTCGCCCTCGCGCTGAACGCGACCAGCGGGGTCGACATTGACCAGGGGCTGCTGGCCTTCGCCCCGGGCGGGGTGACGGAGATGGGCCTGATCGCGCTCGCGATCGAAGCCGATGCGGCCTTCGTCGCGGTCCATCACATCCTGCGCATCCTGATCGTGCTGGTGCTCGCAAGGCCGCTGCTGGCACTTGTGGCGCGCCGCGCACCGAAGAGGCCTTCGGACTGAGGGGTAGAGCCGGGATCGGCGCGTCAGAGGCCGAGCGCGGCCTTGCGCCCCTCGTGAAAGGCGTAGGCCGCCTGGCGCGGCGCCGCGCAATCGCCGATGCGCTCCACCGTCTTGCCCGCGAAGGTCTCGGGGAAGGGATCGAACGCCACGTTCGTCGTCGCCATCACGAGCGCCGAGGCCGCGACCGTCGTCTCCGCCCCCGTGAGCAGGCTGCGCAGCGTCGCGCCGTTGCCGTGCCAGCGGGTGATGACATGTTCGGTCACGAAGCGCGCCCCGAGGTGGGCGAGCCGCCCCCGCGCCGGGCCATCGGCCGAGGTGCGCTGGATCTCCTTGCCCACGAAGGCGTCCGGGGTGACGAGGATGACCTGCCGCCCCTCCTCGGCCATGTGCCAGGCGGTGCCGACGCCGCGCCAGGTCCCGCCCTCGTCATAGAGGATCACCGCATCGCCGAGGCGAGCCTCGCGGCGCATGACATCCTCGGCCGCCCAGACGTTGCCGTTCTCGATCCCGGGCAGGCGGGGGGCCGAGGGCAGCCAGCGCTGGCGCGCGTCGGGGTCGGGCAGCGAGCCGGTGGCAAGGATGATGGCATCGGCAGGATACGCCGCGATATCATGGACTTCGAGCGGAGTATTGAGGTTCAGGGCGACGCCAAGGCGGTCGAACTCGCGCTCATACCAACCGAGCAGGTCGAGGATCTGGGCCCGGCGCGGCTGCTGCCCCGCAAGTCGGAACTGCCCGCCAATCTGCGGGGCCGCCTCGGCGATCTCGACCCGGTGGCCGCGCAGTGCCGCCGTGCGCGCGGCCTCGAGCCCCGCGGGCCCGGCGCCCACGACCAGGACTTGGCGCGCCGCGGGCGCAGGTTCCACCCGGTCGCCGCCCCACTCCCATTCGCGCCCGACCGAGGGGTTGATCAGGCATGAGATCCAGTAATCGCGCGACCGCCGCCCCCAGCACATCTGGTTGCACGAGATGCAGCCGCGCACCTCTTCGGCCCGGCCGGCCATGGCCTTCGCGGCCAGATAGGGGTCAGCGATCTGGCCACGCACGATCGAGACGAGGTCGGCCTGCCCCGCGGCGATGATGGCTTCGGCGTTTTCGGGCGTGCGGACATGGGCCTCGGAGGTGATCCTCGCGTGGCGCACGGCGGATTTCAGCACCTCGGTGACCGGCGCGGTCAGCTTTTCGGCGAAAAGGAAGGTCGGCATCAGCCGCTCGAAGTCGAGATAGCCGCCGTGGCCGCAGGTGACGTAATCGACATGGCCCGTCGCGTCGTGCAGCGCCACGATCTCGGCCAGGCTCTCGACCGAGAGCGTCACCTCGTGGGCATCCGAGGTCGAGACGGCGAGGCCGATGATGAAATCCTCGCCGCAGGCCCGCCGGATCCCCTCGATGACCCGGCGCGAGAATCGAGTGCGGTTCTCGAGGCTGCCGCCCCAGCGGTCGTCGCGGGTGTTCGACCAAGGTGTCCAAAACTGATCGAGGAGCGAATGATAGGCCGCCCACACCTCCACCCCCTGAAAGCCCGCCTTGTGGCAGCGGATGGCGGCGGCGATGTGGGCCTCGATCAGTTCCTCGATCTCGGCCTCGGTCATGCGGTGCGAGCCGTCGCTGTCGTGATAGCTCGGATGCCCGGAGGGCGACCAGTGGGGCGCGAAGCTCAGATCGGAATCACCATGCGCCCCGATGTGGTAGAGTTGCTGGAGGATGACGGCCCCCTCGGCGCGGACGGCCTCGGTGATGGCGCGGAAATGCGGGATCACGGCATCATCGCCGTGCAGATAGTTGCCACGCGTCAGCACCCCCGTGCGATGGACGGGAACCGGCTCCATCACGATCATCGCGGCACCGCCGCGCGCGCGTTCGAGGATGTAGCCGCGCGTGCGCGCCCCCGGCAGGCCCATGTCGGACATGTTGTTGGTATGGGCGCCAAAGACGATCCGGTTGCGCAGCCGGTGTCCGCGCAGATCGATGGGCGAGGTCAGATGCGGATGCGGGTGCGACCGGCCCGCCGGCCCCGGTGCGTTTCCTGCCATCGCGTCCCCATAGGCTTCCCCGTGCACAGGATGGCACCGTTGCCAGGACTTGGCAAACGCGGCCTGTGGCGGGTCAGGCGGCCTCGAACCGCACCGGGCGGCGCAGGAACTGCGTTGCGCGGTCCGAGACCTGCTGCGGCGTGCCGGTGGTGAGGAAGCGCGCGACGCGCCCCTCGCCCACGAAGGCGGGGCGGCGGGCGAGATAGTCCGCGAGGCTCTCGGCCACGATCTCGGCCTGGGAATAGACGCGCACGCCGGGGCCGAGGGCGGCGGCGAAGACATCTTGCAGCAGCGGGTAATGGGTGCAGCCGAGCACCGCGGCCTCGGGGTGGGGCATGCGGCGCTTCAGCGCCTCGACATGGCTGCGCACCAGCGCCTCGGCCAGGATCGCATCGCCCGCCTCGATCGCATCGACGACGCCCCCGCAGGGCTGGGCTTCGACATCGACGCCGATCGCGCGAAACGCAAGCTCGCGCTGAAAGGCGCGGCTCGCGACCGTCGCGGGCGTAGCGAAGAGGGCGACATGCTTCACCGCGACCTCGCGCGGGGGGGAATTGTCGCCCCATTGCCGTTCGGTCAGCGCCTCGATCAGCGGGACGAACACGCCGAGCACGCGCTTGTCGCGCGGCACCCAGCTTTCCTGCATCCGCTTCAGCGCCGCGGCCGAGGCGGTATTGCAGGCAAGGATCACGAGGTCGCAGCCCTCGGCCCAGAGCCGCTCCACCCCCCGGCAGGTCAGGCGGAAGATGTCGTCGGCGTCGCGCACCCCATAGGGCGCGTGCCGGTTGTCGCCGTAATAGACGAAGGCGACATCGGGCAGCCGGCGCGCCACCGCATCAAGGACCGTGAGGCCCCCCAGACCCGAATCGAAGACGCCGACCGCCATGCCATCCCCCGCCGTCCTTAGCCCCATAGCCCTGGGCGCGCGGGAAATCCATGCGCAACGCTACTCGGCCGCGAGCGCCCTTGGCCCCGAGCCTGCGCGAAACGCCGCCAGCAGCGCCGCGCGCCGTGCCTCGGCCTTTTCGGCGTTGGCGGCCTTGACCGGGCCGAAGCCCCGGATCTCGAGCGGGAGGTCGGCGAGCGCCAGCGCAGCGGCGCGCCGGTCGGGGGTGAAGGCGGCGATGACCTCGGCCATGTCGGCCTCGTATCGCGCGATGAGGGCGCGTTCCATCCGCCGCTCGGCCGACCAGCGGAAGGGGTCGAGCGGCCCGCCGCGCAGGCCGCGCAGGGCGGCAAGCGCGCGGAAGGCGACGATCACCCACGGCCCGAAGGCGCGCTTTTTCGGGCGGCCGGCGGTGTCGCGGCCGGGCAGGAAGGGCGGCGCGAGGTGGAAGGTCGGGCGCAGGTCGCCCTCGAATTCCGCCCGGGCGCGGTCGAGCGTCTGCAGGTGCAGCCGTGCGACCTCGTATTCGTCCTTGACGGCCAGAAGCTTGTGATAGCCCAGCGCGATCGCGGCCCGCAGCGCCGGGTCGGGCGCGCGATCGACAAGGGCGCGGAAGCGGCGCACCAGCCCCTCGCCGCCGTAGTCGCGCAGGTGCCGCTCGCGAATCCGCAGCGCCGCCTCGGGGTCGGCCGCGGGGGCGGGTTCGGGGGCGGCCGCGGGGGCGAGGAGGGCCGCGGCATCGGCCGGGTGCAGCGCGGCCCAGCGGCCGATCTCGAACGCGCGCAGGTTGCCCGCGACCGCCGCGCCGTTCAGCTCGACCGCGCGGCGGATCGCCGCGAGCCCGAGCGGGATCAGGCCCCGCTGCCATGCGGCGCCGAAAACCACCATATTGGCAAAGATCGTGTCGCCCAGCGTGGCGCGCGCCAGCGCCGTCGCATCGACAAAGGCCACCCCCGCGCCCAGACGCGCCGCGAGGGCGCCGCGCAGGCCCTGCCCCGGCAGGCGGAAGCCCGGATCGCGGGTGAAGGCGCCAGTGACGCCCTCGTGGCTGTTGACGACCGCGCCCGTCCGCCCTGCCGCCGTCAGCCCGAGCGTGCGGGCCCCCGCGCTCACCACCAGATCGCCGCCGATGAGGGCGTCGGCCTCGGCGAGCGAGACGCGGATCGCGCCGATGTCCTCGGGGCGCTCGGCGATGCGGGCGTGGATGTGGACCGCGCCCCCCTTCTGCGCGAGGCCCGCCATCTCGATCATCCCCACGCCCCGCCCCTCGAGATGCGCGGCCATGGCGAGGATCGCGCCCACCGTCACGACGCCCGTCCCGCCCACGCCCGTCAGCACGATGTTGTGGGTGCCCCGGATCGGCGGCAGCGCGGGCCCCGGCATCTCGGGCAGGGTCAGATCCGACGGGGCGGCGGCGCGCGGCCGGGCGCCTTCGAGTGTCACGAAACTCGGGCAGAAGCCCGAGAGGCAAGAGAAATCCTTGTTGCAGGCGGACTGGTCGATGGCGCGCTTGCGGCCGAATTCGGTCTCGACCGGCTGGATCGCGACGCAGTTCGATTGCACGCCGCAATCGCCGCAGCCCTCGCAGACATCGGTGTTGATGAAGACGCGCCGGTCGGGGTCGGCAAAGGCGCCGCGCTTGCGCCGGCGGCGCTTTTCGGCCGCGCAGGTCTGGACATAGAGGATGACCGAGACGCCCGGCAGCGTCGCATAGCGCCGCTGCACCGCATCGAGCGCGTCGCGCTCGGCCACCTCGATCCCCTGCGGAAAGGCCGCGAGGTCGAGCCCCTCCTTGGGGTCGTGGACGAGCGCGAGGTGCCGCACCCCCATGCCGCGCAGCTCATGCGCGATCCGCGCCGCCGTCAGCCCGCCGTCGTTGCCCTGCCCGCCCGTCATGGCGACGGCGTCGTTGTAGAGGATCTTGTAGGTGATGGTCGTTCCCGCCGCGATGGCCGCGCGGATCGCCTGCACGCCCGAATGGTTGTAGGTGCCATCGCCCATGTTCTGGAACACATGCCCGCGGGTCGAGAAGGGCGCCTCGCCGATCCAGTTCGCGCCCTCGCCGCCCATGTGGGTGAAGCCCAGCGTCTCGCGGTCCATCCACTGGACCATGTAGTGGCAGCCGATGCCCGCATAGGCGCGGCTGCCCTCGGGCACGCGGGTCGAGGAGTTGTGCGGGCAGCCGGCGCAGAAATAGGGCAGCCGCGTCGCGATCTCGGTTGCGTCGTCGGCGCGCATGGCGGCCTCGAGCCGCGCGCGCGCGGCCGCGAGCGCCTCGGTCCGCACCCCCGCGGCCTCGAGCGTGCGGGCGATGGCAAGGGCGATCTGCACGGGGTCGAGCGCGTAGCTCTCGGGCAAGAGCACCTCACCCGCGAGGTCGCGCCCGCCGATGATGCGCAAGCCGCCGCGGGTGTTGAAGAGGATCTCCTTGGCCTGCCCCTCGATCAGCTTGCGCTTTTCCTCGACGCAGAGGATGACCTCGAGCCCCTCGGCCCATTCCCGCAACCCCTCGGGTTCGAGCGGCCAGACCTGCCCGACCTTGCGCGTGGTGATGCCGAGCGCGCGAGCTGCCTCGGCATCGAGCCCGAGCAGCCCGAGCGCCGATTGCAGGTCGAGCCAGCTCTTGCCCGCGGCCATGAGCCCGATGCGCGCCCCCGCGCCGCCCCAGACGCGCCGGTCGATGCCGTTGGCGCGCGCGAACGCCAGCGCCGCGGGCAGCTTCAGCGCATGGAGCCGCGCCTCCTGCGCCTGCGGGGTGTCGATGAGGCGGATGGCGCCGCCGCCCTCGGGCATGGGGAAATCGGGCAGCACGAACGCCATCCGCCCCGGCCTGCCATCGACGACGGCCGTCGATTCGACCGTATCCTTCATGGTCTTGAGCCCAACCCAGAGGCCGGAAAAGCGCGAGAGCGCAAAGCCGTAGAGGCCGAAGTCGAGGATCTCCTGCACACCCGCGGGCGAGAGCACCGGCATCCCCGCCGCGATCATGCCGCCTTCGGACTGGTGCAGCGTGGTCGAGGATTCGCCCGTGTGATCGTCGCCCATCGCCATCAGCACGCCGCCAAGCGCCGCGCTGCCCGCCATGTTGGCGTGGCGCATCACGTCGCCCGACCGGTCCACCCCCGGCCCCTTGCCATACCAGAGCGCGAAGACCCCCTCGACCCGCCCCTCGCCGCGCAGATGCGCCTGCTGGGTGCCCCAGATCGCCGTCGCCGCCAGATCCTCGTTGAGGCCGGGCTGAAAGCGGATATCGGCCGGGCCCAGCACTCCCGCCGCCCGCACCATCTGCTGATCGACCGCCCCGAGCGGCGAGCCGCGATAGCCCGTGACATAGCCCGCCGTCCTCAGCCCCGCCGCCCGGTCGCGCGCCGCCTGCATGAGCATGAGCCGCACGAGCGCCTGCGTGCCATTGAGCAGCAC
>JBIKVM010000243.1:0-4001 GCA_044356825.1 Limisphaerales bacterium
TGCGCCCCATGAGGCGCCAGGAGCCCGATTGCTGGCCCGACGCGCCCGAGCCGATGCCGTTCACGTTGTAATAGGTATCGGTCGCATATCCGTTCGAGCCAAAGTAGGTGATCCCGCCGGTGTAGAGGGAAGAGCCCGCGACGATGGCGCCCGCCTGGAGGTTGAGGGCGGTGACGGTGGTGCCGAGCCAGGCGTAGGTGCCGACACCCCCTGCGGCGCCGCCCGCGACGAGGCCGAGCGTGCTTGCGGTGGTGGGGGCGGCGGGGGCGCCCGAGATGCGCGCCCAGGGGATGAGGGCGCTGTCGTCGATGACGGTGGTGGAACCGAGCTTGTAGGCCATGGGGTGTCTCCTGCCTCGGGCGGGGGATTTGGGTCAGGGGCACGCCAACTCGTCAGCCCGCGCGCACCCCAAGGCGCGCCTCGAGATTCTCGAGCCGCTGGCAGAGCGCGAGATGGGCGCGCGCAAGCGCGATGACGGCGGCAAGTGCCGCAGGGCCATGCGCGACCGAGAGGAAGCCCGGATCGGAGCCGTCCCCGATCGCACCGACGTCAGCTCCACCCCGCACCGCCTCGGGCGCGGCGCAGGCGAGGCTTTGGGCACTGACGCCGATCTCGCGCGTCGTGCCGCCGACCCGGCGGAAGGTGCCATGGCGCACCTCGGCGATGCGCGCGACGAAGTCATCGGGCAGCTCCGCCCAGTCGGTCTTCAGCCGCTCGTCCGAGAGCGAGGTGACATCGCCCGAGGCCTGCAGCGACGTCACATGCAGCGCGCCGTCGTAGTTGAGGCGCGTCGTCGAGGCGGGCGCGGTCGTGCCGCCATAGAGTTGGCCCGCCGCGCGTGTCGTGCCGTTGTAGTAGAGCGCGCCGGTCGTGGCCGATCCTGCCGAGATGGCGGCGAGCGCGATTGAGCCCGAGGTGGTGACGGTGCCGCTCAGCCCCGTGCCGCCCGAAACCGACGTGACGGTGCCTGCGTTCGCCGTCGCCCCCGCCGCGATGCCATTGAGCTTCGACTTGTCGGCGGCCGAGAGGAACCCCGCGGCCGAGGTCGTGGCGTCAGCATGGCCATGCCCCGCCGCCGCCGCGCCGATCTCGGCGAGCGTCCAGGCGAGATTGGCGCTGCCGTTCAGCGTCCGGGCGGTATCGCCGAGCGTCAGGGTGCGGCCCGTGGTCCAGGTCGCGGCCGAGGCCACGACCTTGGCGCTGTCGGCGGTGTTGTCGACCGACCCGAGCCCGACATCGGTCTTGGCAAGGCTGACCGCGCCCGTCCGGCCCGCGACCGAGGTCACCGCATTGACCTCGGCCCCCGCGGCGATGCCGTCAAGCTTCGACTTGTCGCTGGTCGACATGAAGCCCGCATGCGTCGCACTCGCGGTCGAGACGGTGACGGCACTCCCGGTCGAGGAGGTGATGGTCCGGGCGTTGCCCGTGCCACCCTGTCCGAGATCGGTCGCGACATTGACCTGCGCCCCGGCCGCGATGCCGTCGAGCTTCGTCTTCTCCGCCGATCCGTTCCACCAGCCGAGGATCGCCTGCCGGACGCGCGCGGCCGTGAAGGCGCGCCGGGTGGTGGCGGTGCCGGCGGCGGCCTCGGCCTCGGCGATGGTCGCGGCGCTCCATTCGCGCGCGTCCGAAAGGCGGGGGTCGGTCGCGTCGAGCTTGGCGTCGAACTCGGCCGCGGCGGCGGTGACGAAGACCCGGCCCTGCCCAGCGAGCGCGATCGCGGCCCCACCCGCGGAGCTTTCGGAAGGGGCGCGCGTGAGGCTCGGGGGGGAGGCGCCATAGATCCCGAGGCCGATCTCCCAGGCCGGGCCTTCCTCGAGGACATAGCGCAGCGCGTCGCCATCCGCGACACCCGCTGCGGCGAAGGACTGGAAGCCCTCGACCGCCGCCCCGAGCGCGAGCGTGCCCGTGCCGGTGGTGGGCGTGGTCATCCGCGCGCGGTTGACGAGGCGCGCCATGGATCAGGCGCCCCCGGCGGTCAGGGTGAAGGTCGTGACGCTCACCGACTGGTTCTGCGCGATGTTGGGGTTGTCGAGTTCCATGTCGCCGCCGCCACCGGTGATGGTGATGCTGCCCTGCAGATGGGTGAGCGTGCCGGCGGTATTCTTGATGCGGAAATGGCCCGCATTGGTGCCGCCCGCGGCGGCGGTGGTGCCGGTTCCGGTCCAGACGCCCTTGATCGTCTTGGTGCCGGTCGCGGCGGTCTCGAGCCAGTCCGCGGGGAGCGCGATCTCGACCAGAAGATTGCCCGCATCGGCTGTCCCCGTGTCGGCGGGCAGCGCGCCCGAGCGGATCTGCAGGATGGGGCTCGTGCCGATTGCGGCCTCGATCGCATCGAGGGCGGCGTTGCGGGCGATATCCGAGAATTGGAACGACATGGCGGGATCTCCTCTCCATGGGGTTGGGTGGGGGTTGACTGAATGATGGGTGTGGTCTGACGACGACGCCGCGGATCCGTCAGGGCGGATCGGGCCAAAGCGGCGCGCGCGGATCGGCGGTTGTCGCGGGCAGATCGCGCAACGCCTGGCGATGGCGCGCCCAGGCTGCGCGGTCGACCGGCGCGTCGGGGACTTGCGTCCAGTCCGAGGAAGCGAGGCGCGCATTGCGCGCCATGCGCAGATCGGCCCAGGCGCGCGCGAGCGCCTCGGCCTCGATCTCGGCCTCGGGCTTCGGCACGATCTGCCCCGCGACGACGCGCGCGCGCGTCCCGTCGACCCAGCCCGCGACGACGCCCTCGCCCGGCGCGAGGTTCAGCGCGACGAGTTCGGGGGCGAGCATGGCGCGCCGCGTGATCTCGCCGGTCGCCAGCGCATGGAAGCTCACGCGGATCATCGCTTCAACTCGATGATGAAGAGCGAGGCGCCGACGATGTGGACCTGATCGGCGTCCCCCGTCGTCGGCTCGCAGGTGAAGCTGTAGGTGACGGGCCCGGTCGCGATATGGGTCGTGTCCTGCACGAAGGCGCTGACGTTCAGCCCCGAGACCATCGGGCCCGAGACCCCGTCGATCATGACCCCGTCCGCGCGGATGCGCATGTTCATGCGCGCGTATCGGTTCGAGAGGATGAGCCCGCCGGTCAGATGCGTGACATTGGCCTCGGCCATGACCCAGACGGGCGCACCCGACTGCACGATGGCGAGGCTCGCAAGCACCGTCTCGCCCCCGCCGACGCGGTTGATGGTGGTCACCGGCCCCTCGATGAAGCTCGGGAAGGTGACGGCATTGTCGGCGATCTTGGCGGTCGAGACGGCAAGATTGCCGATCTTTGCGGTGGTGATGAGGCCATCGCCGATCTGCGCGGCCGAGGTGATGATCCCGCTCGCCGCGATGAGGCCACCGGTGATGGTGTTGGCCGCGATCCGGTCGCCGGTGATGGTACCAGCCGCGATCTTGCCCGCATCGATCGAGCCCGCGGCGATCTTTCCCGCCGTCACAGCGCCGGCGGCGAGCTTGCCCGTCGAGACCGCCCCCTCGCCGATCTGGGTGGTGGTGATCTGGCCCGCGATCTTGGCGGCGGCGATCGCCGCGATCTGATCGTCGGCAAGCTGGCCCGTGACGGCGACCGCGGGCACCTCGGCCGTCCATGCGCTGCCGGTCCAGCGATAAAGCCGGTTGTCGGCGCGCGAGAAGGCAAGCTGGCCCTGGAAGGCGCCGGACACGGGCAGCGTCGCGACGATCTCGGGCGCGCTCAGCCCCGCATCGGCAAAAAGGCCCCGCACGCCGTTCTCGAAGGCGTTCTCGTCGAGCCAGACGGCGGGTGTTGTCGCATCGAGCCAGCTCGACCAGGCGGTCGGGCGCTCCGCGAGATAGCGCCCCCGCGCCTGATAGGCGGTCGCGGAGAGGAGCCCCTCCGAGACGAGAACGGCGCCCGCGGCCCGCTCCGCGACCCCCGCGACGACGACCGCGGCGCTCGCGGCTAGGCGGATCTCGTAGCCGACGAGGGCCGCATCCCGCGCGGCCGTGCCGGTCCAGGCGAGGCGGATCGCGGGGCGGCGATCAAG
>JBIKVM010000058.1:0-13897 GCA_044356825.1 Limisphaerales bacterium
GCGAGGGGGCGGTGCGCTGGGACAGTTGCGGCATCGACTGGCCGCGCTCGGGCCGCACCCCGATCCTCTCGCCCCGCGATGCGGCCGCGCCCGCATTCGCCGATTGGGCCAGCCCGTTCGGAGGCCGGCCATGAAGATACTCGTGACGGGCGGGGCGGGGTTCATCGGCTCGGCGGTGGTGCGCGCGGCCGTGGCCCGCGGGCACGCGGTCGTGAACCTCGATGCGCTCACCTATGCGGCCTGCCTCGAGAATGTGGCCTCGGTCGCGGCCTCGGCGCGCTATGCCTTCGAGCATGCCGACATCCGCGATCCGGGCGCCCTTGCCCGCGTCTTCGCCCGCCACCGGCCCGATGCGGTCCTCCACCTCGCGGCCGAGAGCCATGTCGACCGCTCGATCGACGGGCCGGCGGCCTTCGTCGAGACGAACGTGACCGGCACCTTCAACCTGCTCGAGGCCGCGCGGACGGCGTGGGAGGATGCGGGGCGACCGGCGGCCTTCCGCTTCGTCCATGTCTCGACCGATGAGGTGTTCGGCCATCTCGGCCCCGAGGGGCGCTTTGACGAGGGCACGCCCTATGCCCCCCGCAGCCCCTATGCCGCGACCAAGGCGGCCTCGGACCACCTCGCGCGGGCCTGGGGGCAGACCTGGGGCCTGCCCGTCATCGTCACCAACTGCTCGAACAACTACGGGCCGTTCCACTTTCCCGAAAAGCTGATCCCGGTCGTGATCCTGAACGCGCTGCACGGCCGGCCGATCCCGGTCTATGGCAAGGGCGAGAACGTGCGCGACTGGCTGTTCGTCGAGGATCACGCGGCCGCGCTCTTGCGCGTGCTCGAGGGCGGGGCGCCGGGGCGGAGCTATGCCATCGGCGGCGAGGCCGAGGCGCGCAACATCGACATCGTGCGCGCGATCTGCGCGATCCTTGACCGTTTGCACCCCGAGGGCGCGCCGCACGCCCGCCTCGTCGCCTTCGTCGCCGACCGCCCCGGGCACGATCTGCGCTATGCGATCGACCCCGCCCGCATCCGCGCCGAACTGGGCTGGCGGCCGACGGTCACGCTCGCCGAGGGGCTCGAGCGGACGGTCGCGTGGTATCTGGAAAATCCCGGCTGGTGGCGGCCGCTTCTGGACCGTGCCGGGGTCGGCGCGCGCCTTGGCACGCGGGGCGCGGCATGAGGGTGCTGGTCTTCGGCCGCACGGGGCAGCTGGCGCGCGCCATGGCGGCGGCGGTGCCGCAGGGCGCCTCGGCGCTCTTCCTCGGCCGGGACGAGGCCGATCTGTCCGACCCTGCCGCCTGCGCCCGCCGGCTGGCCGGGGCGGCCTGCGATGTCGCGGTGATCGCGGCGGCCCATACGGCCGTCGACCACGCCGAGGGCGAAGAGGCCCTCGCGCGGCGCATCAACGCCGAGGCGCCCGGCGCGATCGGGGCGGCGGCGGCGGCGCGGGGCCTGCCGGTGATCCTGCTCTCGACCGATTACGTCCTCGCGGGTGGGGGCAGCGCGCCGCAGCCGCCCGACGCGCCGACGGCCCCCCTCTCGGCCTATGGGCGCACGAAGCTTGCGGGCGAGGTCGCGCTCCGCGCGAGCGGGGCGCGGCATCTGATCGTGCGCACGAGCTGGGTCTTTTCCGGCGGCGGCGGCAATTTCGTGGCGTCGATGCTGCGGGCCGGGGCGCGCCAGCCTGTCGTGCGCGTCGTCGCCGACCAGACCGGCGGGCCGACCCCCGCCGACGCGCTGGCGCGCGCGGTGTTTGCCGGCGCGCGCGCCCTCGTGGCCGGGCATCCGGGCGGCACGCACCATTTCGCGGGCGCGCCGGATGTGACCTGGGCCGACTTCGCGCGCGCGATCTTCGCCGCCGCCGCCATGCCCGTCACGGTCGAAGAGATCGCGACCGCCGATTATCCGACCCCGGCGCGGCGGCCCCCCAATTCCCGGCTCGACTGCACGGGGTTCGAGCGCGCCTTCGGCGTCGTCCGCCCCGACTGGCGCGCCCATCTGCCGGCCGCGGTCGCGGCCATCAGGGCGGCGGCATGACGGCGCGCAAGGGCATCATCCTCGCGGGCGGATCGGGGACGCGGCTCTGGCCGATCACGCTCGGCGTCTCGAAGCAGCTTCTGCCGGTCTATGACAAGCCGATGATCTATTATCCGCTCTCGGTCCTGATGCTGGGCGGGATGCGCGAGATCGCGATCATCACCACGCCCGAGGATCAGCCGCAGTTCCGCCGCCTGCTGGGCGACGGGCGGCAATGGGGCCTCGATTTCGACTGGATCGTGCAGCCCGCCCCCGAGGGGCTGGCGCAGGCCTATCTGCTCGCGCGCGATTTCCTCGCCGGCGCCCCCTCGGCGATGATCCTCGGCGACAACATCTTTTTCGGCCACGGCCTGCCCGGCGTGCTGGCGGCGGCCGGGGCGCGGGACAGGGGGGGCACGGTCTTTGGCTATCGCGTGGCCGACCCCGAACGCTATGGCGTCGTCGATTTCGCCCCCGACGGCCGGGTGCGCGCGCTGGTCGAGAAGCCCGCCCGCCCGCCCTCGGACTTCGCCGTCACGGGCCTCTATTTCCTTGACGGCCGCGCCCCCGACTTCGCGCGCGAGGTGCGCCCCTCGGCGCGGGGCGAGCTCGAGATCGTCGATCTGCTCGAATTCTACCGCGCCGAGGGCAGCCTGACGGTCGAGCGGATGGGGCGCGGCTATGCCTGGCTCGACACCGGCACGCATGCATCCCTGCTCGATGCGGGAAATTTCGTCCGCACCCTGACCGAGCGGCAGGGCCTGCAGGTCGGCGCCCCAGATGAGGTCGCCTTCGAGATGGGCTGGATCGACGCGGCCGCGCTGTCGGCGCGCGCGGCCGTCTTCGGCAAGACGGAGTATGGCGCCTATCTCGCGCGCCGCGCCGGGGCGGGGGCCGGCGCAGGGGCGGGGGCGGAGATGGGGCGCACCGCGGGCGGCTGAGGCGCGCCCTCAGGGCTCGGGTGCCTCGGCGCGGCGGAACATGCCATAGTCGCGCGTCACGGCAAAGACCGAGGCCGCGCGCACGCCCGCCTGCGCGGCCGCGTCGCGGGCGGTGGCGCGGGCGGTGGCAGCGTCGGCCATGTCCGCGAGCGCAAGGCACGACCCCTCGCGCACGACGCTGGCAAACCATGCGGCCCCGGGCAGCGCGAAGGGCGCGGCCGCATAGACCGCGATCATCAGGCGGCCGTCGGGGGCGCAGGGGGTCTCGGTTGCCGCCCCGTCCTCGAGGTGCAGGATGCGCGGGGCGACGCGGATGCGGTAGTCGGCGAAATGCTGGGTGCGGCCCGCCGTCTGCGACCGGCGGTGCAGCGCATCGCGCCGCCAGCCGGCAAGGGCGGCCTCGCTCTCCCATATCTGGTGCGAGAGCAGTGAGTCCTCGCGGCCCGAAGGGCGGAAGCGCTCGATCCAGCGCATGCCGGTGTGCTGCGCGAGAACGGGGCGCAGCAGGTCAACATGGGCGAAATAATGATCCATGTGGCCGGGTTTCATCTCGACCTCGAAGAAGAGGCCGTGGGGGGTGTCCGCTGTTGTCGGTTGCATCCGTTCCGCTTTCGTTGCCGCCGGGCGAATGTGGCGCGGGGGCGGGCGGGGGCAAGGCGACAGATCGTCCCTTTGGCCCTTGCGCCCGCGGCCGGGCAAGATACCTCTGGCGCAGGTTTCCTTCGCAGCGGAGAGCGCGCATGACCGCCCCCTACACCCCCCCCGAGGTCTGGACCTGGGACAAGGAGAACGGCGGCCGCTTCGCCAGCACGAACCGCCCCGTCGCGGGACCGACGCATGAGGCCGCGCTGCCGGTCGGGCGCCATCCGCTGCAACTCTATTCCATGGGCACGCCGAACGGGGTGAAGGTGACGGTGCTCCTCGAGGAGTTGCTGGCACGCGGCCACGCGCAGGCGGAATACGACGCGTGGCTCATCGAGATCGGCAAGGGCGATCAGTTCTCGTCGGGCTTCGTCGCGGTCAATCCGAACTCCAAGATCCCGGCCCTTCTGGACCGGCGCGGGGCGGAACCGGTGCGGGTGTTCGAATCGGGGGCGATCCTTCTGCATCTGGCCGAGAGCTTCGGCGCCTTCATGCCCGCAGGCGGCGCGGCGCGGGCCGAGACGCTCTCGTGGCTCTTCTGGCAGATGGGCAGCGCGCCCTATCTGGGCGGGGGGTTCGGGCATTTCTACGCCTATGCGCCCGAGAAGTGGGAATACCCCATCAACCGCTTCGCGATGGAGACCAAGCGCCAGCTCGACGTGCTCGACCGGCGGCTGGCGGAGGTCGAGTTCATCAACGGGCGCGACTATTCCATCGCCGACATGGCGATCTGGCCGTGGTATGGCCAGCTTGCGCTCGGGCGGCTCTACAACGCCGCAACCTTCCTTGATGTCGCAAGCTACGCCCATGTCGTGCGCTGGGCGCGGGCGATCGATGGCCGGCCCGCAGTGCGGCGCGGGCGCGTCGTGAACCGCACCTACGGCGAGCCGAACGAGCAGTTGCGCGAACGCCACGATGCGGCGGACTTCGTTCCGCTCGGGCTCTGATCGCGGGGCGCCCGGTCAGCGGCGGCGTCTGATCCGCCGGACGGCCGCTCGCGCGACGAACACCAGCCCGATGCCAAGCGCCCCGAGGATCGCGGCCATCACCAGCCGGCCCTGCCCGGGCGCCGAGAGGTCCGAGATGCCCCGCCCGGCAATCGCTTGAAGGGTTGCAACAGCGCCCGTGTTGGGCACGGCGAGCCAGGGGAAGGCACCGGCGGGCGGCTGCGTGGGGGTGGCGGCGCCGTCGGCGATCTCGAGCGACGCGTCGCCGAGGATCATCAGCCCGTAGACCGCATCGATCACATCCTGCCCGAGCGGCCGGCCGCCGCAGCGCGTGGCGGGCATGCCCGCGAGCAGGGCCCCCTCGAGATCGAAATAGCGCGCCCCCGTGCAGGGTAGCCGCGGGTCAATCGCAAGGAAATCCTCGGTCAGGATCGCGGCCAGCGCGTCCTTGTCGACCGCGTAGGGTGCAGGGTCCATCGCATCGTAGCGGTCGAGGTTCTCGCGCAGTCGCGTGCGCAACGTGCTGCGGAAGGGGTCGGGAAGGCCAAGCGCGGGATGGCTGTTGAGCGCGTCGCGTAGATCAGGCCCGGTATTCGATTGCAGGGCGATGTTGGCGATCTCGGGCCGGCCCAGCCGGTCCAGGATGGGCCCCCCGTCGCGCACGCGCACCTCCGCCCCGATGGCCAGCGCACGCCCCGCCAGTTCGGGCATGACGGCAGCGATGTCGATCTCGGCCACCAAGGCGAAGACGTTGAAGCCTTCGAGGATATTGGCATCGAAGGGGGTGGGGATCGCATCGCGCAGCGCAAGTTCGCCCGCCCAGATCCCGTTCAGCACGAACGGGTCGGACCGTCTGCCGGCAAAGAGGCGCAAGGGGGCGGGGTCCGCGATCACGCCCAGCGGCGCCTCTATCCGCGCCCCCGTGGAGGTGTCGCAGACCGCTGCCGTTTCGGTCCAGTTGCAGTTGAGGCGGAATCGAGGGTCGGGCAGGAGGGCGAGCGTCTCGTCCGCGATGGCGCCGATCACGATGTCGAAGGTCGCCTCGGTGGCGGGGCTCTCCCATGGCTGCGCGGCGGTGACGGCGTTGAGAATGACGACAAGCCGCCCAGACCCGTCGCCCGCCGTGAACGCAAAGAGGTCGGTCAGGTCGGCTGTCGGACGGTTCACCGCACCCGAGCCGTCGATATGGTCGCTCGCCCAAGCCCCCCCGGCGCCCAGTGCCGCAAGGCCCGCAACGAGGCCCGCGACATGCAGCGCGCGGCGCCCCGCCATCACCTCAGAGGCTCTTGAGGTATTCGAGGAGCGCGGCCTTCCGAGCGGCGTCGAGGCCCGTGCCATACTCGTGGCCTGCGTTGCTGTTGCCCTCGAGCCGCGTATCGAGCCTGTAGGCAAGGCCGGGATCGGCAGGCACGAACCCGACCGTCGCGGGATCGAATTCACCATCCCCCACCGCGAAGGCAGCGGGACGCTCGGCCGCGGGCTTGAGCAGATCGGCCAGCGTCGGAACCGAGCCGTTGTGCAGGAAGGGGCCCGTCGCCCAGATCCCGTTCAGCGGCCGCGCGCGGTACTGGGCGGTCTCGACCACCTCCATGCACGCCCGGTCGGCGCCCTGATAGGCGAAGTGGTCGCGCACGAGTTCATCGAATAGCGCCGTCTTGTCGTCGCTCAACGACTCGAGTTCGGCGGTGATCTGTTCAGGGGTCATCCCCTTGGCCTCGAAGGTTGCGATCAGCGCCGGATAGTCGGGCGGGGCCGCCGCCTCGGCCGGATCGTCAAATCCGAGCGCGCCCCGGATCGAGGTGCCGAGTTCCGAGAACTTCCTGTGTATGCTGCTCGTGATCATGCCCTCGGCGGCAGTCGCGAGGATGTGGCCGTCATCGCTCAGATGGCTCAGCACCACGCCCGCAACCACATGCGCGAGCACCGCGTTGCCGTGCGTCACCTCGCAGAAGGGCTCACCGACGACGAGGCCCATCTTGCGCCCCTCGATCGGGCCGGCCACGACCTCGCGCGCGGAAAACCCGAGCGCGGCCTTGGGGTCGGTGCCGATTTCCGCAAGCCCGAAGGTCTGGATCTTGATCGAGGCGATATCGCCGCGGTCCTCGCGGTCGATCACTTCGTGGCACGACGCGCATTCGGCCGCATAGACCTCGGCACCTTGCGCCACGAGCGCGGGGTCGAGGTCGGGCAGAAGCCCCTCGGCGACGAAATCGGACCATGCGGGTGAGGTCAGGGTCTCGAGCCGGTCCTCGAGCGCGATGAGGTGGCTCACGTTCACCGAGGCATGATAGCCAAGCGGCATCGTACCCTCGGCCATGTCGACCTCGCCGAAGACGCCCAGCACTTGCCCGACGTTGCGGCCAAGCGCACCGGCACCGGCGTTGGGAACGACCCCGTTGTATTGCACGACCTCGAGATAGGGCGCATCCCACAGGAACGGATAGCTGACCGGCGCGTCAGGCGTGCGCGCATTCTCGGGCCGCCCGAGCATGCCGGCCGTGACCTGATTGAGGATGACGTTGAGCGCATCGACCCGCCCCGGCCCGGGCGGGATCGGGGTGTGGTTGCGAAAGGCCCAATCCTCGCGCGTGCGCAGCACCTGCCGCAGCCGCGCGCGGATCTGTTCGGGATCCTTCACGACCTCGTCGCTGGCCGCGAGGCGCGCCGCGAAGCGCGCGAATTTCGCGTCGTCCTCAAAGGTCGCGCGCACCGCGGCCTCGAGTTCGGACATGAAGCGCCAGAAGTCGAAATGCGACACCCCGCCATCGACCAGCGCGACCTTGCCGCCCACCCGGATCTCGGTGACGTGGCAGGCCGAGCAGTTCATCCCCAGTTGCGCCTCGGTCCCGAGCCGGCCGCGATCGACCGTCAGGCCGATCGGCAGCCCCTCGGGGTTGGCCACGGGATCGTCCCAGAAGATCATGCCGAGTTCGCCGAGATGCGCGCGGTCAAGGAAAAGATCTTCCGACCGGGGCTGTTCGAGGGCCTTGGCATAGGCGAAGGGCAGGATCGGTGAGCCCTGCGGGGCGAAGTAGAAAAAGCTGCGGTCGGCGTCGTCCCAGCCCTGATCGACGGTGAGCGCGACGCTGTAGGGCGTCTCGGCCCAAATCGGGGTCGCAGCCGTCGCGAGGACGCAGATCATCCCGATCAACGGTTTCTTCATCGGCATCGCGACGCCCCCCGCAGTTCGTTTGGGGGCACACTAGGGGGATGACGTAAATGTGTATAGCCGAAAAACGCGCCGGCCCTGGCATCAGCGCCGCGCCGGAACCTCGAAGGTCAGCGACGCCCAGAGCGAGATCCACGCAGCATTGGCCTCGGACGGGGCCTCGCGCATCACGACGGCATCGAACAGATAGCGGTGTCCCGCCAGCACCGGCACCCGCACGATCCCGTCGGCATCGGTCTGCGTGTGTGTTTCGCCGATGCTGCCGTCCGGGGCGCGGGCGAAGACGGTGACGCGCACCGAGCGGCGCGGCGCGCCATCCTCGAGCAGACGCGCGACCATCACATTGTCGAACTCTGCGGCGTAAGGATTAGAGAGCGCGACGAACTCCGTTACCATTCCGGTCTCGCGGTCCGCCCCCGCTGCCCCGCCGATGCTGATCAGCGTCTTGGCGAGGCGGCGATAGATCTCGGTGAAGCCCGTCTCGGGCAGGCCGCGCGCGCGGTGCGCCTCGATCGTGCCGCGCAGGTCCTTTTCCGTGACGAAGGATTCGAATTTCGACCAGTCGTCATAGGTCAGCCGGTCGAGGCCCGATTGCATCGCGACCACCATCAGCCCCTCGGCGAGTGGCGTCACCCGCCCGGCCGGCATGTCGCCGAGCCGACCCGTGATCGGGCGCTCCACCTCGCCCTCGATCGCGACGAAGCGCTCGATCCCGCGGTCGAGCCACGGCAGCGCCATGCCGTTGAAGTGCTGGCCGTTGCGGATGTCGATCCCTATCGCCTCGCCCGGCAAGGCTTGATACCGTTCCGGGTCGAGCCACGTCTCATGCGCGGCAATCGGTGCTGCGCCAAGGCAGGCGAGAGCGATCAGGAGGGGCTTGAGGATGCAGCGGATCATGCGGGCAACCATCGCGCGGCTCTTGGCGCTGTCAACCCTGATTGCGGCGCTGATCGTGGCGGCGGCCCCCCTGCGCGCCCATGAGGTCGTTCCGGCCATCGCGGACATTCAGGCCGGGGGCGGGCGGGTCGAACTCGCCCTGCGCGTCATTGCCGAGGCCCATCTCGCGGGGATAGACCTTGATGGGCTGACCAACACAAACGATGCGCCGGCGGCCGAATTCTACGATGCGCTGCGCGCGCTCGAACCGGGCGCGCTTGCGCTGCGCATCCGGGGTGACTGGACGGCGATGTTCGCGGGCCTCGAACTCAACGTGGATGGAGTGCCGCTTGCGCTCGAGCTCGCGGAGGCCATCGTCGAGGATCAACCCGACCCCGAGCTTGCGCGCTTCTCGCGCGTCGTGCTGACGGCGGCCCTGCCCGAGGGGGCTCGGACGCTGACGCTCGACTGGCCGAGGGGGCGTGGTGCGCTCGTGCTGCGCCAGCAGGGCGTGGCCGTTCCGTTCACGGGCTATCTCGACGCCGGCACGCGCAGCCCCGAGATCGCGATTGCCGGTGCGCCACCCCAAAGCGGTGCAGAGGTTTTCGCCGCCTACATTCCCGTCGGGTTCGACCACATCGTGCCCAAGGGGCTCGATCACATCCTCTTCGTGCTCGGCCTCTTCTTCCTCGGGGCCCGGATCGTGGGGCTGCTTTGGCAGGTCAGCGCCTTCACGCTCGCCCATACGGTCACGCTCGCGCTCGGGGTGCTGGGCTGGGTCGAGGTTCCGGCCGCGATCGTCGAGCCGCTGATCGCGGCCTCGATCGTCCTTGTCGCGGTCGAGAACATTTTCGCGCGCGGCTTGCCGCCATGGCGGCCAGCGGTCGTCTTCGTCTTCGGCCTGCTGCATGGCCTCGGGTTTGCAAGCGTTCTGGGTGAGTTCGGGCTGCCGGAGGGGCATGTGATCCCCGCGTTGATCGGCTTCAACATCGGGGTTGAGCTGGGGCAACTCGCCGTCATCGCGGTGGCCTTCGCCGTCATCGCGCCGGTGCTTGGGGTCGGACGCGGCATCCTGCCGGCGCGGCCGGCGGCCATCGCCTATGCCGGCGCGGCGCTGATCCTTGCCGGCGCGGGTCTTGCGATTGATGCACCGGCCTTTGCCGATGCGGTCGGGGCGCGGGCGCCGGTCTTCTTCTGGCCGCTCGCGGCGCTCTGTGCGGCGTGCTCGCTGGCCGTCCTGCGCGGGGGCGGGCCGGGCCCTTATCGCCGCGTCGTCGCCGTGCCCAGCTCTGTCGCGATTGCGGCGGTCGGAGGGTTCTGGGTGATCGAGCGGGTGTTCCTGTGACGACCGGCCGACCCTTCATTGGAATGGGCCGCCTGCGGGCGTGATCCCCGGTTCGAAAGGAGGCGCCTCATGAAGATCCTCGACTGGGTTGTGCGGTGCGCCCTGCGCCACGAGATGCCCGCCGAGGCGCGCGAGTTCGCGCGTCTGTCGCTGCTCGACTGGATGGCCTGCGGCATGGCGGGTGCGTCCGAGCCTGTCGCCATCGCCCTGCGCGAGGTGCTGTCGGCCGAGGGGGGGCACCCAGTCGCCGCAGTTTTCGGGGGGCGTGCCCTGCCCGCGCGCGCGGCCGCCCTCGCGAACGGCACGGCGTCGCACGCGCTTGACTATGACGACACGCATTTCGCCCATGTCGGGCATCTGTCGGTCGCAATTTATCCGGCGGCGCTTGCAGCGGGCGAAGAGGTCGGCGCCACGACCGCAGAGGTGATCGACGCTTTCGTCGCGGGTGCCGAGGCCGCGATCCGGATCGGGCTGCATCTCGGGCGGGGGCATTATGATCGCGGGTTTCATCAGACCGCCACCTCGGGCGCCTTTGGCGCGACGGTTGCGGCCGGGCGGCTCTTGCGCCTGTCCGAGGGTGAGATGCGCGCTGCGATCGGATTGTGCAGCACGAGGGCGTCGGGGCTGAAGAACCAGTTCGGCACGATGGGAAAACCGCTGAACGCGGGCTTTGCTGCCGCAAACGGGATCGAATGCGCCCGCCTTGCCCGTGCCGGGCTTACCAGCGCCGATGACGGAATCGACGGGCCGCAGGGCTTCATTGCGACCCACGCCGATGCACCATCCCCCGCGGTCGGGGACGAGGCGCGGTTCCTCTTGCCCGACCTGCGCTTCAAGCTGCACGCCTGCTGCCACGGGACCCATGCGATGATCGACGCGCTGCGTCCGCTTGCCGGGCGGGAGGTGCGCGAGGTGAAGGTCCGGACCCATCCGCGATGGCTCAGCGTCTGCGACGTCCGCGCACCCCGAACCGGGCTCGAGGTGAAGTTCAGCTATGTCTGGCTTGCTGCCATGGTGCTGCGCGGCGTGCCCACGGCGTCGGTGGCGATCTATACCGATGCCCTCGCGGCCGATCCCGACCTCGCTGCGGTCGCGACCCGGGTGCGGGTTGCGGGCGATCCGGCGCTCGAGGATACGCAAGCTGCGCTCGAGGCGGTGCTGGCCGATGGCGAGCGGGTCGCGCTGAACCACGATCTTGCAGCCCCGCTTGCGACCGCCGCGCTTGCCTCGGGCCTGCGCGCGAAGGCCGAAGCCCTGGTCGGAGGCCGGCTCGGGGTGTTCTGGGACGATCTCGCGGCTCTGCCGGGGCGCCCGGCGCGCGATATCGGGGCCTGCATCGGCGCACGCTGAGTGGCCGGCCAACGCCACCCGGGGTGCGCCACTTCAGCCGCGCGCCCGACGCGCGAAGCGGCGCAGATCGGCCAGATTCGCGATATGGCGAACTGCGACCGACATGATCCTGCCGACGGGCACCACCCGACGGATCCCGGCTCACCGATCCGCCGCCGTGCCCGCATCGATTCGGTGCACGAGGAAATCGACGTCTTCGACTGAAACTCGCGCGTTTCCCCACGCCCACGACGCCTCGGGCGGGCTGCGTTACCATCCGGTCACATGTCGTGTGCGATATTGGGACAGGCTCAGGGCAGGAGGGTGGCGATGCGTGCGCAGGGCGAAAGCGGTTTCCGCGACTCGGTCGATCGGATGTTTGACCGTGCGGCGGCGCGGCTCGACCTGCCCCCGGGGCTGGCGGAGAAGATCCGGGTCTGCAACGCCACCTACACGGTGCGCTTCGGCGTGCGGCTTCGGGGCGAGATCCGCACCTTCACCGGCTACCGCTCGGTTCATTCCGAACACATGGAGCCGGTCAAGGGCGGCATCCGCTATGCGCTCTCGATCAACCAGGATGAGGTCGAGGCGCTCGCGGCGCTGATGACCTACAAATGCGCCTTGGTCGAGACGCCCTTCGGTGGCTCCAAGGGGGGGCTGTGCATCGACCCGCGCGCGTGGGAGGAGCACGAGCTCGAACAGATCACGCGGCGGTTTGCCTATGAACTGATCAAGCGCGACCTCATCCACCCCGCCCAGAACGTGCCCGCCCCCGACATGGGCACGGGCGAACGCGAGATGGCCTGGATCGCCGACCAGTATGCGCGGATGAACACGACCGACATCAACGCCCGCGCCTGCGTCACCGGCAAGCCGCCGCATGCGGGCGGCATCCAGGGCAGGGTCGAGGCGACGGGGCGGGGCGTGCAGTTCGCGCTGCGCGCATTCTTCCGCCACCCCGAGGATGCGGCGAAGGCGGGCCTGTCGGGCGGGCTCGAGGGCAAGCGCGTGATCGTGCAGGGGCTCGGCAACGTGGGCTTCCACGCCGCGAAGTTCCTTGCCGAAGAGGACGGCGCGCGCATCATCGCCGTGATCGAACGCGACGGGGCGGTGGCGAACCCCGCCGGGCTAGACATCGCGGCGCTGCGGGCGTGGATGGACGCGCACGGCGGGGCGGTCGCGGGGTTCCCCGGCGGGACCTTCACCGCCGAGGGCGCGGCGATGCTCGAGGCCGCGTGCGACATCCTGATCCCCGCCGCGCAGGAGGGGGTGATCCACCGCGGCAACGCCGGCGCGATCCGCGCGCCCCTCATCCTCGAGGCCGCGAACGGCCCCGTCACCTTCGCCGCCGACGAGATCCTGCGCGCGCGCGGCTGCGTCATCATCCCCGACCTCTATGCCAATGCGGGGGGCGTGACGGTCAGCTATTTCGAATGGGTCAAGAACCTCAGCCACATCCGCTTCGGCCGGATGCAGCGCCGCGCCGAAGAGGCGCGCTCGCGCCTGTTGGTCGAGGAACTCGAACGCCTCTCGGCCGATCAGGGGCTGGGCTGGGCGCTTTCGGCCGATTTCAAGGCGCGCTTCTTCGAGGGCTCGGACGAGCTTGCCCTCGTCCGCTCGGGCCTCGATGACACGATGCGGGGGGCCTATCAGGCGATGCGCGCGCTCTGGCACGACGGTTCGGGGGTCGCGGATCTGCGGATGGCCGCCTACATGGTCGCGATCGGTCGCGTCGCGCAGAGCTACCGCTCGAAGGGCCTCTGATCGCTCAGCAGACCGCGCGGAAGCGGCTTGCCACCACGTCCAGCACCTCGTTGGGGTCGCGCCGCCACCAGTCGGAGGCCGAGAAGACCTCGACCTCGCAGGGGCCGGCATAGCCCGCGCCCTCGACTGCCCCGCGGATCGCGTGCAGGTCCGCCACCCCGTCGCCCATCATGCCGCGATCGAGCAGCATGTGGCCCGTGTTCTCAAGCCAGTCGCACAGATGATATCCGAGGATCCGCCCGCGCGCGCCCGCAAGGGTTGCGCCGAGGCGGACATCCCACCAGACGTGATAGACATCGACTGCGATCCCGAGGTTCGGCGCGCCCACCGCGTCGCAGACCGCAAGCGCGTCGGCAACCGTGAAGATGCACGTGCGGTTCCCCCCGAACATGGGATTGAGCGGCTCGAGCGCGAGCGCCACCCCCGCCTGTGCCGCAATCGGCGCGACATCCGCGAGACGCTCGGCCAGCAGGGCCTGCGTCCGCGCCGCGCCCTTGTGCCCCGGTTCGGTCCCGCCCGTAACGATGGTCAGGACGGGCGCCCCGAGGTCGGCTGCCATGTCGATGGCGGCGCGCACCTCATCCCCGAGGCGGTCTGGCGTTTCGCGCCCGACGAGGTAGGGCGTCCGGCAAAGCCCGTCGACCCGCAGACCCGCCGCGCGCGCGTATCGCCCGATCTCTGCCGCGCGCGTGCCGATCTCGCGCCGCCAGAAGACGATACCGCCATAGCCGCGCGCCGCGCAGGCGTCGATCACCCGCTCGGGTTCCCAGCCCGCGCCCGCACCCTCGAGGTTGTGGCCGAGCGTTGCGGTATTGAGCGCGAGCGCCGAAAGATCGCGCCCGAAGTCGCGCATCTCACGCCCCATAGAGAG
>JBIKVM010000244.1:0-3976 GCA_044356825.1 Limisphaerales bacterium
AGTGCACCACCGCGGCCCCGGCCTTGGCGGCGGCGATCGCGCTCTCGGCGATCTGGGCGGGCGAGCGCGGTACATGCGGGCTGCGGTCCTGAGTGCCGCCCGAGCCGGTGACGGCACAGGTGATGAAGACCTCGCGGTTCATGGCAAGCGGCATCGGCGTCCTCCCTGACTGGTGCGTGACACCATAGCGCCTTCGCGCGCGTCCTGCGTGATCCGTTTGCGAAGCGCGATGGCGCGAAAGCGAAGCGCGGCGTCTGGCCTTAACGCTGCCGCGCGACTGGACCTAATCGCGCCCCGGCCGATGGCGGATAAGCGGTGGGGGCGGGGTTGAGGAGGATGCGCGATGGATGATCTCGGCGGCGTGAACGATATCGGCGAAGTGGTCGCGGCCGACCGCGCCCATGTCTGGCACCATCTGATCCAGCACAAGATGTTCGAGACCGTCGATCCGCGCGTGATCGTCGAGGGGCGCGGCATGCGCGTCTGGGACGCCCGCGGCAAGGAGCATCTCGATGCCGTCTCGGGCGGGGTCTGGACGGTCAACGTCGGCTACGGGCGCGAGAGCATCGCCAATGCGGTGCGCGACCAGCTGATCAAGATGAACTATTTCGCCAATTCGGCGGGCTCGATCCCCGGCGCGCTCTTTGCCCGCCGCCTGATCGAGAAGATGCCGGGCATGTCGCGTGTCTATTATTCGAACTCGGGCTCGGAGGCCAACGAGAAGGTCTACAAGATGGTCCGCCAGATCTCGGCGCGCCATCACGGCGGGCGCAAGTCGAAGATCCTCTTCCGCGAGCGCGACTATCACGGCACCACGATCACCACCCTCGCCTCGGCCGGCCAGCCGCAGCGCGCGGCGCAATACGGGCCGCTGACGCCGGGCTTCGTGCAGGTGCCGCACTGCCTCGAATACCGCGCCCAGTGGGCGTGCGAGAACTACGGCGAGCGTGCGGCGGACGCCATCGAAGAGGTCATCCTGCGCGAGGGGCCCGATACGGTGGGGGCGATCGTGCTCGAACCCATCACCGCGGGCGGGGGCGTGATCGTGCCGCCCAGGGGCTATTGGGAGCGCGTGCAGGACATCTGCAAACGCCACAGCATTCTTCTGCACATCGACGAGGTCGTCTGCGGCGTCGGCCGGACGGGGGCGTGGTTCGGCTATCAGCACTATGGCGTCAAACCCGATTTCGTCACCATGGCCAAGGGCGTCGCCTCGGGCTATGCCGCGATCTCGTGCACCGTCACGACCGAGGCCATCTTCGAGATGTTCAAGGACGATGCCGCCGATCCGATGAGCTATTTCCGCGACATCTCGACCTTCGGCGGCTGCGCCTCTGGCCCGGCGGCGGCGCTCGAGAACATGCGCATCATCGAGGACGAGAACCTCATCGACAACACGAACGCCATGGGCGCGCGGCTGATCGCGAACCTTCACGCCCTCGCCGAGCGGCACGCGGTGATCGGGAACGTGCGCGGCAAGGGCCTGTTCTGCGGCGCCGAACTCGTGGCCGACCGCGCGACGAAAGAGGCCGCGGACGAACGCAAGGTGCAGGCGGTGGTGGCCGACTGCATGCAGCAGGGCGTCATCATCGGCGCCACCAACCGCTCGCTGCCGGGCCTCAACAACACGCTCTGCCTCAGCCCCGCGCTGATCGCGACCGCCGACGACATAGACGCGATCACGCACGCCATCGACGGGGCGCTGACGCGCGTCTTCGGCTGAGGCGCGCGCCCCGGCGCGGCCATTGCGGCGGGCGCGAAAGCTGCGATGATCGGCGCGGGGGCGCAGAGGGACGAGGGAAAGATGGCGCGCGATCTCGGTCGGCTGCTCAGGCCGCGTTCGATTGCTGTCCTGGGCGGCGGCTGGGCCGTCAACGTCATCGAGCAATGCCGCAAGATGGGCTTTGCCGGCCCCGTCTGGCCCGTCCATCCGACGCGGGCCGAGGTGGGCGGGCTGCGCGCCGTGCCGCGCCTTGCCGATCTGCCCGAGGCGCCCGACGCGGTGTTCGTGGGCGTCAACCGCCACGCCACCATCGACGTGCTGGCCGAGCTTTCGGCGATGGGTGCGGGCGGGGCGATCGCCTTCGCCTCGGGCTGGTCCGAGACGGGCGATCATGACCTGCAGGCGCGTCTGGTCGCGGCGGCGGGCGACATGCCGGTGCTCGGCCCCAACTGCTATGGCGTGATCAACTATCTCGACGGGGCGCTGCTCTGGCCCGATCAGCACGGCGGGCGGCGGGTCGGGCGGGGGGTGGCGCTCGTCTCGCAATCCTCGAACATCGTGATCAACCTCACCATGCAGGCGCGCGGGCTGCCGGTGGCCTATGTGGCCTGTCTGGGCAATGCCGCGCAGACGGGGCTCGTGGAGCTTGCGCAGGCGCTGCTCGATGACCCGCGGGTGACGGCGCTCGGCCTCTATCTCGAGGGCATCGCCGATGCTTCGGGGTTTGCGCGGCTGGCCGAGGCCGCGCGCGCCGCAGGCAAGGGGATTGTCGCGCTGAAGGCCGGCAAGACGGCGACGGGCCGGGCGGTGGCGGCGACTCATACGGCCTCGCTCGCCGGAGAAGGCGTCGCCTCGTCGGCCTATCTCGCGCAATGCGGGGTGGCGGAGGCCGCGGGACTGTCGGAACTGCTCGAGACGCTGAAGATCCTGCATGTCCATGGGCCGCTGCCGGGCGGGCCGGTCTGTTCGGTGTCGTGCTCGGGCGGCGAGGCGGGGCTTGTCGCCGATCTCGCGCCCGGGCTTGGCCTCTCGATGCCGCCGCCGCCCCCGGAACGCGCCGCGGCGCTGGCCGAGGCGCTCGGGCCGCTCGTCACGATCTCGAACCCGCTCGATTACCAGACCTTCATCTGGGGCGATCTGGCGGCGACGAGCCATGTCTTTGCCGAGATGCTCGCGGGCTATGCGGCGGGCGTGTTCGTGATCGATCCGCCGCGCCCGGACCGCTGCGATCCGGCCTCGTTCGAGCCCGCGCTGGAGGCGATCGAGGCCGCGCAGGCCGCGACGGGGCGGCCCGCTTTTCCGCTCGCCTCGCTGCCCGAGAACTTCGACGAGGGGCGCGCCATCGCCGCGATCGAGCGCGGCATCGCCCCGCTCATGGGGCTCGAGGACGGCTTGCGCGCGCTGAAGCTTGCCGCGACACCGGCGGGCCGGCCGGGTTGGGCGCCCTGGCCCGCGGCGCGGGCAGGCGGGGCCGCGCGGATGCTCGATGAGGCCGAGGCCAAGGCGCTTCTGGCTGCGGCGGGGGTGGCGGTGCCGCGCGGCGTGTCGGCCGCGACGCTTGCCGATCTGCGCACGCGCGCGGGCGCGCTTCAGCCGCCGCTCGCGCTCAAGGGGCTGGGGCTCGCGCACAAGACCGAGGCGGGCGCGGTGCGGCTCAACCTGCCCGACCTCGCGGGGGCGGCCGAGATGGCGGGGGTCACGGGATACCTCGCCGAAGAGATGGTCCGGGACGCGCGCGCCGAGGTGCTGATCGGGATCCGTCGCGATGCCGTCTATGGCGCGACGCTGACGCTCGGCTCGGGCGGGGTTGCGGCGGAGCTTCTGGCCGACACCGTCACCCTCGTCGCGCCCGTCACCGAGGGCGAGGTCGCGGCCGCGCTGCGCCGGCTCCGGCTCTGGCCGCTGATCGACGGCTGGCGCGGCCGGCCGCGGGCCGATGCGGGGGCGGCGGTCGCCGTCGCGCTGAAACTGCAGGAGTTGCTCGCGGCCCGCCGCGACATCCGCGAGATCGAGATCAACCCGCTCATCCTTCGTGGCGCAGGCGCGGTCGCGGTCGATGCGCTCATCCTTGTCGAGGCGCCATGACACCCCCCATCACCACCCGGACCGAGGGCGCGATCCTCGAGGTCACGCTGAACCGCCCGCCCGCGAACGCGATCGACCTCGTGACGAGCCGCATCATGGGCGAGACCTTCCGCGCCTTTCGCGACGACGACAGCCTGCGCGTCGCGATCCTGCGGGCCGAGGGGGCGA
>JBIKVM010000231.1:0-4500 GCA_044356825.1 Limisphaerales bacterium
AGATCGCCAGGGGTGCGAAACTCGGCGCGCGCCGTGGTGCCGGAATTCGGGATCAAAAAAACCTCGCCGAGGTAGTTGCCGATTACGAGGTCCTTCTTGCCGGATTTGGCGAGTTCGGAGAGGTGGATGCGGTTGCTCTGGCGCGCATACCAGAAATCCTTGTTTTTGCTGGGATTCGAAATCCACGAAAGCGTGGGATCGGAATCCGAAATGCGGGAGATGAAAAACGGAGCGAGTTCACCCTTCTCGAACTTCGGTTGTTGCGGTGTGCCGGAGTTGAAATAAACGCGCAGATAACCGGGGTTTTCCATGGCTGCGATGTCGAGGAGACCGTCACCGTTCAGATCGCCGACCGAGACGGATACCGGCATCGGGCGGTTGTCGATGCCGCCCTCGGCAGTCAAAATCGGCGGCCCGGATTTTTCATCGCGGAGTGCCGTTCCACCAGCGAGCACGGCTTCGGGATTCACGCCGTTCCAAAGATTGTCCTTCTCGTAGAAATGTTCGAAGTTCGGGTTCTTCAAAAACTCCGGCACCGCCGGTTCCTGCGATATCAGCGGTTGCGCGGCAGCCAAAATCGAGGAGGCCAGAAGAACAGCCTTGGGGATTCTCATGGGGCATTTATTTCCCCGATTTCCGCGCGAGTCAAACATGCGGTCTTGCCAGTTGCGAATCCCTGCCGGAGTCATGTCGGCGAGACTGGACAAGGCGATCCCGCCTGTTTTTTAGGAGAGTCTTTGGCTCCAAAATCTTGAAAACCCTATCCAAGCAGCTTCGCGAGGAGTTGGAGCGGGTAGCGGGAATCGAACCCGCACCTGGAGCTTGGAAGGCTCTCATGAGACCATTTCACCATACCCGCGCCACTCCGTCGATATCACCGCCACGGCCCGCCGCGCAAGGGCGCGTGGCGTCTGCCCGGAGTCGGCCTGCGACGAGGTGTCATACTGTGCTCCTGTGCGCTTCTGTTATCCCAACTCCGCTTTCCTCCGCCCTCCGGCGGAGCACCTGTGGCCGTCGCGCATGCGGCGGCCATTTTCTTTCCCTTCCCGGGGCACTGGACAGGGTGGGTCCGGGCAGTGCATCATGTCGCGATGAAGTTCCGCGTTCCAGACATGTCCTGTGGCCACTGCGTGGCGACGATCGAGCGTGCGATCCGCGCCGAAGACGACGCGGCGCGAGTCGCGTGCGAACTCGGATCTCGCACGGTCGATGTTGACGGGCGGCTCGATGCCGCTGCCGTGGTTGCGGCGCTTGCCACCGCCGGCTACGCGGCGATCCCGGTCTGAGGCGCGGATTCCGGTCGACGCGCCCGGCTGCGGGTGCTAGGGGCGCATGATGACGTTTCCGTATTGCACGTCCCGCGCATGACCGATCCAGCAGCACCGCAACCCAGTCGGAGCCTGCGCGGCGTTCTCTCGGACAGCCTCTTGTGGCGGCTGCTGAGCGAGAGTTTGCCCGAGCATCGCGCCAAGTATTTGGCGGCCGTCGCGGCGATGGTCGTCGTCGCGGGGGCGACTGCGCTCACGGCCTGGGTCATGGGCGCGATCGTCGATTCGATGACGGATGCCCAGAACCGCACCGCGGTCTACTGGGTCGCGGCGGCGGTGGCGGGGATCTTCTTCGTCAAGGGGATCGCGTCCTACGCCCAGAACGTCCTGATGGCAAAGGCGGGCAACCGGATTGTCGCGCAAAAGCAACTTCAACTCTACAACCGTATCCTGACGCAGGATGTCGCGTTCTTCAACGCGACGCACACTTCGGACGTGCTCTTGCGCGTGACGGAGACCGCCAAGCTGGCCCGTGGGGTGATCGATACGATCGTGACGGGGTTTGTGCGCGATCTGCTGACGCTTCTGGGCCTAGTCGCGGTGATGTTCTACCAGCAGCCCGTGCTCTCGCTCGTCAGCCTCATCGTCGGGCCGGCCGCGATCTTCGGGGTGCAGCGGATCGTGCGGCGCGTCCATTCGGTGATGGCGCAGGAGATGGCGGGGCTGGCCGAGATCATCAAGGTCGTGCAGGAAACCGCCACGGGCGCGCGCGTCGTGAAGGCCTTCGCGCTCGAGCATCTGATGACGGCGCGGATGGACGATGCGGTGCGCGGGGTCGAGCAGCGCGCCAACAAGCTCGTGCGGCTCGAAGCCTCGACAACGCCGCTGATGGACACGATCACGGGGCTTGCCATCGCGGCCATCGTGGTGCTGAGCGCGGTCAACGTTTTCGGTCAGGCGGTCGGGACGCCGGGGCAGCTCATGTCCTTCGTCACCGCCTTCCTCATGGCCTATGAACCGGCCAAGCGGCTGTCGCGGATGCGGGTTTCCATCGAGGCGGGGATGTATGGGGTGCGGATGATGTATTCGCTGCTCGATCAGCCCGCGACGCTGACCGAGGCCGCCCGGCCCGTCGATCTGCCCGAGGGGCCGTCGGCCGTGTCGCTCGAGGGGGTATCCTTCAGCTATCCCGGCGCGCGCGAGGTGTTCCGCGATCTGACCATCGACTTCCCGGCCGGCACCACCACCGCGCTTGTCGGGCCGTCGGGCGGGGGGAAATCGACGCTGTTGAACCTCGTGCTGCGGCTCTACGACCCCGACGCGGGGAGGGTCGCGATCGACGGGATCGACCTGCGGGAGGCGTCCTTCGCCTCGCTCCGGCGCAAGATGGCCTATGTCGGGCAGGATACCTTCCTCTTTGCGGCCTCGGTTATGGAAAACCTGCGCCTCGTGCGCCCCGATGCCACCGACGCCGAGGTGCGCGAGGCCGCGCGCATCGCCAATGCCGACGAATTCATCCTCGGCATGCCCAAGGGCTACGACACCCCGATCGGCGAGAACGGCCTTGCGCTGTCGGGCGGGCAGCGCCAGCGCCTCGCCATCGCGCGCGCGGTGCTGCGCCGTGCGCCCATCCTGCTGCTCGACGAGGCGACGAGCGCGCTCGACAGCCATTCCGAGGCGCTGGTGCGCGACGCGCTCTTGCGCGTGACCGAAGGGGTCACGACGATCGTCGTCGCGCACCGCCTCTCGACCGTGCTCAGGGCCGACCGGATCTGCTACATCGACGGCGGCCGCATCGTCGAGATGGGCTCGCTCAGCGATCTGCTCGCGCGCAAGGGGGCGTTCCGCGCCCTCTACGATCAGCAGTTCGCGGCCTGAACCCGCCCGACCGCCCTTGCCGGGCGGCCGCTTTTGGCGAAGATGGGCACCTTACCCTTCCGACAGGATGCCATGAGCCCGACCTACGCCGCCCCCCCGGGGGGATTGCCCGCCCAGACCGAGCTGCTGACCGGCCGCGCCGTCTTCACCGAGGCCTATGCCGTCATCCCCCGCGGCGTCATGCGCGACATCGTGACAAGCTTCCTGCCCTTCTGGGAGGGGACGCGGGTCTGGGTTCTGGCGCGGCCGCTCAGCGGTTTTTCCGAGACCTTCTCGCATTACCTGATGGAGATCGCGCCCGGTGGCGGCTCCACGCGCCCCGAACCCGCCCCCGAGGCCGAGGGCGTCCTCTTCGTCGTGGCCGGATCGGGGCGGCTGGTGATCGGGGGGGTGCCGCATGATCTGGGGCCGGGGGGATACGCCTATCTGCCGTCGGGCTGCGACTGGACGCTGCATGCGACCGGGACCGGGACGCTGCGCCTCCATTGGCTGCGCAAGGCCTATGAGGCCGTGCCCGGCCTGCCCGCGCCCGACCCCTTCGTCACCGATGAGGGCCGCCTCGCCCCCACCCCCATGCCCGGCACCGAGGGGCGCTGGGCCACCACGCGCTTTGTCGATCCGGCCGACCTGCGCCACGACATGCACGTCAACATCGTGACCTTCGCGCCGGGCGCCGTCATCCCCTTTGCCGAGACGCATGTGATGGAGCACGGCCTCTATGTGCTGCAGGGCAAGGCTGTCTATCGGCTCAACCGCGACTGGGTCGAGGTCGAGGCGGGCGATTACATGTGGCTGCGCGCCTTCTGCCCGCAGGCGTGCTATGCCGGGGGGCCCGAACCCTTCCGCTATCTGCTCTACAAGGACGTCAACCGGCACATGCCGCTCGCGCCGCCGCGGCGCTAGCGGTCAGCCGATGATCCAGGGCTCGGCCGGGCGGTGTTCCTCGAGGTTCGCGCCGGGGCCGATGCGGTCGATGACGGCGAAAAGCCCGCTGCCCGCGAGCGGGCTGAGGACCCCGTGCCAGGTGTTGCGCAGGATGTTCACGCCCTGACCGGGCCGCGTGAGGAAGGCGCGCGGCCGGCCCGGCACGCCGCCCGCGTCGGGGGCGACGACGACGAGGAACCCGTCGGCCGACATCGGCACGAAGGCCTGGCTGCCCTCCGGGTGACGTTCGAGCAGGTCGAGCGCAAGGGGCAGGCGGCGCAACTCCGCCCGGAAGATGCTGATGCCAGCCCGGCCATCGGGCCCGAAATCGAGCCGCGCGCGATCATGGAACCGCCCGCAGAGGCCCGCGTTGATGAGCCGGTCGGGCGCGCCTTCGGCCGCGAGCACGTCGCCGAAGGGCGCGAAGGTG
>JBIKVM010000118.1:0-9375 GCA_044356825.1 Limisphaerales bacterium
CTCATGCCTTGAACATCCCCTGCAGGCGCAATTCGGCGATGCGTTCGACCTGACGGCACGCCTCGGCGAACTCGGTCGCGGCGTCGTTGCCGACGCGGCGCCTGAAGGCCTGAAGGATCGAGGCGCGGGTGTGGTCGCGCACCGCGATGATGAAGGGAAAGCCGAACTTCGCGCCATAGGCGGCGTTCAGCGTCTCGAACTCCGCCCGCTCGGCATCCGTCAGCGCGTCGAGCCCGGCCGAGGCCTGCTCGGCCGTCGAGGCCTCGGTCAGGCGGCGGGCCTGGGCGATCTTGCCCGCAAGGTCGGGGTGGGCGCGCAGCACCTGCATCCTGCGCCCGTCATCGGCCGCCCGGAAGATCCGCGCGAGCGCGGCGTGCACGCCCGCCGCGCAATCATGCGCGGGGCCAAGCTCGAGCGCGTGCGCGGCCTCGGCGATCCAGGGCGAATGTTCGAAGATCCCGCCGAAGGCCGCGACGAAGGCCGCGCGGTCCATCTGCGAGGGCAGGGGGCCGGGCGGGGGCGGGGGGTGGTGCGCGGCCCAATGCGCCGCGATCTCTGCCCGCGTCGCGAACCACACCCCGTCGTGGCGGGCCATGTGGGCCAGCGCGCGCTGCAGCGCCGCCGCGCGGCCCGGCCGCCCCGCGAGGCGGCAGTGCAGCCCGATCGAGAGCATCCTGGGCGCCCCCGCGACCCCTTCGGCATAGAGCACGTCGAAGCTGTCGCGCAGATAGCGTTCGAACTGCTCGCCCTCGGCGAAGCCCGCCTGGATGGCAAAGCGCATGTCGTTGGCATCGAGCGTATAGGGCACGATCAGCTGCGCGCGCCCGCCGATCCGCATCCAATACGGCAGATCGTCGGCATAGCTGTCGGCGACATAGTCGAAGCCGCCCTCTTCGGCGGCAAGGCGCACCGTCGCGGCCGAGGTGCGGCCCGTATACCAGCCGCGCGGCCGCTCGCCCGTGACCTCGCGGTGGAGCGCGATGGCGGCGGCCATGTCGGCGCGTTCCTCGGCCTCGGGGCGGTCGCGATAGTCGATCCACTTCAACCCGTGGCTCGCGATTTCCCAGCCCGAGGCCTTCATCGCCGCGACCTGCTCGGGGCTGCGGGCGAGGGCGGTCGCGACGCCATAGACCGTGACGGGGAAGCCCTCGAGGATGCGCCGCACCCGCCAGAATCCGGCGCGCGCCCCGTATTCATAGATCGATTCCATGTTCCAGTGCCGCTGCCCCGGCCAGGGCTGCGCCCCCGTGATCTCGGAGAGGAACGCCTCGGACGCCGCGTCTCCATGCAGGATGCAGTTCTCGCCGCCCTCCTCGTAGTTCAGCACGATCTGCACGGCGATTCGCGCGCCCCCCGGCCAGCGCGGATCGGGGGGAGTCGGGCCGTAGCCGCGCAGGTCGCGGGGATAGCGGTTCATGGGTGCTCCTTGGTGCAGGGCCCGCGCCGGCCTGTCGGGGCGGGTTTCGGGCGGTGCGGAAACATGGCAGGATGCGGCTGTCGGCGCCATGGCGGCGCGACGCGACAGGGGGGATGGAGATGGCCGGGTTTCTGACGACCCATGTCCTCGATACCGCGCGCGGGGTGCCGGCGGCGGGCGTGCGGATCGTGCTGCACCGCCTGACGGGCGCCGGGCGCGCGGCGGTCGCCGAGGCGGTGACGAATGCCGATGGGCGCACCGATGCGCCGATCCTGCCCGCCGCTGCCTTCGCGCCCGGAACCTATGAGCTGACATTCTTTGCGGGCGATTACCTGCGTGCGACGGGCCAGGCGGGGCCCGCGCCGCTCTTTCTTGATGTGGTGCCGATCCGCTTCGGCATGGCCGAGGATGCGCATTACCATGTGCCCCTCTTGCTCTCGCCCTACGGCTATTCGACCTATCGCGGCAGCTGAGGCGCCGGGCGCTTGCGCTCGGCCGCGAATGGGCAAAAAGTCATGCGGGACGGTCAACTGTGAGGGAGAGCGGGCATGGAAGATCTGGCGATCCTGTGGGAGTGGATCGGTTTTGCAGTCCGCTGGCTCCACGTCATCACCGCCATCGCCTGGATCGGGTCGTCGTTCTACTTCATCGCGCTCGATCTCGGGCTGCGCAAGGGGCCCGAGCTGCCGCACGGCGTGCATGGCGAGGAATGGCAGGTCCATGGCGGCGGGTTCTATCACATCCGCAAGTATCTGGTCGCCCCCGACGCGCTGCCCGAGCATCTGACCTGGTTCAAGTGGGAAAGCTACGCGACCTGGCTCAGCGGGTTCGCGCTGCTCGTCGTCGTCTATTGGGTCGGGGCGGAGCTTTACCTCATCGACGCGGCCAAGGCCGATCTGGCGCTCTGGCAGGCGATCGCGCTCTCGGGCGGGTCGCTCGTGCTGGGCTGGGTCGTCTATGACCAGCTCTGCCGCTCGCCGCTTGGCGACCGGCCGACCGCGATGATGGTCGTGCTTTTTGGCGTGATCGTCCTGATGTCATGGGGTTACAACCAGATCTTCACGGGCCGCGCGGCGCTTTTGCATCTTGGCGCCTTCACCGCCACCATCATGTCGGCCAATGTCTTCCTCGTCATCATCCCCAACCAGAAGATCGTCGTGGCCGACCTGCGCGCCGGCCGCAGCCCCGATCCCCGCTTTGGCAAGATCGCCAAGCTGCGCTCGACCCACAACAACTACCTGACGCTGCCGGTCGTCTTCCTGATGCTGTCGAACCACTATCCGCTGGCCTTCGGGACCGACAACGCCTGGATCATCGCGGCGCTCGTCTTTCTCATGGGGGTGACGATCCGTCACTGGTTCAACAGCCGCCACGCGCGCTCGGGCAGCCCGGACTGGACCTGGGCCGCGACGGCGGTGATCTTTTTCGCGATCGTCTGGCTCTCGACCCCCGGCGCGCAGGACATCGGCCGGCGCGGCGAGGCGATCGCACCCGGTGCCGCCGAGGCGCGATTCGCGGCCGCCGAGGGCTTTGCCGAGGCGCGCGAGATCGTGCTCGGCCGCTGCGCGATGTGCCACGCGGTCGAGCCTGTCTGGGATGGGCTGAACCGCGCGCCGAAGGGGGTCGTGCTCGAGACCGACACCGACATTGCGCGTCATGCGCGCGAGATCTATCTGCAGGCGGGCGTCAGCCACGCCATGCCGCCCGGAAACCTGACCTGGATGGAACCCGGGGAACGCGCCCAGATCGTGCGCTGGTATCGCGCCGGGGCATCGGGCTAGGGTCAGGCGTCGATCCAGCGCGTCAGCGCCGCGACATCGGGGCGCGGCCGGGGCGGCGGCGCCTCCGTCGGGGTGCCGATGTGGACGATGCCCGCGACCCATTCCGCGCCCTCGATCCCGAAGGCGGCCGCCGCGGTCGCGCGGTCATGCGCGGGCCAGCCCGTCAGCCAAACTGCCCCCCAGCCCGAAGCCAGCGCCGCGTTCACGAGCGAGAGGCACACGGCGCCCGCCGAAAGCTGCTGCTCGATCGCGGGGATCCGCTCGACCGATTTCGGGCAGCCGACCACGACGACGGCGAGGGGCGAGGTGCGGAACGCGGCCGCGGCCTTTTCAACCGCCTCCGGCTCGCGCCCGTCGGCCGTGCCGCGTGCCGTGATGAGGCCCGCGATCCGCCGGAGTGCTGCGGGCGCGAGCACCACGAAGCGCCAGGGTTCGAGCTTGCCGTGATCGGGCACGCGCGCCGCGATGGTCAGCAGCGCCTCGATCCCGGCCCGGTCGGGGCCGGGGCCCGAGAGCAGCCGCAGCGGATAGGAGCGCCGGCTGGCAAGGAAATCGCGCGCGGCATCATGCGTCATCGGGGGCCTCCGGGGCGGGGGACGGCGCAGCGGGCGCGCCGATACACCCCTTCGGGCAGATCGAGCGCGGCCGCAAGGTCGGCAAGCTGCGTCATGCTGAGGGTGATGCGCTGCACCGTATCGGTCCGAGCGTCGAGTTGTTCGAGGACGACGCATTCGGCAAAGGCCGTGATCGTCACATCCTCGGAGAGGACCGTCTCGCCCTCGTCGAGAAGGGTGATGACGGTTGCGTCGAACTCGTGCTCGATGCTGAACAAGGGGGCCTCTGCCGTGACGAGCGCGCATAATACCCTGCCCAAAGTGGCGCGGCACCGCAAGGCGCGCGGGTGGGGGCGGGCTTGATCTGCGTCAAGGCGCCCGGGCTGCGCCCAGCGCAGCCTTTGCAGGGTGGCCCAGACGCCGGAGGTGTCGGAGATGTTCGGATACTCGGAATCGCCGCGTGCCTATTTCACTGCGCAAGGCATGGCGCGCGTGGGCGGTGTCGCGCTTGCCCGCGCCGTCGTCGAGGGCGTGCTGAGCCGCGGCGAACTCGCGCAGATCGTCAGCCGCTGCCTCGGCTGCCCGCACAAGGGCGATTGCGACGCCTGGCTGTCGTCGCCGCAATCGGGCAGCGTTCCCGCGTTCTGCGCGATCAAGGCCGATCTCGACGCGCTCGCGGCCTTCGGCTAGCCTCGCGCCCGAAGAGGGGGCACGGGCGGGCGATGACGACGGCGCGGATCCTCACCACACCCGGCTGCATGGCCGAAGGGGCCGCGTGGCTTGCCGCCGCCGATCCCGCCTTTGGGCGCGCGCTCGAGCTGTGCGGCCCGCCGCCGCTGCGCCGCCGGCCGGATGGTTTCGCGGCCCTCTTCGAGGCCATCGTGAGCCAGCAGGTCAGCACCCAGGCCGCGCGCGCGATCATCGGGCGGGTCGAGGCGGCGGGCCTGCGCGATCCGTCGGCCATCGCGGCGGCCGATGACGAAGGCTTGCGCGCCTGCGGCCTGTCGCGGCAAAAAGCGCGGTACGTCCGCGCGCTTGCCGCGGCAGAGATCAATTATGAGGCCCTGCGCGCAGCGCCTCTGCCCGAGATCATCGCGATCCTGACGGCGGTGGCGGGGGTGGGGCGCTGGACAGCCGAGATCTATGCGATGTTCTCGCTCGGCCGGGCGGATGTGTTCGCGCCCGCCGACCTCGCGCTCCAGGAAGGGGCGCGGATGCTCTTCGAGCTGCCCGAGCGTCCGCGCGAACCCGTGCTGCGCCGCATGGCCGAGCGCTGGTCGCCGTGGCGAAGCGTTGCCGCCGGCATGCTCTGGGCCTATTATGGAGCCCAGAAGCGGCGTGAGGGCGTGATGTGATCCGCAAGCTGAAATCGGACCGTCGCGGCCCCGCCCTGGGTGAGGCCCGGGCCGCTATCGTGTTCGTGCATGGCTACGGGGCGGATGGGGCCGATCTGCTCGGACTGGGGGAGCCGATGGCACCGCACCTGCCGGGGGTGGCCTTTCATGCGCCCGACGCGCCCGAACCTTGCAAGATGGGCGGATTCGGCCGGCAGTGGTTCCCGATTCCCTGGCTGGACGGATCCTCCGAGGTCGACGCGGGTGCGGGTCTTGCGCGCGCGGCCGCAGATCTCGATGCGTTTCTCGACGGTGTCCTCGCTTCAGAGGGCCTGGCCGCGGGGCGGTTGGCGCTTCTCGGCTTCTCGCAGGGCAGCATGATGGCGTTGCACGTCGCACCGCGGCGGGCAGAGCCGCTCGCGGGGGTCGCAGCCTTTTCGGGCCGGCTACTTCAGCCCGACCGCCTCGCGACCGAGGCGCTGACCCGCCCGCCTGTACTGCTCATCCACGGCGACCGGGACGAAGTCGTGCCCTTCGCCGACATGGGCCGGGCCGGCACCGCGCTCGACGGCGCCGGGTTCGTCGTGCAGGGGCACGTGATGCGCGGAACGGGCCACGGCATCGCACCCGATGGGCTTGGCGCGGCCGTGGGATTTCTGCGCGCGGTCTTGCCCGAGGCGTGAGCGTCATCTCCCTGTCACCTGCGCCCGACATGATACAAGCGGCGGAGGCCTGACGCAGATCGCGGGGCTTGCCTCGGAGCGAACGCCATATATAGTGGTCAATACGGTCGCACCCGCGACAGGGAGCGCCGGAGGGATCAGGGAGCGCGACACCTTGCGCGAGCGATGCTGATGACGGGCACCACCGATTTCCGCACCGATTTCGTGCGCGAACCCGGGGCCTTGCGCCAGTATCCCGCTCTTGTCCTCAATGCCGACTATCGGCCGCTGTCCTATTATCCGCTCTCGCTTTGGCCATGGCAGGATGCGGTCAAGGCGGTGTTCCTCGATCGCGTCGCGATCGTGGCCGAATACGACGCCGTGGTGCGCAGCCAGAGGTCAGAGTTGCGCATCCCCTCGGTCGTCGTCCTCAAGGACTATGTCCGGCCGGTCAAGACCGTGGCCTTTACACGCTTCAACCTCTTCCTGCGCGACGAGTTCCGCTGCCAGTATTGCGGGAGCCCCCATGATCTGACGTTCGACCACGTCATCCCGCGAGTGCGGGGCGGTCGGACGACCTGGGAGAATGTCGTGGCTGCCTGTTCGCCCTGCAACCTGCGCAAGGGGTCGCGCTCGCTCAAGGCATCGGGGCTGCGCCTCGCCGTTGCGCCCCGCCAGCCGAGCGCCGAAGAAATGCACAACCGCGGCCGCCGCTTTCCGCCCAACCACCTGCACGATAGCTGGCTCGACTACCTCTATTGGGACACCGAACTCGAGGCCTGATCATTCGGCCGCGAGAGGCACGTTTCGCCGGGGCAGGCTGAGGGCCGAAAGGACCGCCAGCACGGGCGCAAGGCGCGCGCAGAGCCGGTCAAACCCCGCATGGGGATGGATGCGCCCCTCATCGAGATAGAGCGCGCGGTCGAGTTCGACCTGCACCACATGCAAACCGTCGGCCGGACGGCCATAGGTTTGTGCGACATACGCCCCCGCAAAGGGCGTGTTGCGGGCAACCCGGAATCCGGCATCGCGAAAGGCCGCCTCGACCGCCGCGCTGATCTCGGGTGCGGCAGCGGCACCGAAGCGGTCGCCCAGCACCACATCCGCTGCAGGGCCGCGTCCGCCGGGTGCAAGATGGGCGATTGCTTCGTGGGGCATCGAGTGCCAGTCGATCAGTACCGCCCCCCCTTCTCGGGCCTGCGTCCGCCCGATGAGCGCCGCGAGGGCTTCGTGATAGGGGTGCCAGCAGGCCGCGAGGCGGGCCTCGGCCTCGGCCCGTGGGATCTTGTCGCGCCGGATCGGGCGGCCGTTTGCGACCACTCGCGGAATGACGCCAAGCCCCGCTGCGACGCGCGGATTCGTTATGCCGCGTGAAACATCCTCGACCGCGAGCGGGTCGAATTCGTCGGCTGCGCGGTTGAGGTCGACAAAGGCGCGCGGCACCCGCGCCGCGATCACCGGTACGCCGAGCCCCGGCGCCCCCGCGATCAGCCGGTCGACATAGGCGTCCTCGGAAGACCGCAAGGTGCGGGGGTCGAGCGTGCTCGACTCGATGAACGCGCGCGGATAGTCCCGCCCGCTGTGGGGCGAGGCGAAGATGACCGGACCCGAATGCGCAGTCGGCAGCATCAGATCGAAGGCCGGACCGCTCAGCATCTGAATCCCCGTACCACCGACGCCCAATCTAGCGGATCTCGCCCCGGTTCCAAGTCCCCCGCCGCGTCCGCTGCAAGCCCCTTGAACCCCCCCGGTGTGTTGGCTATAGCCGTCGGGCCGATGGCGGCGGGCGCGTAGCTCAGTGGTAGAGCACTACGTTGACATCGTAGGGGTCACAGGTTCGAACCCTGTCGCGCCCACCATCGGCAGGTTCCCCCCATCACGCGCGCCAGTCGAAGAAGCCCCCGGGCGCGCGCGCGAGCAAGCGCCCGCCCACCTCGGCGCCAAGGGCGGCCGCATCGGCCAGCGGCGCGCGGCCTTCCTCGCGCAAGGCCTCGGTGCCGTCGGGGCGCAGGATCTCGGCCCGCAGCCAGATCTCGGTTCCCGCGATCAGCGCAAGTCCCGCGATCGGCGTCTCGCACGAGCCGTCGAGCCGGGCGAGGCAGGCGCGCTCGGCCGCGAGGCGGATGCCGGTCGGGCCGTGGTGGATGGGCGCGAGGAGTGCAGCCACCCGCGCGTCATCAGCGCGCCGCTCGATCCCGATTGCGCCCTGCGCGATGGCGGGCAGCATCTCTTCGGGTTCGATCGGGGTGCGCGGCACCTCGGACATGCCGAGCCGGTTGAGGCCCGCCATCGCGAGGAAGGTCGCGACCGCCACGCCATCGGCGAGCTTCTTCATCCGCGTCTGGAGGTTGCCGCGAAACTCGACCGGGTGCAGATCGGGCCGGCGGTTCAAGAGTTGCGCCCGCCGGCGCAGCGACGAGGTGCCGATCACCGCGCCCTGCGGCAGGTCCGCGAGCCGCGCCACCGCGCCCGAGACGAAGGCATCGCGCACATCCTCGCGCGGGAGGTGGCAATCGAGGATCAGCCCCTCGGGCTGGACGGTCGGCATGTCCTTCATCGAATGGACCGCGATGTCGATGCGGCCCGCGAGGAGGTCTTCCTCGATCTCGCGGGTGAAAAGGCCCTTGCCCCCGATCTCTTTCAGCGGCCGGTCGAGCACGCGGTCGCCCGTCGTCTTGATGACGACGATGGCGAAGGCATCCTCGGGCAGGTCGTGCGCGGCCATGAGGCGCGCGCGCGTCTCGTGCGCCTGGGCAAGCGCGAGGGGCGAGCCGCGCGTGCCGATGCGCAGCGGATGGGCGGGGGAGGGCAGATCGCGTGTCATGCCCGAGTGATAGCGGTGTCAACCGCGCCTGACAATGCCCCGACCCCCTTGCCGGCCGGGGGGGCGAGGGCCTATCTTCGCAACGAACCGATCAACGGGTGATCCATGCACATCGGCATACTTCAGACCGGCGCCGCGCCCGACGCGCTGCGCCCCGACCACGGCGACTATCCGGACGCCTTCGCGCGGCTGCTGGCGGGGGAGGGGTTCCGCTTCAGCACCTGGCGGGTCGAGGAGATGGCGTTTCCCCCGGGCGTCGGGGCGGCGGACGGCTGGCTCATCACCGGCTCGCGCCATGGCGCCTATGAGGATCACGCCTTCATCCCCCCGCTCGAGGCCTTCATCCGCGAGGCGCTGGCGGCGGGCGTGCCGGTTGTCGGCATCTGCTTTGGGCATCAGATCATGGCGCAGGCGATGGGCGGGCGGGTCGCGCGCCACGGGGGCGGCTGGTCGGTCGGGCCCACGCGCTATGATTTCGGGGGCGAGACGCTGACCCTCAACGCCTGGCACCGCGATCAGGTGGTGGCGGCCCCGCCGGGTGCCGAGGTGATCGCGAAGAACGATTTCTGCGCGGTGGCGGGGCTCGCCTATGGTCAGACGGGCCTGAGCGTGCAGGCCCACCCCGAGTTTACCAACGCCTTCGTCGAGGGGCTGATGGCGACGCGCGGCCCGGGCCTTGTCCCCGATGATCTGATGGCGGCGGCGCGCGCCCGCATGGCGGCCGCCCCCGACAGCCCGGCGCTCGCCCGCCGGATCGGCGATTTCTTCCGCGCGGCCCATGCCCGGCGCGCGCCCGTTCCGGA
>JBIKVM010000071.1:0-12105 GCA_044356825.1 Limisphaerales bacterium
TTGGGTTGCGAGAATACCTCGGCCGTCGCCCCGGCCTCAACCGCCTCTCCCAGTCTCATCACGACGACACGATCACTGACCTTGCGGACCACGGTCAGGTCATGACTGATCAGGATCAGGCCCATGCCGTACGAGGCCTGCAATTCCTTGAGAAGCTGAAGGATCTCGGCTTGAACCGTCACATCCAGTGCGGTCGTCGGCTCATCAGCGATAAGGAGGTCCGGGCGGTTGGCAATGGCGATGGCGATCATCACGCGCTGCCTCTGCCCGCCTGAAAGCTGATGCGGGTATTGCCTCAGCCTCTCCTCCGGCTCCGGGATCCTGACGTCGCGCAACAGTTGCAGCGCCTCGGCCATGGCGCTTCTCTTCGACATGGGGCGATGCGCAAGGATCACCTCGGCAATCTGCTGGCCCACAGAGTAGACCGGATTGAGCGAGGACATCGGCTCCTGGAAGATCATCGAAATCCGGACGGAGCGCAGCGCACGCATCTGCGGCTCACCCAGAGAAGCCAGGTCAAGCCCATCGAAGCGCAAGCGCGTCTGCGGGGCGACCTTTGCGTTCTGCGGAAGGAGTCGCATGATGGCACGAGCGGTCAAGGACTTTCCCGAGCCGCTCTCGCCCACGATTGCAAGGGTTTCCCCGCGCGAAATCGAGAAGGATATGCCACGCACGGCATGGACTTCGTGCTCGAAGCCCTTGATGCGGATGTCCAGCCCTTCAACAGACAGGAGGGGTTCACTTGAGTTTGGCATAGGGATCCACCGCATCTCGAAGCCCGTCGCCCAGCGCATTGAAGGCCAGAACCGCGATCAGGATCATGAAGACAGGCGACAGCAGCCACGGATAGGAGCCGATCGACTGGAAGTTCTGCGCGTCGATCAGCATCAAGCCCCAGGATACGAGCGGCGGTTTGATCCCGAGGCCTAGGAAGGACAGGAAGCTTTCAACAAGGATTATCGTCGGGATCATGATCGAGGTGACGATGATCACATGCGACATCACATTGGGTATGATGTGCACGAAGACGATCCGCGCGCGCGACGCGCCCAGGCTTTCGGCGGCCTGCACGTAATCCAGGGTGCTGATCGACAGAGTTTTCGCGCGAACCTCTCGGGCGAGCTGGGCCCATCGGAGCAGGGAAAGCACAAGCGCCAGGATCATGAAGTTCGTGATCGGATCGGTCGTCTGCGGCAGGATCGCTGCGATTGCGAGGTAAAGCGGCAGGTCCGGCAGGGACAGAGTGAATTCGGCGACACGCTGGATGACCATGTCGATCCTGCCGCCGAAATAGCCGGAAACTACCCCAAGCGTCGTGCCGACGACCACTATTGACAGCACCACCAGGCCAGCCATCGCAAGTGTCGGCTGTGCACCGCGCAGCATCCGTGACAAGATATCCCGACCCAGGCGGTCGGTCCCCAGCAGATTTGTCTCGCAGCCCTCTGCGGGTAGGAAGAGGTGACGGTCGAATTCCATTCCAAGGAAACTGTAGCGCCAGCCCCGTTCGAAGAACCGGATTTCGCAGACGACAGTCCTGTCAGGGCCCTGAATGATCTCGAAGGTTTCGGTGTCGAAGTCGCTGATCGTCGGATGCACGAATGGCCGAAGCGAAAAGCTGCCGTCTGGCCGTACGAAGCGCAGCACCTGTGGCGGATTGTTGATGTTGTCGCCTGCACCGCGTTTCGTTGGATCGTAGGGCGACAGGAAGTTGGCAAAGACCGTCGTGAGAACGAGTGCGATGACGGCAACCCCGCCAAGAACGCCGAGGCGGTTCCTGAGGAAACGGCGCCAGACGAGTTGCCCGTAGGACAGGCTGGGCGCACCGCCCTGGGGATTGGCTGCCCCGGCAAGTAGCAGATCGTCAGGTTGTCCGGGGTCTTGGTCAGTCGTCATGACAGGCGCACCCGCGGATCCACGAAAGCAAGCGTTATGTCGGCCAGAAGGTTGCCGACCAGCAGCACGGCCGACAGCATGAGCAGGATGGTGGCAGTCACATAGATGTCCTGGTTGATCAGGCTCTCGACAAGGAGCGGGCCGATCGTCGGAACGGCGAGGACGATCGCGACCTCGATTTCACCGGCAAGCATGTAGGGAAAGGCCACGCCCTGATAGGCGATGAGCGGGTGAAGCGCGTTCGGCACGGCGTGCTTCATGACAACGGTCCGTTCGGACAGGCCCTTGGCGCGTGCGGTCTCGATATACTGCAGACGCAGGACGTCGATCAGGTTTCCGCGCATGACCCGCAGGTTGTAGGCCAGCCCGCCGAAGATCGAGATCACCAGGACGGGCCAGATGTGGCTGAGGGTGTCCCACAGCCTGGCAATCGACCACGGCTCGAACACATACTCGGGCGAGTTGAACCCGCCGACATATCCGGCGCCCCAGACGAAGACGAGGAAGTAGACGATGATGAGGGCGAGGAAGAAGCGGGGGATCGTCATTCCCAGAAACGACAGAACGGTTGCCGCCTGATCTCCGATCCGGTTCTGGTGGGTTGCGGCATAGATGCCCAGGCCGACACCAATGAATGTTGCGCAGAAGTGGGCAAAAAGCGCGATCGCCAGAGTGCGCGGCAGGCGTTCGCCGATCAACTCAGAGACGGGTTTGTTATGCTTGAGGGATTGGCCGAAGTCACCCCGGACGACGCCGGACATCCAGACCAGATATTGTTCCCACACGGGACGATCCAGTCCATATTCGGACCTGATCCGGACTCTTAACTCTTCAGCGGCCTCGGCCGACAGGTTGCCCATGCTGATGGCTTCAGAGACCGCGACACTGGCGTAGTCTTTCGCTGGAGCCCGCAGCAGACCGAAGATGACGACACTGACGACAAGCAGGAGAGCTAGCATGGCAGCGGTGCGTCGGATCAGGAATGCGCTCATCTTCGAACGTTCCCCCCGTTGCGACGTTATCGTTGGCTGTGGGGGCGGACAAGTCGCCCCCACAGCAGTCGGTCACTTGTACTCCGGAAGGGTGCCAGGTGCGACTTCGCCGACCGTCGTGTCCGCAGGGTCGATGAACATCGCTTCGCGGATCATCGCATCTTCGGCCCACTGATAGGCGAGGATCGGCACACCATCACGCACGTTGCGGACCCGCTTGTTCACGACCACGGCGCCAGGCGCCGACACCAGTCCGATCGCATAGAGGTTCTGGGTGAAGACCTCGTTGTAGTCGTGCATGATGCGCAGCTGGTCGTCCGGGGTCTGGGCGACCGCAAAATCGCGCACATAGTCGGCCAGTTGCTGTTCGAACGGCAGAAGGTCAGGTTTGCCGCCATCCGGATAGCGATGCCAATCGAGCGCCTTGGGCGAGGTCACGGCCAGTCTCTCGAAACCTGAGACCGGTGCGACCGACTCAGGGTAGCCCCGCAGGATCGTCCAGTCCCAGGCCACACCGTCCAGGGCCGTCCGCGCATCGTCCGTGCTTGGCGAGGCGACCACCTGGATTCCGACCTCTCCCATCATCGAAATCACTGCATCGGCAAGGGCCGGCATGACCTCGTTGTTGGTTGTGTAACGAAGGGTGATCGCCAGGTCCTGCCCTGCCAGAGGCCCCTCACTCCAGTTGAGGATGCCGTTGCCGTCCGTGTCGGCGAAGCCGATTTCTGCCAGCAAGGATTTCGCCGCTTCGATGTCTGCGCCGTAGTAGGCAACACGGTCGGGGTCGTACCAGGCCGATTCAGGGGCAAAGCCACCCGCAAAAGGTGTTGCGAAGGGGCCGCGAACAAGCGACTGGGCCATCGCATCCCGATCGAGCGCATGGCTGACGGCTTTACGGAACCGCAGGTCACGGTTCAGTTCACGCACTGCCTTGTCACGCTCCGTCTCGACGCCAACTTCGGTCGCGAAGTTGACGTTTAGCGACCATGTGTACGACCGAGGACCGAAGGCCAGGCGCGCGGGGAAGTCGGCCTCCTTGGACCGCTGAAGGGCTTCGATGTACTGCGATGGCGTCTCCATGAGCGCAACATCCCCCGTCCCGGCAAGAGCCCGCACCGTCCGGTCTTCCCAGGTACTCAGGATGAACTGCATCTCGTCGAGGTAAGGGAGCTGATTTCCAGCGCTGTCGACCTTCCAGTAGTAGGGGTTGCGCCTAAGGACCATGACTTCGTCAGGCTTGTAGAGCGTGGGCACCCAGGCACCCATCGTGACCACCGGCAGGTTCTCGGGCTTCAGCGCCTCGGTGAATTCCTGCACCGTCATACCTGAATTCTCGGGCAGCAGAGGGCGCAGAATGTGCTCCGGCCCGGGGCAGAAGTTCCGCCAGGCCATGCTGTAGAGCATGAGCAGCGGCCGCTTTTCCTTGAAGGTGAAGCGGATCGTGTAATCGTCGACCTTTTCGAGGGCCGTGCCTTCCCCCAGCGTCGATGCCGTCATCACCGACGGAATTTCGCTGTTGAGGACGATCTTCTCCCAATGGAACATGATGTCGTCGGCGTCGAACGGATCTCCATCCGACCAGCGCGCACCTTCGATCAGGTGCATCGTCAGGCTGTGGCCATCTTCCGACCATTCCCAGCTGCGGGCGAGGTTCGGCAGGGGTTCGACCCGGCTGTCGTCCAACATGTACATCGGCCCGGTGCGCGTCAGGCATTCCTGAACCGTGTACTCGACGCCACCCCAGCCGTGATGCTGTCCTGCGGCCCAGTTCCACCCTTGGGGGCGGCCACCGATCACGTGCCGAAAGACGCCGCCGTAGCTGCCAATCCCGTCCTGGAGGACAGCGTCACCAAAGACGAGGGGTTCGCGGGGCAAGCGCTCCTCGATGGGGGGCAGCTTTCCGGCCTTTACCAACTCGGTGACCCACGCCGGCTCGTTGTAGGACGGCAAGGACTTGAAGGACTGGATTGCATCGTAGGGCAGAAGCTTGATTTCGCCTCTCTGGTCCAGCTGCGGAGCTTCCGGAACACGGCCCGGCCAGGTTTCTTGAGCGTGAATCGGGGCCGCCAGGATCGTAACCCCGGCTAGCATGGCTGTACTGCAGAACAGGGTAGTTGCTCGGGTCATTCTACGCTCCTCCCATGAAAGCGATTCCTCCGGCCTCGAGATAATATCATACATTAAATGGTAGTCAATTCTGATCATACTTTATTCGCTCCAGCCGACTGCTTATCGCAAGGACAGAGCGCATGCGGGAAGGACCACCGCCACCCGCGCGGTACCACTTGGATCTGGAGATGCCCTGGATGGCGGAGGCCGTAGCCGCCGGGAGAGTTCAGCCCTCGAGATCGGACAGCGAGAGATCCATGACCGATACAGAAATGAGGGACCGCATCGCCTGTTCCGCCTCATCGGGGTTGCGGTTCCGAATCGCGGCCAGGACATCTCCGTGTGCGCGGATGCCCCTGCTGTAGTCGCCCGTCGATTCCACCGAAGTCCGCAGCAGGCGGCGCAAGGCTGCACTGATGGCATTTCCCAGCTGGCTGAGGACATGGTTGTGCGATGCCTTGAGGATCGACCGATGAAACGCCATGTCCGCTTCGGTGTAACCCTCCAGGTCATCCCGAGCCGAAGACCGCATCCGGCGGTACGCATCTGCAATCGCCGTGATTTCAGCCTGTGACGCCCGCAAGGCGGCAAGCCTAGCTGCCTTTGGCTCGAAGATAAGCCGGGCCTCGCTCACGTCCTTCATGTAGGTCCGGCCAAGATGGACAGCATCGAGCCATTGAAGAACATCCGGGTCGAGCAGGTTCCATTCTTGCATTGGCCGAACGATTGTTCCTGCCTTCTTGCGGGAAACGACGATGCCCTTCGCCGCGATGGTTCGCACCGCTTCGCGGATGACGGTTCGTGACACACCCAGCGCCTCGATCAGGTCCGCCTCGACCGGAAGGCGCGAGCCGGGCGGGAACTCGCCCGAAAGCACGCGCTTAGCGAGATCCCGCGTGATCCGGCTTCTGATCGAGCCATCGGCATCCTGTCCGCCGCCGGCGGATGCAGTTTCAGCCGGCGTGCCGGGGCCTTCTACGCTTCTGGGCATGTTGGGTCGAACTCTCCTGGCCACCAGCGCGCATGGCGCCATGCTCGTAGCGTCGCACGACCGGCAGGTGAAAGCTAGACCAGAACCCTCACCACTGCAATTCTATAACCAAGCTTGATATGGATCATTAAATAGTATAAAAAATTCAGGAGAAGTCGTCTCACCGGTGGCAGACATGTGTGGAGTTGCAAGATGATGCACGCGCCCGGGCCAGCCGCGCCCTCTCGAAGTGTTGCCGTGCTCGGCGGCGGGACCGCGGGTTGGCTCGTGGCGCTGATGCTCCAGCGATTTACGCAAATGAACGGCCTGAGGCTGAAGGTCTCGGTGGTCGAATCCAGCTCGATCCCGACCATTGGTGTCGGTGAGGGGACCACAGCCGTCTTTCGGCTGATGTTGAGGCGCCTCGGGCTGGACGAAGGCGAGTTCACCCGCAGCACTGGCGCGACGGTGAAGCTGGGCATCCGTCACCAGGGCTGGGCGACCGCGGCGGACCATTACAACGCTCCGATCGACGAACCCCATCACATTCCGGAGCGTCACGAGAAGCACAGGGCAGACCTTGCGGTTGGAATTCATGCGCAAGCGGTCGCCAGCGGTCATCCACTTGCGGACAGCCATCTTTTTGGCCATCTGATGCGTCGTGATGGCGTACCTTGGGTGTCCGGCCGCCTTGGCGAACTGCAGCCGGTAAGCCCTTTCGACTATGCGTTCCATTTCGACCAGGCCCGCGTCGGCTTGTGGCTGCGCCAGAAGGCCGGAGGCGTGGCGCATATCGATGCGCGAATGGTCGGGGCCGACCGCGACCCCCAGACCGGCGACGTCAAGGCGCTGTTGCTTGATGGCGACAAGCGGATCGAGGCGGATTTCTTCATTGATTGCAGCGGATTCCGGCGCGCGCTGATCCTGGGCTGCATGCGGGGGGCGTGGCACAGCTATGCGGCGGAACTGCCTGCCAACCGGGCCATGCCCTTCTGGCTCGACCATGACCCCGCCCGCGACATTGCGCCCTACACGCTTGCAGCTGCACAATCGGCCGGCTGGATGTGGGCGATCCCCACGCAAGAGCGTCTTGGCTGCGGATATGTCTACTCTGACCACTTTCTCGATCCCGATGGCGCACAGCGCGAGATCGAACGGGTACTTGGGCGGCGGATAGAGCCGCGCAACGACCTGAAGTTCGACGCCGGTCGGCTCGAGGAGGCCTGGGTCGGCAACTGTCTCGCGGTCGGCCTGTCGTCCAGCTTCCTTGAACCTCTTGAGGCGACGTCCATTCATGGCACCATCGTCCAGATGATGCACTTCACCGAAAGATGCCTCCATGCCCTCTGGACTCCCGGTGCCGTTGATGAGGCGCGGCGCGACTACAATCGCTTCGTCGCGCGCCAGGTCGACGATTTCCGGGACTTCATCAATCTGCACTATGTCAGCCGCCGGACTGAGCCCTTCTGGCAGGAGGTCCAGCGGTCCTTCATTCTCGAGGTGAACCGGCACCGCCTGTCGTCGTGGCGCCGCAGGATGCCCGTTGCGGCGGATTTTGTCCGGCTCCCCGGCAATCTGCCCCATGTCCAGGAGCAACTTCACGTCCCGGTCCTGGCGGGACTGGGCCTCATTCGCAAACCAGCGGCCCGCGCGTTCCTTGGGGGGCTTCCCCAGTCCGGGACTGGGGTTGCCGGCCTCGCTGCGCAACTGCGGCAACGGCATGCCGAAGCCGCGAGCCGCTGCCTGTCCCATCGCGGGTATCTCAAGGCTGTTTTGGGCGAGGTGGTCGCGGAGGCGTCGGCGGCGCGGTGACCGGCAGCCAACGGGCCGGCCTCAGCCCGCGAAGCGCGCGCCGATACCGCCATCCACACGCCAATGCGCCCCCGTCACAAACGAGGCTTCATCGGACAAGAGGAACACTGCGCAATTCGCGACTTCGTCCGGCGTTCCGATACGGCCCATGGGATGAACCTCGAGAACCTTATCGAGCGTGCCTGCCGGGGCATTCGAAAGATAGTCGCGCACCAGTTCTGTCGCCGTCCAGCCCGGCGAAAGCGCATTCACCCGGACCTGGTGCTCTGCGACTTCGAGGGCGAGTGATCGCGTCAGCCCCACTAGCCCCGATTTCGCCGCGGCATACGGGAAGTACCCTTTGAAGGTCTGGTCCGCATGGACTGACGCGATATTGAGGATCGCGCCCCGTCGCTGCGCGATCATGGCTGGCAGGACGAGTTTCGCACAATACCAGGCCGCCTTGAGGTCGATGGCAAAGACGGCCTCCCATTGATCCTCGGTCATGGTAACCGGATCGGCATAGGAGTTGCGGCCCGCATTGTTCACAAGCGCCGTGATTTCGCCGCTGCGGGCAACGGCTTGCGCATGAGCCTCTTTCAGCGCGTCTAAATCGGTGATGTCGACCTTGAAGAGGCCAAGGCGGCCCGCTTGCCCTGTTTCGTGCGCCATCGCGCCCAAAGCGGCCGCATCGATGTCCATGACCGATGCCAGCCCACCTTCCCGCAACACCTTGCGCACGATGGCGGCGCCGATGCCCTTTGCGCCTCCGGTCACCATGACGTGCTGCCCCTCCATCCTGTCAGACATCCCGCCCTCCCTTGGGCATGTCGGCTTCCAGACGGATTTCGATGGTCCACCCCAAGCTTTGCCCCGGGCTCAGGACGGGTGCCAGCCCCTGACGCGCCGCGTCCTCCAGCCCGTCGCAGGGGCAGGTCGTCGGTTCGAAAGCCACATGGGTCAAATCGCCATCCGCCGGCCAGCCGCGGTTGTTGATCCACAGCCCGACATACTGCGCGGGGCTGCTATTGAGCCATCGGAACTCGATGGCTCCCCGGTTCGACTCCAGGCGCGCGATGACCTCACCACGGGCCTCCGCGAAGAGTTTTGCTGCCCATCCCGCGCCAGAGGGCCGAAGCGCATCAAAAGCTGCAGGCACACTTGCCCCCCCAGCTTTCAGAAGCGCGCGGGGAAACGAGGCCAATATCTCGGGGTCCGATGTCCAGGCCGGAAGGAATGGCCCGTGACCCTTCAGGCACACGACGTCTCCGGGCTGGGTCTTCAGAAGGGCGTGCTGGCTCCAGAGCCAGGGCACGCTCTGAGCCCCGGTGTTTTCAACCCGATAGTCAGCGATGATCGAAGCATCGGCGAGACTCAGGGAGCGGCGGAACCGGACTGGCTCCACCATCCAGGTCATATCGCAAGACAGGCCACCGGACGTGTAATGCGTCGGAGGTCGGCCCCAGATCTCCCCGTGGTCCCTCAATGCGCCCCATGGGGCAAGACCGGCCGCCGATGCTGCGATGCTGGGGAAGCACTCGTCCCACCCCCCGGCGCGGGACTGGTCATAGTCCATGTCACCTACGGCCGGGCTTGTCCCCCAGACATCGATCCACTCCCGCCCCGACCGCAAATCGACGACAGAGGTCACGCGCCCGCCCTCGGGTTGCACCTCGACGCGAAGCGATGTGGACTGCAGCCGGATCATGCCACCAGGACCCGAAAGTTCGACCGACCGGAATTACAGCGCCGCGATATACCCGTTGTCCACATAAAGATGGGTTCCTGTGATGAAGGCGGACTCGTCGGAGGCGAGGAACAGGACGGCCTTGGCGATGTCTTCGGGCCGACCCACTCGCCCCTGCTTGGACGAGATGGCAGCGTCGGATACATCCGCGCCAAGCGAGGAAAGTGCCGCAAGCTCCCGCTCGCCGTGCGGCGTCCGCACGAAGCCCGGACACACGGCGTTGCAGCGGATTCCCCTGTCCCGGAACTCCACGGCGATGGCGCGGGCGAACATGTGGCAGGCCCCCTTCGTCGTGTCGTAGAGAACTTCGTTCGGGGCGGCGCAGACGCCCGATATCGACGAGGTACAGACGATGGCCCCCCCACCTCGGCGGATCATGCCGGGCAAAACGGCGCGCGTCACAAGGAACATGGATCGGACATTGACGGCATGGGGGCCGTCCCAGTCCGTCACGGTCAGTTCGAGAAATGGCTTTACCACGACGGATCCGGCATGGTTGAATAACACGTCAAAGTCACCGAAGGCTTTCTGAGCACGGCCCACGGCCTCGACAACCTGCTCCTCATCGGACACGTCGGCGGAATAGGCGTGGCATTCGGCACCCGTGGCGCGGATCGCATCGGCGGTCTCGGCGCCTGTCTCTGCATTGTGGTCGATGATCGCGACCCTTGCACCCTCTGCCGCAAAAAGCCTGGCGGTCGCCGCGCCCATTCCCGTCGCCCCGCCAGACACCAAGGCGGTCTTGCCTGCAAGTCGTCCCAAGTCTTCCTCCCTTCCTGCAATCCAGTCTTGTCCTGGTCCGGGCCCGCCGATCCGGCGCTAGCCCAGACGTTCAAATGCGATCCGTTCAGACCTGTAGGGCGCGTCGAGCGTCAGGGTGATGCCTGCCTCCGCCTCTACGCCCGTCAACCGTAGGGTCCGGCCGTCGGAAAGCGTGGCGAGGTAGCTTGCATCACGCTCCAGCCCGGGCAGGCGCAGACGGAACGCGTCGTCCGACGCTTCCAGGCGGAAGACGAAGGCAATGGCACGACCGCCGTCCGCCGCGACATGGGCCATTGCGGCCCATCCGCCAAGGCCCTCGAGGCTCGGCTGTGCCGTCAGGATGAACTGCTGGCCATCCTGCACCAGTGGGCGCGCAATGGCCTTGTACCAAGCCACCTCTGCGGCTGCAGCGCGCCGTTCCTCGTCCGACCATGCGGCGACGCGGGCGCTGATGCCGAAACTGCCCAGCATCGCGATGCGCAGACGGAACAAGAGATCACCACGCTCGTCGGCCTCGGCCTCCTTGGCATAGGGAACATCGCCCGGCGGCCATTCGATCAGCCAGTCGTTGCACAGTTCCGGGGGATGGCAGAGCTGGAGCCCGAAGTGGATGGACAGGTTACGGAGAGGCCGCCATTCGTCGCTCATCCACTGGGTGTTGCCCCGACGCAGAGTCTCGGCATCGAACCGCCCGCCACCCGAGGCGCACATCTCGATCACCAGATCCGGCAAGGCCGCCCTCAACTCTTCCTGCAGCCTGTGGACACCGCGACAATGCGCAACCACGGGATCGAGCCGCGACAGATCGCTGTCGATCTCGGGCGCCCAACCACCGCGCAACAGATCTTCGTTGAAGTCCCATTTGATCCAGCTGGCCCCCGTATCCCGAAGGATCGACAGAATGGTGTCGCGCACATGCTCGCGCGCGGCATCGATCCCAAGGTTCAGAATCCCCCTCTGGCGTCCAGATCGCGCAATGCCGTTGACCCGATGGAACCACTCGGGATGTGTCTTGTGCAGCTTTCCGGTGTAGCCGACACTTTCGGGCTCGAACCAGATTCCGAAGCCCAGCCCGTGGCTGCGGTAAGCATCGCTGAGTTCCTTCAGTCCGTTCGGGAAGCTTTCATTGTGAACCATCCAGTCGCCGGTCAGTTCGAAGGGATTGTCCCCGGGGACGGAGGCCTCGTTCTGAAACCAGCTGCCGTCAAGCACGAAGACCTCGCAGCCCAATTGCGCGACAAGAGGAAGCAGGTCCTTGAGGTCCTGCACGCGTGACGTCCCCGGGAAGGGGTACCAGCTGTTGAATTGCACGGGCACAAGGGGACGCCCGGCTGCCTGCTGCGCGCGGCGATGGGCGTGCAGTTTCTGCGTTGCCAGGTTCAGATCGCCCTCAACGCGCAATAGCGTCACGGTCGGCAGTTCGAAAACCTCGCCGGCGCGCAACTCGGTCTGGAACGCGACTTCCGGCAGGCCACCCGAGACGAAAAGTCCATCATCGCGGTGCCGCGCGTGCATGTGCCAGTTGCCGGACCAGCCAAGCTGAATCAGGACAGTCGCCTCGCCCACGGTTGCGGCGAGCCAGGGCTGATATTCGAAACCGGTCTTGCCCGAGCGGCTTTCCATGAGGATCGGTGTATTGTCCGGGCGGATCGTCCTGACCTGGCCTTCGCTAGACCAGGAGCCGGTCACGTAACGGATCTCGCGGATCTCGCCGACGATCTGGGTTGAAAAGCTGAGCGCGCCTCTGATGTCGATCGGCGCCCCCCCGGTATGCTCCAGCGTCGTGCGCCGGAGCAGGACGCCCGTTTCGGCGTCGTGCTCCAGCGTCCAGTGCAGCA
>JBIKVM010000272.1:0-3263 GCA_044356825.1 Limisphaerales bacterium
CCACGACCTCCAATATCCGCCCCGGGTTGGCCTGCATCACCGCCACCCGGTCGGCAAGGAAGACCGCCTCGTCGATCCCGTGGGTGACAAGCAGGGTCGTCACCCCGGTCTCGGCCCAGATGCGCTGCAATTCGATGTTCATCTGGCGCCGCAGGATCTGGTCGAGCGCGCCGAAGGGTTCATCGAGGAACAACACGCGCGGTTCGCTGACCAGCGCACGGGCGATGGCCACGCGCTGACGCATTCCGCCCGACAATTCGCCCGGCAAGGCGTCTTCGTACCCGTTCAGGCCCACGAGGGCGATCAGGTCGCGGATGCGGCCCTTGGCGGGTCCGACATCCCGCCCGAGAACCTCCAGCGGCAAGGCGATGTTCCGCGCGACACTCCGCCAGGGCAGCAGCCCCGAATCCTGAAAAGCGACGCCGGTAATCCCCGCGGCGGTCGCCTGCGCGGGGGGCTGCCCAGCGATCTCCACCCTGCCCGCGTCCAGGGGCTCCAGCCCCAGAGAGGCGCGCAGGATGGTGGACTTGCCGCAACCCGACGGCCCGATCAGCGCGGTGAAGCTGCCGGGCGGACAGGCGAGGGTGACATCCCGCAGGGCCTCGACCCGCTTGCCACGACCCGCAAAGGTCTTTGACAGGCCGGACAGTGCGATCCCTGCGGGTGCCGTCATCAGATTTCTTCCAGAAGCGTCGTGTCGAACATCTCGCGCGTGGCCTTTATGCCGACCTTGGACAGCGCCTCGATATTCGCGGCGATGCCTTCCTCGCTCATCGAGAAGATGCCGCCCTCCGCGACCATGAGCGGCATCTGCGCGATGTTGAAGTAGATCTCGTTCTCGATCGTCCGGCCCGTGCCTGCAAAATGGGTCTCGGCCCATTTCGGCGGCCACGCGGCGGGATCGACGAAGTTCTCGTCCCAGCCTTTCCGGCTTGCCCGGAGCCACGCAACCAGCTCCTTGCGCTTGGTCGCGAGGACATCCTCGGTCACGACGACCGTGTCGTTATAGATCGTGTAGCCGAAATCATAGAGCAGGAATGACGTCGCCTCCTCGCCCGCCTGCGCGATGGTGTAGGGGACGTTGGTCGTGAAATCGAGGCTTGCGTCGATCTCGCCCTTGATGAGCGGGGTGGGGTCGTAGGCATAGGGCACGATGTTCACGCTTGCCCGGTCGATGCCGTTGGCGGCCAGGACGGCCTCCACGCTGATCGTGTTGACGGGCGGGACGGCGATGGTCTTGCCCACCATCTCGGCCGGGCTGGTGATCGGTGCCTTCTTCAGGCTGACGATGCCGATCGGGTTCTTCTGATATTGCGCGCCGATGATCTTGAATTTCGCGCCCTGATCCGTGATCGCCTTGACCGTCGTGTCGGGCGTCGTCAGCGCAAGGTCCGCACGCCCCGCCACGATGGTGCTTTCCGGAATGACATCCGGACCGCCCGGCAGATAGGTCAGATCGAGGCCCTCGGCGGCATAATACCCCTGATCCATCGCGAGGAAGTATCCTGCGAATTCGGCGTCGTTGATCCATGCCGCCTGCATCGTCAGGGGCGACGCGGCACGGGCCATGCGCGGCAGCAGCGGCAGGGCCGAAGCGGCGGCAGTTGCGGAAAGGAACGAACGGCGGGACAGTGAAACTCTCATGGCGGCGGTCCTGTTGTTTGTGGGAGGGGATGAGTTCTTCAGGCAATTCCTTTCACCCGCTGCAATTCCTGCAGCGGCGGCGTCTGTGCGATCTGCTGGGGGTCCAGCAGGTTCCACTTCACGCCCGACGGACGCTTTGCACGGCGTTCGACCTTGTGCAGTCCCGACGGCGTGGCGATCCAGTCGACGAGGATGTCTGTCTCGGATGGGGTCAGCGTCTCCTGCACCATCTGGCAGTCATGGACGACGGCCACGACCGGGGTCGTCTCGTCCACCAGGCCCAGGTCGGTGAACATGCCCCATTCGAGATCGAAGAACCCATGACCCTTGCCGAAGCGCACCCCGTCCACCGATACCGCCGAGGCTCCGGTGACCATGAAGTCGAACCGCCCCCGCCGCGCCACTTCTTCGAGGGTGATGGGGCGCGCGAAATGCTCCATCCCGTCGAGCCAGGCCGCATAGAGTTCGGCCCCCTCGGGCACCATGCCCGGCTCCATCAGCAGGAAGCCGCGATAGATTCCGTAGGTCGACATCACGAAGGGCTTTCCGGCGGCGATCATGCGGCGGCGCAGGTCGACAAGGCAGTTGTCCGGCGTGATGAAGGCGAAACGCGTCTCCTGATAGGCCGGCATCGTCACCAGATGCCCGGTCGCCACCTCGGACCCTTCGAAATCGGGGATCACCTCGGCAAAGTTCAGGTGAAACCGCGTGTCGGGTTTGGCCACATGGTAGAGCTTCGACCAAATCTGCTGGCGGATGATCTTCGATTTCGACATGATCGACCTGTCTCGTTTCGCTGTTTCATCAGATTGAAACGACAGTTTCATAAAATCAAGCGCGCAAATGCGCAACAAACAGGCACATGGCGACGCGGTTAACGCTCAGAATTCAGGAACGAATTTCTCGGCTGACGAAGTCCGAGCAAAGTTTGGCCGTTCTCCTGCTTGAGAATCAGACACTGATCGACACCCACAGCGCGACCGAGCTTTCGTCGCTCGCCGGGGTCTCCAAGGCCACGACGGCGCGGTTTTTTCGCAACCTCGGCTATACCGATTTCGACGAGGCCCGCACCCAGGCGCGCGAAGAGAGGAACCGCACCCAGCCCTATGCCTATTCCCAGACGGCGGCCGAACCTGGCGCGCTCGGCAGGTCGATCGCCGACCACCTGGAACTGGAAGTGCTGAACCTGACCCGCACCTTCGAGGAGATGCGCCCCGACCTCCTGACAGAGGCCGCGCGCCTGATCCTGGATGCACCCCGTGTGTGGTGCATGGGCTTCGGGGCGGAGGAGGGGCTCGCGCGCCTCGCTCGCGTCACCTTTGCCCGGCTGCGGCCCGATGTTCATGTCCTGGCGGCAAGCCCGGGCGCATGGGCCGAAGACCTCGCGATGACGGGGCCGCGCGACGTGCTCTTGCTGCTGACGCTCGAACCGCGGCCGAAGTTCCAGTCGGCGCTGACGGCCTATGCCCGCACCTCGCGGATGAACGTCATCACGCTGACGGATCATCGCTACATCGCCCGCGCTCAGCGCTTCTCGCGGTTGGTCATCGGCAGCCATGTCGCGACCTATGGCGCGGTGCCGACGCATACGACGCTGACAAGCCTTCTCCGGCTGCTGG